>CAZMVQ010000012.1:0-31571 GCA_964569865.1 uncultured Devosia sp.
TTTGTCGCATTTTCGAACCGGATAACCGCGTACACTTATCCTGAAAATGCTCTAGTTGGGCCTAACGGGGATAAAAAATTGATCAGAGCAATATTATTTTTATTCAGGCTTGGTCTGGGACTGGCAGTGATCGGGGTGTCTACGGCATCTGTTGCGGCGTTTTTTGGTTTTACCAACCCGATATTTGATGCCTTCAATCATTTTCAGATAATTTTATTCATCAGCACCCTGACATTGCTGATTTTCTCCGCTTTGATTTTTATCAAAAGTGAATGGCGCACAAAAATTCTGGCGGTGGGAGCAATCGGGTTTTTACTTTCAGCAATCACTGTTGTTCCAGAGCAATTGCGCGGAATTTTATATGAGCCTAAAGAGGCAAATTCTCAACCGATAATCAGACTGATGAGCAACAATATGTTTGGTCTGAATTATGATATGAAACGTATGGCCAATATAATTGGCGAACAAAACCCGGACATTATCGCTTTGCAGGAGTATCCCATTGAGCAGCAACAAGCTCTGCACCCAAGGATTGTTGAGAAATACCCATATTTTTTGCGCTGCGGCGGGCGAAAGCGTTCATTCATTGCTCTTTATTCCAAAACAGAATTCAGCGTTGAAGACGGAACCCGCTGCGCCAGCGATCCCAGCAAATTTGACAATCCGGCAGCAAGAATAATCGCCCGCCTAAAAGACGAAAATAACAATGAATATACGATGGTGGTAACTCACCTGAACTGGCCCATTCAGATCAATCCCCTGTTTAATGACGCGCTTGATTTTGGCGAGAAAATTGATGCTATGTCAGAGCGCAAACAAGGCGAATGGGAAAATCTGACTAAAGAAATAAATCAAATCGAAGGGCCGGTTGTGGTCGCGGGTGATTTTAATTCCACGGGCTGGTCATTCGCCATGAACAAGTTTACTGACGACACCGGCCTAATTCGACATTCGCAAGGGCTGCTGACCTATCCAAAACTTTTATATCTGGATGGCTGGCGCGAAACCATACCGTTTTTATCCATTGATCATATTTTGGCCAGTGAAGAAGTATTTATGCAAAATATTGGCACCGGGGAGCAAACGGGATCGGATCACCTGCCCCTTTATGCCCAGTTCAGTGTCGGCCCTAATGCTTCTGAATAAAAACAAAAACAACCGAATAGCTAGGGTCAGGACTTAACTCAGCCCTTGAATTTATTGTTGCGCGGAAACCCGGTTGGGCGCACCCGCCCAGTTGCTGCGCGATCCCCAATCCATTCGAGCAAATCTTCCATGGAGCGGGTAAATGTGCGGTTAGAGCTATCCACCCAGCTCATTCCATCTTCAGCGTAAAACACAATGGCGTCGCTAATTCCGCCATCCTTGTATTTTTGCAGGCGTACCCCCTTGCCACGGCCCATTTCAGGCAATTGGGAGATAGGGAAAACCAACAGCTTGCGATTTTCACCAATGGTTGCGACCTGATCCCCTACCGCACGAATGCAAAACCTTGCCTCGTTGGGTTCTGATACGTTGAGAATTTTTTTGCCCTTGCGAGTATTGGCAATCATATCGTCTTCAAGAACAATAAAACCATTGCCAAGATTTGAAGCAATCAGGCGCTTTGTGCCTGCCACATGTTCAAACATATCAACAATATCGTGTCCCTCTTCCATATCCACCATGATGCGCACCGGCTCGCCATGACCGCGTCCTCCGGGCAGTTTATCGACCCCGAGAGTGTAAATACGCCCACAGGTGGTCAGCATTAACAACTTGTCGGTGGTTTGAACTTTAAGGGATAATTTGAAATCGTCTCCACTCTTAAATTGCAGGGCAGAATTTTCTGTATTGTGACCTTTAATTGCCCGTATCCAACCCTTTTGCGACAAAACAACTGTCACCGGCTCGCGCTCGATCATTGCGGCTTCAAAATCAAAATCTTCACTATCGGGCATATCGCCAAAACTGGTGCGTCTGGCACCTAGTTTGCTTTTAGGACCATACTCGTCTCTCAGCTCGGTGACCTGGGTTGTTATCGCCCCCCACTGGCGGCGCTCGGAGCCTAAAAGAACCTGTAAGTGTTTTTTCTCAACACTGAGTTTATCGAACTCGCTTTTGATTTCTATTTCTTCAAGTTTGCGCAAAGAGCGAAGCCGCATATTCAAAATTGCTTCAGCCTGACCTTCACTAAGGTCAAACTTTTGCATCATGAAGGATTTTGGATGATCTTCTTCACGTATAATGCGAATGATTTCATCCAGGTTCAAATAGGCAATCAAATAACCTGACAATACCTCAAGGCGGTTATCAATCTGATCAAGACGATATTGGGAACGGCGAACAAGAACGGTTTTTCTATGCTGCAACCAGGCGCGCAAAACCTCACCCAGATTCATCACTTTCGGGGTGGTGCCCATATCCAGAACATTCATGTTCAAAGAAAATCTGGTTTCAAGATCCGTTAACTTGAACATGGATTCCATCAGAATTACCGGATCAACAGAACGGGACTTTGGCTCCAGTATCAAACGAATATCTTCGGCAGATTCATCGCGCACATCTTTTAGCAGGGGGAGTTTTTTAGCCAACAACAGGTCAGCAATTTTTTCGACCAGACGGGATTTTTGCACCCCATAAGCCATTTCGGTGATCACAATCTGCCATGTGCCACGGCCCGCGTCTTCAGAGTTCCAGCGCGCCCGAACCCGAAAGCCCCCTCGCCCGGTTTCATAGGCTTTTTGAATCTCTGCTTTTGGTTCCACCAAAATTCCGCCAGTGGGGAAGTCAGGGCCGGGAATAAATTTGATCAAGTCATCTGTGGTGGCGTTGGGATTATGAATTAGGTGCAAGGCAGCTTCGCAAAGTTCCCCAACATTATGGGGGGGAACAGAAGTGGCCATACCAACCGCAATACCGGAAGAACCGTTGGCCAAAAGGTTGGGAAAATTTGCCGGCAACACAGAAGGTTGTTTGGTTTGACCATCGTAGGTGGGTACAAAATCAACAGCGTTTTCTCCAATCCCCTCCAGCAATCGGGCGGCAACGCTTGTCATTCTTGCTTCGGTATAGCGATAGGCGGCCGCTGAATCTCCATCAATGGAGCCAAAATTCCCCTGTCCATCGACCAGCGGAAAACGCAGGGCAAAATCCTGCGCCAGTCGTACCAGCGCGTCATAGATCGATTGATCACCATGGGGGTGAAATCCACCGATAACATCGCCAACAACTTTTGCGGATTTTTTATAGCCCTGATCAGGGTTGAGTTTTAGCAAATTCATCACATAGAGGATGCGCCGATGCACAGGTTTTAAGCCATCGCGAACATCGGGCAAGGCCCGTTGAGTAATGGTGGACAGGGCATAGGATAAATAGCGCTCTTCCAAAGCTTTTTGCAGATCAACGATCTGAATTTTCTTTTCTTTTGGAGGTAAAATATCGGCCATTATTATCCTGATGCGGTTTGGTGGTTTGTAGTATTTGGATTAGCAAATTGAGCTAATTCTTTAGAGTTGAATCACTTTTTGTCAGTTTGAAGTAGAACCAATTGCGAATCATTTGGGCAATTATAACTGTTCTTTGAGCCAATTCCTTGGGTTAAATGCCCTTAAATGACCTGTAGCTCGTTCAAAATTTGCTCTCTTTGCATGGGAGCGGAAATATCGCGCACATCCCAGATATGACGTTGCAAAAAATGTCCGGTCAGCTTCATGGCATCCAGCACCTGATTGGCCGATGCATTTTGGCTGGATTGAAAAAACGGGGGCAATGGCAGTAATCGCTCAACAAAATCGCCAGCGGCAATGGTAGTCACCGCGCGCCCGCTTTTTGGAGAAACATGGGTCAAACCTTCGGTTTGCCCACTGATGGCACAACAGGTCAAATCCAGTCCAAATCCCAACTCATCCAAAAGCGCCAATTCAAATAATGAGAGCATTTGCACCTGCTCACACATATCCACATCACTATCTAAAATTTCCAGAGTGAATTGCAGCAGCCTTTGATGGGGATCACGCTCGGGCAGCAAGCGAAGGTGGGCAAACAATAATTGGCTGATATAAAGTTTTGAGCGATTGGCAATAAGATCAGCAGCACGGGGTTTGATCAATTCAATGGAAAAGATGCCCAAATGATCTTCAAGTCTGGCCCGCCAGTTTAATTGCACCCAGTTTCCCGATTGCAGGGTAGCGCGCAATTTAGAGGAGCGCCCACCACGCACCAGACCCAGATGGCGACCATGATCAGCGCTCATGGTTTCAACAATAACACTGGTTTCCCCATGGCGGCGAACCCCGATTATCAGGCCCTCAGCGCTCCATTGCATATTTCGCCTTCCAGGTTAGAGCGTTAAATCAATCATGAAATTCCAGCCCCATCTCGCGATAACGGTTTGGATCATCAGCCCAGTTCTCTCTGACTTTTACAAACAAAAACAAATGCACTTTAGTGTCAAACATTTCCATCAGGTCTTTTCTGGCTTCGGAGCCGACAGCTTTAATCGAGGCTCCGTTTTTGCCCAGAACGATTTTTTTATGACCGTCTCTGGTTACATAAATCACCTGATCAATTTTATAATCGCCATTTTTTTGCACCTTGAAGCGCTCGGTTTCAACGGTGATATTATAGGGGATTTCCTCATGAACCCGCATGAAAATCTTTTCGCGGGTGACTTCGGCTGCCGTTAAAGCAAGGGAGAGATCGCTTAATTGTTCTTCTGGAAAATGCCATGGGCCCAAAGGAATGGCCGAAGCTGCCCAATCAACAAAATCATCCAAACCATTGCCCTTCAAAGCTGAAAGCATGAAGGTGCGATCAAAATCGCCGCGCTCGTTCAATTCAGAAGAAATTTCCAACAATTTCTCACGGGCAATCTTGTCAATCTTGTTCAACACCAATACCTTGGGGCGTTTGGATTTAGCCAGCCCCACCAAAAGTCGATCAAGCTCTGCAGTGACACCTTTAGGGGCATCTACGATCAGGGCTATAAAATCCGCATCGCCTGCCCCGGTCCATGCAGATTTTACCATGGCGCGATCAAGGCGCCGTTTGGGGGCAAAAATTCCCGGAGTATCAACAAAGACAATTTGGGCCTGATCGCGAATTACCACGCCGCGAATCTGCGCCCTCGTGGTTTGGGCTTTGTGGGTCACGATAGAGACTTTGGTTCCAACCATCGCGTTGAGCATTGTTGATTTTCCCGCATTTGGAGCACCAACAAGCGCTATAAAACCACAGCGGGTTTGATCGGCAGATGCCTTTTGATCGCTCATTTCTTTCGTATCCCAGTCATTTTTTAAGTTTCCAAAAGTCCTTCACGGCGCAAAAACAATTCGGCGACGCTTTGTTCGGCGGCCTTTTTTGACGGCCCGACTGCTGATATTGTTTCAAACCCCTCGATTTTCACCTCAATGGAAAAAACCGGATTGTGGGCCGGTCCAGTGCGCTCGACCTCAATATATTGAGGGGTGGGAAATCCACGCCCTTGCGCCCATTCCTGCAATTTGGTTTTTGCATCAATCTGCGGCTTATCGGCGGCAGCTATATGGGTGCTAAATGTGCGTTTGACAAAATCAAAAGATTTTTGATGTCCCCCATCCACATAAACGGCACCAATAATGGCTTCGCAGACATCGGCCAGAACTGAGGATTTTTCTCTGCCACCGGTGCGCGCTTCGCTTTTATCCATTTGCACGAATGAGCCAAGTCCCAGCTCGATTGCCACCGCAGCACAGGCTTCTTTGCGCACGATGGAGTTTAAGGCCCGCGCCAATTCTCCCTCTTTGGCATCAGGCAAGCGCATAAAGAGTAAATCCGCCGCCACCAGACCCAATACCCTGTCCCCCAAAAATTCTAATCGCTGATAAGAATCTTTCACCCGACGGCCGGGGGAGACTGCGCTGGTGTGGGTTAGCGCGCGCTGCAAAATATCTTTGTCGGCAAAACTATATTGCAGAATATCTTCCAGTTTAGAAAAATCTGGCTTTGGATTCACCATCAATATACCGACTGGAACATGCGATCGAGGCGCAGCTTGGCTGGCCATTGCCATACTTGCCATGGGGGAGTGTTACCCTGCATGGAGAAGAACCTGGCCTCGGCCTTGCCAATAAGATTGCCAAAGGGAACATAACCGACAGCGCTTAGAATGCGGCTATCCTGAGAGCGATCACGATTGTCACCCATCATAAAATAATGCCCCTCCGGCACCGCATATTCAATGGTGTTATCCAAAGAACCATTGTCGGAAATTTCATTGATCATGTAAGAAACCCCACTGGGAAGCGTCTCCATATACTGGGTCACCGGCAAAGAATTGCCAAAACTGTCAGTATCTGTCGCCCGCCCGACCATTTCACGCTCAAGCATATCACCGTTAATGAATAAACGGCCATTGATCATCTGAATGCGATCACCGGGAATTCCAATAACTCTTTTGACATAATCCTCGCCCGTTGGAGCATTTTTGAACACTGCGATATCGCCGCGATTTGGCTCGCGTCCAAAAATCCGATCGTTTATCGGTGCAATGCCAAGAGGAAATGAATAACGCCCATAGCCCCATGTGAATTTGGAGGCGACGAAATAATCGCCAATCATCATGTTTGGTTGCAACGAGGCGGTGGGAATAGAAAATGGCTGATATAAAAAGCTGCGGAATATCAGCGCTATAATCAGCGCTTCAACGATTACGACAATGGTTTCTCGCAATTCTGAGGGCTTTTCCTTGTCTTTTTGTTTTGTTTCGCTCGACATTGTCAGGCACTCCAGAATTATTTGATCATTATAGTGTGGTTACGCAAGGCAACCCCTATGGTCAACTGTTGATATTGTGTGCAACCACCGAAGTCTTGTGAATTATTTGGCAATAGGTAAAGCCTCAATTATCACGAAAGTCTGAGCCATGCCGCCATCATCGGTTATTGAAACATGTATATGGGGTTGATATCCGTTGGGAACAATATGCTGAAGCACTTTTTGTGCCCCCCCGCTCAGCCGCATCGTGGGTTTTCCTGAAGGCAGGTTCACCACCCCCATATCACGCCAGAACACCCCATGAGAGAGTCCGGTTCCAAGGGCCTTTGCGCAGGCCTCTTTGGCAGAAAAACGTTTGGCGTAAGAAGCCGCACGGTTTTTTCTGGCATCAGATTTTTTTCGTTCAATTTCAGTGAAACAGCGCATGGTAAAACGTTCACCAAACCTGTCCAACGTCGCTTCCATGCGCTTGATTTCGCACATATCATTACCAAGTCCAATAATCATAGAATTCTTCCAATAATCACAAAAACTCTCAGGCCAGTATTAACATGCTCAAGCTAATCCGCGACTACCGGGCTTAATCGGCGGTATCGCTGCCAATTCTGCTGGTAGATCATCTTCAGCATAAGCGCTGACCTTAAAATCAATAAGTTTTATCAGTTTAACACCAATATCCGCTTCCCCCGCCGAGCGGTCGATCAAACAAGCGGCGGCAACAACATCCCCCCCCATTTCCCTAACGCAGGCAATGCATTCACGGATAGAAATTCCGGTGGAGATTATATCATCAACGACGATAACTTTTTCACCCGGTGAAATTTCAAATCCACGGCGGAGTTGAAACTTCCCCTCTACCCTTTCAGTAAAAATTGCCGGCAGACCCAGATGACGAGCCGTCTCGTAGCCGGGAATAACTCCGCCCATCGCCGGCGCAACAATCTGGGAAATTTCACCAAGCCCGGCCTCAGCAATTTTTTGAGCCAGCGCCGAGCAAAGAATTTGAGCCTTCTCAGGTTGACGAAAAACCAAAGCTTTTTGCAGATACGTTGCAGAACGCAGGCCCGAAGTCAGAATAAAGTGACCGTGTAAAATCGCCCCGCAACTGGCAAAAATGTCCAGAACCTGCTTTTGCGACAGGGAGTTACTTTTTTGATCATCTGCAAGGTTCATCTTAACTTTCCGGTCGTTTGTGCTGACATATTATGAAACTTCATTGTGATTTTGCCAATCGATTCGCGAAATTGCCCGCGCTTCCTCGATGCTGGCCCGCCCCACTTTTGAAAGACCATCAGAATATTTCAATGTGGAAAGTGCTTCGGTCAATTGCACAAGGTCGCGCACTTCCAGCTGAAATATCAACTGATGAAACTCAGGCGAAATCATCCGCAATACCAGATTGTGAATATTTGCATCACAGGAGGCAATGGTTGCGGTGGCATTGGCCAGCATGCCGGGTTTATTAGCGGCAAGCATAGAGACCGAGACGTTAAACATGTGATTGTGGGCATGCCTTGCGTCCCAGAGTACATCAATCCACGCAACATCTTGGTTATAAAGGGTTTCCAGCGCATCCGAGTGGATTGGATATATGCTTAAAACTCCATCGGTATCCAAAATCCCAACCATGCGATCTCCGGGCACCACTCCCTCAGGGGAAATATGCACCGGCGTATTGAAGCCAAGCCGAGACAGGGCCGCTTTTCCCCTAGTTCCAAGCCGTTGACCACCGGGAATGCGAAATTTGAAATTGGAATTGTCACGAAGAGAAAACCAGCCATCGGCCTCCTGAGCTACCGGCAGGGTGATTTTTTTGCGCCTGAACATCGAACGGCGTTTGCCGGTGAGTTTCTCCACATGCTCGTGCAAGTCCTCAGACTGAATTTGTCCACCTCCAATGGCTTCGATCAAATCATCAACGGATTTGAACCCTGCAAGAGTGGCCAGTTTTTTGGCGCCTATTTCCTCATCTTCAATGCCCTCGCGCTGCAATAATGTTCCCAAGACCTGCTTTCCCAAGGTTCTGGCGCGTTTTAATTCCTCAACTCTTACAGCCCGGCGAATGGCGGCGCGAGCCTTGCCGGTTATGGCAATATTTACCCAATGGGGGGATGGTGTGTGATTGGAATCACGAATAATTTCCACCTCGTCTCCATTTCGCAATCTTGAAACAAGAGGAGAAATCACCCCGTTTATTTTTGCGCCAGTGCAGGTGTCGCCAATATCGGTATGTACCGCATAGGCAAAATCAATGGGCGTGGCACCGCGAGGCAGCGCGATAAGACGCCCCTGCGGAGAAAAGCAAAATACCTGATCCTGAAACAATTCCAGCTTGGTATATTCGAGAAACTCGTCGGTTTCTTCGCCCTTGGTGAGGTGCTCGATAGTCTGGCGCAACCAGTTATATGCCTGATTTTCTTTTTCCAGCTTTTTGAAGCTGCCGTGAATATTGTCCTTATATAAGGCATGGCCAGCCACACCATATTCTGCAACCGAGTGCATTTGGCGAGTTCTAATCTGCAATTCAGCGCGTTGATTTGCGGGGCCGACAATTGTTGTATGAATTGAGCGGTAATCATTGTATTTTGGCAGTGAAATATAATCCTTGAAGCGCCCCGGCACCATTTTCCAGTTGGAATGCACAACCCCAAGGGTGCGATAACAATCGTCTTCATTTTCCACAATTACCCGAAACCCGATAATATCGGAAAGCTGTTCCAAAGCTATATCGCGTTGTTCGATTTTTTTGAAAATTGACCAAGGGTTTTTCAATCTAGCTGAAACCTGTGCATCAATCCCTGCCACGGCAAGCTTTTGGGTCAATTCTGAGGAAATCTCCTCGATTGCCCCACGATTTTCATCCTCCATGTGCTTTAGACGATTGGTAATGATGGCATAATGATCGGGCTGAAGTACCCGAAACGAAATATCCTCCAATTCGGAGCGCATATCCTGCATGCCCATGCGCCCGGCCAGAGGGGCGTAAATATCCATGGTTTCCTGAGCTATGCGGCGGCGCTTTTCCTCGGGCACAAATTCTATGGTGCGCATATTGTGCAAACGATCGGCAAGTTTGACAATCAAAACCCTTACGTCCTGAGAAATTGCCAACAACAATTTACGTAAATTTTCTGCCTGAGCTTCTTCTCTGGTTACAAGATTTAGCTGCTCTATCTTGGTTACCCCATCAACGACTTCGGCAATCTGGGG
The DNA here is from genome assembly GCA_964569865.1 of uncultured Devosia sp. Taxonomy (GTDB): domain Bacteria; phylum Pseudomonadota; class Alphaproteobacteria; order Rhizobiales; family Devosiaceae; genus DROE01. Next base: position 9,946 of record CAZMVQ010000012.1, read on the forward strand.
ACCAAATAATTCCTCAATTTCTTCGCGGGTTGCATCGGTATCTTCAATGGTGTCGTGAAGCAAAGCCCCGGCAATCGTTGCGTCATCCAGTTTCATCTCTGTGAGGATTGCTGCAACTTCTAACGGATGGGCAAAATAAAGATCGCCTGAATCTCTGGTTTGAGTGCCATGCTTTTTCATGGCATAGACGTAGGCTCGGTTAAGCAGCGCCTCATCCGCACCGGGATTATAGGCTAGAACCCTTTCAACAAGTTCGTATTGGCGCATCATAGGCTTAAAATTATCCCAAAACAAAACGATCCCGACGTCAAAAGTTCAATTGCTCAAACATTGGGAACAAAAAAAAGCGCCGGCTATAACCGGCGCCAATTCTTTAAGACTATAGAGCAGAATTAAATCAGATCAATCGTCACGCCGATCGGGGGGCGAGAGGCTCTCGATGCCACGAAGCAGATCTTCTTCACTCATCGAATCAAATGTAATGGCTTCATCTGCTGCCGGAACGCCCTCAATCGGGGGGACCGGAGCTTCTTCTGGCTCATCAACTTCCACGTAGCTTTGCAATGAATGGATCAAATCTTCTTCAAGATCTTCAGGGGACAAGGTCCCGGCACCAATTTCGCGCAAGGCAACAACTGGGTTTTTATCATTATCACGGGGAACCGTAATCTCTGTACCATTGGCGATAAGACGAGCGCGATGGGCAGCCATCAGAATAAGGTCAAAACGGTTTTCGACTTTTTTAATGCAGTCTTCAACGGTTACGCGGGCCACGTTCTCTCCTTGGAATTTAGGGAATTTTGCGCTACATACACCAGAGTGAGGTAAGTGACAAGCAATAATGGTAGCCAATCCCGGCAAAATTGCCAAAATTGGACTATAAAGTCACACCCCCTATACGTCCCGTTGAACTAATCAACAATAATCACTAAATATGGATATATGTTTTTTCCATATGGTAATTGAACAAACAAGCACCGCATTTGTAGATCAACTTAACGATTAGACGGTATTTTTAACGCTGAAATTTAACAAACGAATTTAAGCTATATTTTTTGCGTTGTTCAAGGAGAGCTGAACGATGGAACTGGATCCACTGGATAAAGTAGTTGTTTTTATTGACGGGGCAAACCTTTATGCCACCGCCAAAGCTATAGGCGTTGATGTTGATTATCGAAGCCTGTTGGCAGATTTTAGAAAAAGGTGCCGGTTCATCAGGGCCTATTATTTTACAGCCTATCTGGACGATCAGGAATATTCATCCATTCGCCCGCTTATCGACTGGCTTGACTATAATGGCTACACCATGATCACCAAACCGGCCAAAGAATTTACCGATGCTGCCGGCAGAAGAAAAATCAAAGGTAATATGGATATAGAAATTGCGGTCGAAGCCTTGGAGCTAGCCCCCTTCTACGATCACATGATATTGTTTTCCGGGGATGGAGATTTTACGTCTTTGGTCAAGGCACTGCAAAAACAGGCCAAGAAAGTCACCGTGGTTTCAACACTTTCCACCGCAACACCCATGATTGCCGACGAATTACGTCGTCAGGCTGACTTTTTTGTCGATGTGGTTGATCTGGTAAAAGAATTTGGCCGCCCCCAGATGGAACTTGATAAAGCCAGTCCTGAAGATGCATAATAAATAGCATTTAATAAAACTGGCGGAATTTATCATGCCCAAAAGTCGCGGCGAAGAAATATGCCAATTGTGCCCGCGGCTGGTGGCTTTACGAAATGAAGCAAATATAAAAAATCCTGACTGGCACAACAGGCCTGTTTCAGCTTTCGGTGATATAACAGCAAAACTTGCCATAATCGGCATGGCTCCGGGAATGGGCGGAGCTAACCGTACCGGGCGACCATTTACCGGCGATCATGCGGGAGATTTGCTTTTTCAAACTCTTGGCAAAGCGGGTTTAAGCAAAGGCAAATATGATCGGCGGGCTGATGATGGTCTTGAGTTGATCGATACGATAATTGTAAATGTCGTGCGCTGCGTGCCCCCACAAAACAAGCCGGTTGCAGCTGAGGTAAAAAACTGTCGCGGGTTTTTACTTGATACATTCAAGAGCCTGCCACAAAACTGCACATATTTTGCATTGGGTCGAATTGCCCATGATGCGTTTTTAACGGCCATGAATTTGCGGCGGGCATCGTTCCCTTTTGCCCACGCAGCGCGTCATGAACTCGGAAATAATTCAGTGCTCATCGATAGCTATCATTGCTCGCGCTACAATACCAATACCAGACTGCTAACCACTGAAATGTTTGAAACTGCTATGTTTTTAGCCGCAAAAAACGCCAAAATTGGCAATTGGGCGCAATAATAATTGCCTAAGATGCTAAGCATCTGATTCAGCAAAACACATCAAGGCGCTGTTTTAATGGCACTGTTTTAATAGTGGCTCTTCATAATACGGGATTTTTCACGCTAACATTATCTCACTCGCGCCAACTCATAAAAATTCGTGGGCTGCGCGGGCGCGCCGCATTGGCGGCGGCTCGCTCTTCGCTCGCCTGGCAGCGATGTTTTAATAGTGGCTCTTCATAATGCGAGATTTTTCACGCTGACATTATCTCACTCGCGCCAACTCATAAAAATTCGTGGGCTGCGCGGGCGCGCCGCATTGGCGGCGGCTCGCTCTTCGCTCGCCTGGCAGCGATGTTTTAATAGTGGCTCTTCATAATACGGGATTTTTCACGCTGCCAGTCGCGCTTTTTTTGCGTTTCGCGCTTATCGACGTTGCGCTTACCCTTGCCCAAACCAAGCAATATTTTAACCAGTCCGCGATCATTAAAATACAGTCTTAAAGGAACGATGGTATTTCCAGCCCGCTGCACAGCCCCTTGCAGGTTGGCAATCTGCTTTCTTGAAACCAGCAATTTGCGTTTTCGCCTCTCCAGATGATTAAACTGGTTTGCTTGAACATATTCAGGAATGTAGGCGTTGATCAGCCAAAGCTCATCATTTTCCGGGGAGGCATAGCTTTCTGTAATCTGGGCCTTGCCATTGCGAAGCGAGCGCACTTCTGTTCCCGTCAGCACAATGCCCGCTTCAATAGTTTCCAATATTTCATAGTCAAAACGCGCCCGCCGATTTTGTGCAATCAGGCCAGTGGCAATTTTTGGTTTTGCTTTTATTTTTGATTTTTTGCTGGCGGCCATAACATCATCCAGAAATCAATCCGGCAGAAATCAAGCCGGCATGGACCAGTGCTGCATCAATGGTATTTTTTGTTTCTTGCGTAAGCTCAACCATGGGCAAACGGCAATCAGGTTTGCAAATCCCCAATCTGCTGACCGCATATTTAACCCCAACCGGATTTGGTTCAATAAACAAGGCTTCATGCAAGGGGATAAGTTTCCCTTGAATTTTTAATGCTTCATCAAATTTATTGGCAGCGCATGCGGCCTGAAACTGTGAACAAAGCGCAGGTGCCACATTGGCGGTAACCGAAATGCACCCCCTGCCCCCGTGGGCATTGTAGCCAAGTGCCGTTATGTCCTCACCGGACAATTGCACAAAATCCTCACCAAGAACGTGGCGATCTATACTGGCGCGGGACATGCTGGCCGTTGCATCCTTGACCCCGATAATATTGGGACATGCATCGCGCAATCGCAGCATGGTTTCGACATCAATCTCAACAATTGAACGGCCGGGGATATTGTAAAGTATCACAGGAATTTTGCAGGCATCGGCCACAGCTTTAAAATGCTGAAAAAGACCTTCCTGATTAGGCTTGTTATAATATGGCGATACAACCAGAACCCCATCGGCGCCTGCATCTGAGGCAAACTGAGCCAACGCTATGGCTTCTTTTGTAGAATTGGAACCCGCACCGGCAATCACCGGAACCTTGCCCGCCGCCACTTCAATACAAAGCGAAACAATCTGGCGGTGTTCATCATGGCTAACGGTGGGGCTTTCCCCAGTGGTTCCAACGGGAACAAGCCCGTTGCTGCCCTGTTCAATCTGAAATTCAACAAGATCGGCGAAGGCCTTTTTATCAAAATTTTCCCCGTCAAAAGGAGTAATAAGTGCAGGCAATGAACCGCTAAACATTTTTCTTTCCTTTTTCTGGAGCGCAACAGCGCGGCGCGCAATCAGCGCAAATCGTAAATGCCACAATGCAATTTATGATCAGGTTCTAGGTATTGCCCGATGCAGAGGTCAAAGTCATCAGGTAAAGGCATAAAAATGCCGGATTTTTGAAAAATAATAGCGTTTGGTGCCATGCTCAGGCATCAAAAAAATAAAACCAGAGCAATTTTATTGTTCACTGAAACAGTTTCTTCACCATGGATTGACATATTGGGGGCAGTACGGGGCTTATTTTTTGGGGTGGCTCCGATTTTGTAAAGTTTTAAGGATCTGCCCAATGCTTTTCTCCTCCTCGACGGTTCAAAAATTTAGCGCGCGTATATGGATGATTGGCGCTATCTTCCTGTCATTCACCTTTGCCTCAGTTATGCAGGCAAATGCCACGCCTAACGTTGGCTCAGTAATCACCAACTCCATACCCGCGAATAATGATGGGACGGGAGTGCGTGGATCAATAAATTTCACAAATGCTCTGAAGCTTGTCGAGGCGGGGGAATTTGTCAGAGCTTATAATATGGCGCGCGGATTTTCAGATCCTGTGGAACGACGTGCTGTGCAATGGGCAGCGATATATTATGGCGGGGGAGAGATTGACGCCCAAAGTGTGAGCCGATTTTCAGCCGATGCCCCCCAATACGCAACCACCAGAACCTATAAGGCCCGCATGGAGCTTGCTCTGGTTGAAAACGCAGCACCATATAATGAAGTAATTTCCCTGCTGGGGGGTGAAATGCCCAGGACTATCAACGGGCAGATTGCTCTGGCAAAGGCTTATGCAACAGAAGGGCAAGCAGAGCGAGGACTTCGCATTGCCCGTCAGATATGGACCACTAACTTCCTCACCCGCGAACAAGAGGATGAGGTGCGCGCAAGCTTTGGCAGATCATTTACCCGCGATGATTATTGGAAGCGAAGCGTAAACCTGTTGATGAACGACAGAGCCAAGGGCGCTGAAAGAATTATGTCTTTCCTCTCACCAGCCCAAAAATCGCTGGTAGTGGCGCGCGTTGCTGTGGCACGAAAAACTTCCAATGCTCAAAGATTGCTGGATCGGGTTGATCCGGCCTATCGGGATCATCCTCTGTTTTATTTTTCTCAAGGACAACTGGCGCGTCGGGCCGGGCGTTTGACCAGTGCTGTTGAGACTTTGAATAAAGCGAGCGCGCCCCTGCCCAATTCTTCCCTATGGTGGAATGAGCGCCGATTGTTAGCGCGAAAACTGGTGGCTGCGGGCCGATATCAGACCGCTTACAATGCAGCCGCTGCCTATAATACCGGCCCCGAGGGGCGAGTGGTTGACGCAAATTTTCATGCGGGATGGATCGCCTTAACATTTTTGAACGATCCGCAAACTGCGGTGCGTCATTTTGAGCGCATGCGCTCCCTTTCCACTCTGGCAACAACAATTTCTCAGTCAAATTATTGGCTTGGCCGCGCCTATGGCAAGCTTGGCGATCAGGAAAATGCACAAAATGCCTTCGCCAGAGCGGCACTTCATCAAACCACCTATTATGGGCAATTGTCCCGCTATCGGCTCGGCAATACAGCAATTGAGATAAGGGCCATGCCTGCCTGGCAGGGGAATGTCGAAGCCTTTAATGCGCGCCAACTGGTGCGCGCGGTCAGACTTTTGGCCGCCAACGGAAAGCCTCAATGGGCTGAAAAATTGTTGTCCCGCTTGATTTATCAAATATCCGAACCGGGCGAAATGTTGCTAACCGCAAGGCTGGCTCAAGAAATCAAAGCCCACAATCTGGCAATAATCATGGCAAGCGTTGCCAATCGCAAAGGGGTAGCGCTCGACTTGTTCAACTATCCTCGGGATGGAATTCCGGACAATGCCCGACTTGCCAATATCGATCCGGCAGCAATTTATGCAGTTGCCCGTCAAGAAAGCCGGTTTGATATTGACGCAATCTCTTCGGCCGGTGCGCGCGGAGTTATGCAGCTCATGCCTGCAACCGCCAAAGAAACGGCAAACCTGTTGGGAATTGAATACTCCCCTTCCCGGCTTACCACCGATGCTGCCTATAACGCCTATTTGGGTTCCACCTATCTTTCACGACAGCTAAGCCGTTATGAAGGCTCGTTTATTTTGGCCGCCGCCGCCTATAATGCGGGAGGTGGAAACGTCAATAAGTGGATCAGAGCATATGGAAACCCCACCAGCCCCGGAGTTGATCCCGTGGTCTGGATCGAGCAAATTCCATTTGTGGAAACCCGAAAATATGTAAAACGCGTTGTTGCCAATTATATGATTTATCGCGAGCGGCTTGGGCAATCAGATGTTACTATTGCGCAGGTATTGAGGCGAATTGGCACCTGAAACTTTACATTTTGTCCAGATAAGAGCAGGAAGCATTGAATTATTGCTTCCTGTTTCTTTTCGCCCGGTCAGATAATGTTTAAGCGCAAGCTACCCGATGATGATTATGCTCAATTTGCCGGGCTTGATGTGCAAAAAGTCAGCGGCAGAAATGGCGCTGAAAAGATTGCCTATCATGTTTCAGGAAAACTCGACGATGGTCGCGCCCCGCTGATATGCTTACCCGACTATTATCGCAATATGGCTGATTTTGCCGGATTTGTTGGTCGTTTTCGCGCTATTTTTGATGCTGATTGGCCAATAGTTTTAATTGATCTGGCCGGTAGAGGTCGTTCTGACGATCGGGCAAACAAGTCTTCCTACACAACCGGCGGTGATGCCAAAGATGTAATAAATGTTGCAGCAATGCTTGGAATTGAGCAGGCGGTTTTTCTGGGACAGGGACATGGGGGACGGGTAATTATGGCCCTTGGCGGCCTGAATCCCAACCTGATTTGCGCCAGTATATTAATAGATTCTGCACCGGTACTATATGCACCGGGAATAGTGAGGCTAAGGGATAATCTAACAACTCTTCTGGCCCTGAAAAACCACACACATTTTCTAATTGCCGCCAATAAAATTTTTGCCCTGAACCACCCACACGCAAATGAAAAGCAACTTGCCCAGATAATTGAAAGAGCATTTTATCGCTCCAAATCAGGACGCTATCGCGCTCTTTTTGATAAGGCTCTGATTGCGAAACTGAACGGGATTGAAATTTCGGATGTGTTTGAGCCACAATGGCCGCTTTTTGCCACTCTTAATAATGCTGCAATGATGTTGATGCGAACCCAGTTAAGCGACCAGTTAGAAAGATCGACATTCGAATATATGGGAAATCTGCGCTCGGATGCTGTTTTATTGGCAATTGAGGGGCAAGGATCACCTGCCCTATTGTCAAACGATGATGAAGTGGGATCAATTGCCGATTTCGTTCAGCACAGTTCAAAACTGTCGGGGTGTCGCGCTATTGTCAGTGGATAATAGTATCAGAATTGGTGTCCTGCACTAGATATCACCGAATTTCTTTGCCTGAGATATCCAATCGTCGCGCTCTATTCGCCCTTTGAATGAAAGATAATCATCTACCCATTCAATTTCGGCACTGGTCCAACTGGCGATCTGATCAAAATGATAAATGCCAAGCTTGTTCAAAGTAGTTTCAAGCTTTGGCCCCACACCCTTGATTTTTTTCAGATCATCTTTTTTTCCACTGCGGGGCACTGTAAGAGTAGAGGGTTTGCTTTCAATATCGGAATTCCCGGATGCTTTTGTGCTTGCCTTTTCATCAGTATCTTTTGATTGAACAGCCCTTGATGTTGAAGTGCCTATCTTTGCATCAGGCGCAGCTGAGGGAGTTTGAACATCTGCTGCTTCTTGGTGTTTGGGTTTAAAAATTACCATGCGCAAGAGCCAGCCAACCGTACAACCGATTAAAAATACCACAAGCAGAGCAATGGATGCTGCAATAATCTGAGGGATAGTGTTCATCTTTTCAGATCCTTATAATTCTTGAATATCAGATTTTTGCTCATGGGAGGTGCTGGCAATCATTCCCCCGAACTCTCCTGATCAGTTTTAGCAGCAAACCATCCGGTAACAATGCCGATCAGCAATGCAGCGCTTAAAAATATCCAATATGTATCAATCAGGTCGGCGATAATAGAAAAGATCATTTTTTCAACTCAACATTTTTTAAAATCGGGTCATGTGATCACAATAACACAAACTACATGGGCAAAAAAGAAAAGGCCCGGCAATTTGCCGGGCCTTTCCACCAAATAAAACCTGTAAGGTTTATTCGAAGTCTTTTGCAGCTTTGAAAGTAAGCGAGTAAGCGCCATTGGCATCAAATCTGCCACCGACGGAAGAAGTAAATCCGCCACCTGGAGCCCAAGCCAGTGTGCCTGAACCGTAAGCAACACTTAGAGCAGTAGGAACATAGTTGTTTCCGTTAATGCCGACTTCGCCGGTGATTGTAACTGTTTCGGTAACAGCGGCAACCAACTGAATAGCAGCCTGATAGCTTTCAGTGCTTGCAGCAGTTGTGTCTGTATCAAACCAGCGGAAGCCAGCATTGATGGTAACACCAGTTGAAACTTCAGCAGAAGCAGAAGCACCGAAGCCAATTTCATTACCAGAAGTTGCTTCACCGGAAAGGGCCAGTGTAAACATATCGTAGTTCAAAGAAGCTGAACCAAGAACGTTCCAGTAATTAGCATTGTCAGCAGCAAATGCGCCAACCAGAGTGATCATGTCCAAAGTAGCGGTCATGCCAGCCTGAATTGCCCAGTTTTCGATGGTTCCATCAAGGATGCCACCAGCAAGAACTGTTACGTTAGCATCAACACCGTTACCAGTGAACTCAAGAACACCAACAGCGGTTCCGGCTGTTGCGCCAGTTCCGTTAAGGTTTTCAAGGCCACCTTTGATGGTAACGCCATTACCCATATCAGCTTCGACCTGAATTACGTCACCGCCAGTTGGCATTGTAACAGAGTAACCAACGCCTGCGTCAACGCTTGATGAATTAAACAGACCCAACCAGTTAAGGGGCTTGTCGTTACCAGTGTTAGCAACGGAACCTTTACGGCCAGCCATCAACTTGGTTGTATCACCAATAGAAACATAGGCTTCTTCAATGCGAAGAACTTCTGTTGTAGCGCCAACATCATTGTTAACGTCGGTGTCACGATCCCAGTCAAACTTGATAGTTGCAGAGGCAGGACCCCATGAACTATCAGCAGTGCCAACAAATTTCAGCCATGCGTCAACTTTGCTATCCCAGTCCATGTTTGCGTCTGCAATAGCAGCATTAGCAGCTGCTAGAGTAGCAACGGCGGCAGTCTGAGTAGCCAGAGCAGTATTAAGGAGAGCTAAATTAGCAGCGGTAGGAGCGCCATCAAAAGTAGCTTGAGCAGCTGACGCAGCGGTGTTAGCAACTCCTAGGGCAGTGATAGCTGCTGTAATATTAGCAGCAACAACAGCAGCATTACCAGTAGCATCATTATCAGAAATGGTTGCGTTGCTAGCATTGCGAGCGAAGTTCATAACAACTATTTCGCTACCGTTATAATCGCCCCATTTGAATTCATACTTAACGCCACCAGTAATCTGCAGGCAGTTATCAGCGGAAGAAAGTGTCAGACCGGTAACGCCCAGTGAGTCACAAACATCCAAAGAAGTTAAAGTTGCTTCAATTCCAGCAGCAAGCGGTGCAGTCGCAAGACCGGCCGCAGCTACAGAACCGAGAATTAGGCTCTTGAGTTTCATAGTTGACCTCCAAAGTCAGTCATTAAAATTAACCGGAAAATCCGGTGTTTTTCGAAGCGCGATCACATCCAGTTGGTTCTAAATTGTGGGCACGCATCGAACGATAAACGATCCCATGCATGGATTCGCTTGATGAACATGACGGGGATGGGAGATGGACGCAACAGCCAAAACCATAATTTTTGCTTCAGTTGATGTTATGGTTGGCACTTGTTGCAGATTTGGCACACTTTAGGTTACCTTCTGTTAATATATACTAACAACATGTAAATACCAATCGGGTGATCATGCAAAAATCGCTGAATATAAGTTGTTACCTGCCCTTTTATAACGAAAACCACACATAGATATAAGGAAAACGCCGTATCGCTAAATATCAAGACATCTGAAAGTTTGTAACTGTGCAGGAGGCGCCCTTAACTCAACGATAAATCGCCCCGGCAATAGGCAAATCACCCTGCAAGAATATTCCAAAAAACAAGATCAAGAAGCAAATACGCCTGATAGCGCATTCAATACCAATTTGATTCAAGTTTTTGCCTCGGCTTTCGGCCAGATGAGTGCAAAACGAACTTGAATCGAAGAAATACGAAATTTTGCTTGACCTGAATGAAACCTGCTCGCAATCTCCCCAAGGTTAAGAAAGCGGAGTGGCTACGAAAAGCCATTTGTAAACTCTGGAAGATTATCCAGCAGAAATGTTTGGATAAATTTGCAGCATACAATGGGTTTCGCCTGCGAATCTTAATTAGCCAAATAGTTTCGCTCCCTAGATTTTAGGGCCAGGCGAATTACACGTAAAACGCGAGTTGCATATATAACAGGGAGAAGAACTGATGAAACTCAAGAATTTTTTGCTTGGAGCCGTAGCTCTGACCACGCTTGGAGGGCTTAGTGTTAGTGCCCAGGCGCAGACAGAAATTCAGTGGTGGCACGCCATGGGCGGAGCGAACGGGGAGCGGATTGATAGAATCGCTGCCGAGTTCAACGAATCACAATCCGAATATGTTGTCATGCCTACCTTTAAAGGCAACTACACAGAAACCATGACGGCGGCCGTTGCTGCCTTCCGCGCCAACGCCCAACCCCACATTGTGCAGGTTTTCGAAGTTGGCACCGCAACAATGATGGCGGCTGAAGGCGCTGTTTATCCAATTTCAGAACTGATGGCTGATGCGGGCGAACCGTTTGATATTTCCGACTACCTTCCTGCTGTGGTTTCTTATTATGAAACAGTGGATGGGGATTTGCTCTCCATGCCGTTTAACAGCTCAACCCCTGTTTTGTGGTATAATCAGGATGCATTCACCGAAGCTGGTGTTGATGCACCTCCCACAACATGGGACGAAATGAAAACCGCTTCAGAAAAACTAGTGGCTGCCGGATATGATTGTGGCTTCTCGTTTGGTTGGCAATCCTGGGTTATGATTGAAAACTTCAGCGCATGGACCGATGCTCCAATCGGAACCCTTGAAAACGGCTATGCCGGTCTGGAAACCAGACTGACATTTAATACAGATGCGTTGAAAAACCGCCTGAACACAATCTACGAATGGTCAAAAGATGACTTGTTCAAATATGGCGGACGCCGTGGTGACAGTCTTTCCATGTTCACCAACGGGGAATGTGGCATGTGGATGAATTCATCAGCCTATTATGGTTCCATGGTTGCCCAGGCTGACTTTGAATTTAGTCAGGCAATGCTGCCACTTGATACAGATGCAGCTGCAGCTCCACAAAACTCAATCATTGGTGGCGCTACCCTTTGGGTACTTCGTGGTGCAGAACAAGAAGAGTATGTGGGAGTTGCCAAATTCCTGAACTTCTTGTCTTCGGCTGAAGTCCAGTCATGGTGGGGTCAGGAAACCGGGTATGTTCCTATAACCACAGCTGGCTATGAATTATCGCAGTCAGAGGGTTTTTATGAAGCAAATCCTGGCACCGATGTGGCCATTAAACAGCTTAGTTTAAACACACCAACAGCTAACTCACGTGGCTTGAGGTTTGGTAACTTTGTTCAGATCCGTGATATCATCAACGAAGAAATGGAAGAAATCTGGGCTGGTACTAAAACTGCCGATCAGGCTCTTGATGATGCGGTTGAGCGTGGCAATGAATTGCTGGCCAAATTCGAGCGTGCCAACAAATAGAAGCTAGTTCTCAGGAGATAGCTCCTTTTAAATAAGACGATCCCGGCCATTGCAAAGTCAATTGGCAATATCAATTGACACTTCTGGTGGCCGGGATTTTTATCTTTACAATATTTGATTTTGACAATTACTTTGTTTGCAGATTTTGGGGTTTGATTTTTTTAAATCCCTGCAATGGTGAATTCTTGCAACGGTGAAAGAGCACAATGCTTAAACGGGTACATTTTGGCACTTCGGTTCTGCCCTATCTGCTGCTGGCGCCGCAGATAATCGTTACTCTGGTGTTTTTCATCTGGCCAGCCAGTCAGGCCCTTTATCAATCCTTATTAATAGAGGATGCTTTTGGGTTGAGTTCCGAATTTGTCTGGTTTGAAAATTTTGAGAATCTAGTCAGTGATAGAATTTACCTAAACTCATTCCAGCGCACTGCAATGTTTTCATTCTCCGTGGCATTTATTGCAATGAGTACCGCTTTGATTTTAGCTGCCATGGCGGACCGGGTAATCAAAGGCGCTTTGGCCTATCGCACTATGCTTATCTGGCCTTATGCGGTAGCGCCGGTGATTGCCGGTGCCCTGTGGGTATTTATGTTTGATCCAACGCTTGGTATTTTTGTTTATGCGCTCAAAGCCATTGGATATGAGTGGAATCATAAACTAAATGGCAATGAGGCAATGTTTTTAGTAGTGGTCGCCTCGGCATGGAAGCAAGTTGCCTATAATTTCTTGTTTTTTATCGCCGCGATGCAGTCCATACCCAAATCATTGATCGAAGCAGCGGCCATTGATGGAGCCGGACCGGTAAAGCGGTTTTTCTCAATAATTTTTCCCCTAATCACACCAACCACATTCTTTTTGCTGGTGGTCAACGTGGTTTATGCATTTTTTGATACGTTCGGGGTTGTGCATGCAATTACTCAGGGTGGCCCTGCCAAAGCAACCGAAATTCTGGTCTATAAGGTTTTCTATGACGGTTTTGTCGGGCTGGACCTTGGTGGATCGGCGGCGCAGTCAGTTATTCTGATGGCAATTGTTATTGTTCTGACGGTGATTCAGTTCCGCTATATCGAAAAGAAGGTTGAATATACATGACCGAACATCGACCGATCCTTACCTTTATCGCGCATCTGACGCTGATTCTGGGAATATTACTGGTGGCGTTTCCAATCTGGGTGACATTTGTTGCTGCCAGCCATGAAGCTGCCCGCATGGTGCAAGTTCCCCTGCCCCTGCTTCCGGGGAACCAGTTTTTTATCAACTTAAAAGAAGTTTTTGTTAATGGCATTGCCGGAGCGGGAGGAATTCCCGTTGGCATGATGATGATGAACTCCCTCATTGTTGCGCTGATGATTACGTTTGGTAAAATTGCAATATCGCTGATATCGGCCTTTGCCATTGTTTATTTCAAATTTCCATTCCGCATGGCATTTTTCTGGATGATTTTTATCACCCTTATGTTGCCGGTCGAAGTGCGCATTCTGCCCACGTTTGAAGTGGTGGCAAATCTTGGCTTGCTCAATTCCTATTGGGGATTGTCAATTCCGCTTATTGCTTCGGCCACAGCTACATTTTTGTTCCGGCAGGTGTTTTTGACCATGCCGGACGAAATGCTGGAAGCTGCACGGGTGGATGGAGCGGGGCCTTTGCGGTTTTTCTGGGATATCTTATTGCCCCTGTCGCGCACCAATATCGCTGCTCTTTTTGTAATCATGTTTATTTATGGCTGGAACCAGTATTTGTGGCCCTTATTGATTACCACCGACAGATCTATGGTGACCGTGGTGATGGGCATCAAGCAAATGCTCGAGGCCGCCGAACAAGCTCCGCAATGGAACCTGATTATGATGACCTCGTTATTGGCCATGCTGCCCCCCGTAGCGGTGGTAATTGCAATGCAAAGGCTGTTTGTGCGCGGACTGACCGAAACCGAAAAATAAACTGACTGGAAAAAAAATGGCTCAAGTTCTGCTTAGCAATGTTAGAAAATCCTATGGCGATGTCGAAGTTATTAAAGGCGTCGACTGGCAGATAAATGATGGCGAATTTGTTGTTATTGTCGGCCCGTCAGGTTGCGGAAAATCAACATTGCTCAGAATGATTGCAGGGCTGGAAACCATCTCGGGCGGTGAAATTTCCATTAAGGGCGAAGTTGTTAACAAGCTTGAACCATCAGAGCGCGATATCGCCATGGTGTTCCAAAATTATGCGCTTTATCCGCATATGAGCGTTTATCAGAACATGGCCTATGGTCTAAAAATCAAGAAAATCCCAAAAGCCGAAATTGAAGCGCGGGTGCATGAAGCGGCAAAAATTCTTGAAATCGAAGACTATCTGGAGCGCTCGCCGCGTCAGTTGAGCGGTGGTCAACGCCAAAGAGTGGCCATGGGGCGGGCGATCGTGCGTCAACCTGCGGTATTTTTGTTTGACGAACCTTTATCCAACCTTGATGCCAAACTGCGCGTGCAGATGCGGTTGGAAATCAAAAAACTCCAGGAAAACCTTGGCATTACCAGCGTTTACGTGACCCATGATCAGGTCGAAGCTATGACCCTTGGGCATCGTCTCGCCGTCTTGAACAACGGGGTGGTTGAGCAATTGGGCACCCCGATCGAGATTTATGAAAAGCCCCAAACCGTATTTGTTGCCGGATTTATCGGCTCGCCTTCAATGAATCTTATCAATGGCCGACTGGACGATGAGGGGAACAGCATCGTGCTGCCTGAGGGTGGCACTGTCAAATTATCCAAGGGAAAAAAACAGTATAGCGGTCAAGAAATCACTCTTGGCATCCGGCCCGAACATGTAACCTTGGCCAAGGGCAAGGAAAACGGGATTGAGGTCAAAATCAGCGTAGTCGAGCAACTAGGCGCCGATACTCTTGTGCATTGCACGCTTGGAAAAGGTGAGGCAAAAATCTCCGATACCGGATTTGTTGTGCGCCTTAGCGGAATTAAAACTTTTAAAGAAGGTTCCCTTATGAACTTGAATTTTGCCGATAAACATCTGCATATGTTCGATGCCAAAACCGGAAAGCGAATTGAATAGTTTTTTGGTTCTAAACAGGATAGCGGAACAAAAAATATTAAAGCTCGCTTCTTTTATAACTCGTCCTTCCATGGAGGATTTGCCCCTGCTCTGGAGACGGTAATTGCTGCTGCGCTGGCTGCAAATTTCATGGCGTGCTCAAGGTCGTTGAGCGAAATTTTGGCCAGTTTTGACTTGTTCAGCAATTGTTTAGCGTCAAGGGCAGCCAAAATTCCGGCGCTAAATGTATCCCCTGCCCCGACGCTATCGCAAAAATTGGCTTTTATGGCCGGTTGAAAAACCTTGTGGTTGGATGTCCATGCACTGGCCCCGTCTTTGCCCCTGGTAATGATGACCAGTTTAGCCCCTTGCTCAATCCATTTTTTGGCAATATTTTCTTCATCAACCAGAGCTTCATCCACCCCCGAATTAATCCAGCGCAAATCCTCATCGCTGATTTTAATTATGTCTGCCAATGCGATCATGCGCTCAAGCCGTTGTAAATATTGCACTTTATCATTAACCAGTGAAGGGCGAATATTTGGGTCAATGGAAATCAGCAGGTTTTTTGCGTTGTTTTGGGCCAGCATTTCATAGGTAGAGGCGCCCGGATCATTAATAAGAGAAAATGAGCCAAAATGCATTGCCGTTGCGCTTTCAGGCAGGTCGGGAAATTGTTCCGGCACAATCATTCGACCGGCCGAGCCCTCATCAACAAAGGCATATTGGGCCTGACCATCAACAAGTTTTACAAAAGCCAGCGTAGTTGCCCGATCTGAAATCGCCACTAATCCTAAGTCAACATTGCTGGCTTTCATTCCCTTCAGCAGCATCTGGCCAAAAAAATCCTTGGAAATTCCGCCTAAATAGCTGACATCTCTTCCCAAACGTCCGATAGCAATCGCCACATTATAAATCGACCCGCCGGTATGGGGTTGAAAGGCGCTAGCACCATCAACAGTTTTAACCGGCAAAAAATCAATCAATGCCTCACCGCAACAGATTATCAATTTTTTGCACCCCCTCTGATTGGCACGAGCTTTGATGATGTTTTATGATTTTGCCGACAAAATTTCGGCTTGAACCCAAAAGCTATAACCAGCATTGTAAATAAAACAAGCAAAGAGGGCCATCAAAAATGAAGCTGTTCTTCGATATATGGAGTTCGTTCCGCGCACTACCGCTTTGGGTGCAATTTTGGGTGGCGATTGTTCTGGCGCCAATAAACATGGCTATGGTGTTTTTTATTGATCAGCCTATGGGGATGTTGATTGCAATTTTGGCCATTATCGCAATTGCACCCAATATTATCGTCATTATCATGGAGAGGGGATTTTCCAAGCTCATGGCCTTCCCACATCTGTTGCCATGGAGCATATTAATTGTGATTTTGCTTTTTTATCGTCCAGAGGGCAGCCAGCAATACCAAATGGCCTTATGGGCTTTGCTGATTATAAACTCCATCTCCTTGCTGTTCGATTATCCCGATGCCTATAAATGGTGGAAGGGCGATAGAAAAATCGCAGGCTATTTTGAGGATAAACAATGACTTATGCAAAAATATTCTCTCCTCTTGATCTGGGTTTCACCAGCCTGAAAAATCGGGTGATCATGGGTTCCATGCATACGGGCCTTGAAGAGGTGGACAAAAACGGCGACCGGCTGGTGGCATTTTACGGAGCACGGGCCAAGGGTGGAGTTGGCCTGATTGTTACCGGAGGAATTGCGCCCAACCTTGAAGGGGGCACAGGAATGCCGGCCCATGCGGGCAGTTTTGCACGCCTTGACAGCGATTCTTCAATCCCAATTCATCAAAAAGTGGTAGCCGAAGTGCATCGCCACGACAGCAAAATTCTTTTACAAATTCTTCACACCGGGCGCTATTCTTTTGCGCCAAATCTAGTAGCCCCCTCACCCATAAAAGCACCGATCAGCCCCCATGTACCGCGCGAAATGAGCGAGGGCGATATCGAGCGCACCATTGATGATTTTGTATCCTGCGCCATGCGGGCCAAAAGCGCCGGTTATGACGGAGTGGAAATCATGGGCAGCGAGGGCTATCTGATCAATCAGTTTATTGCCACCCGCACCAATCAACGCAAAGACAGTTGGGGCGGAAGTTTTGAAAACCGAATAAAATTTCCGTTGCAAATCGTCAAAAAAACTCGAGAAAAAGCCGGAAAAAACTTCATCATAATGTACCGGCTTTCCATGATTGATCTTGTGGAAGGGGGAAGCACCTGGGATGAAGTTGTCGCCCTTGGCAAGGCAATTGAAGAGGCCGGAGTAACAATAATTAATACCGGAATTGGCTGGCACGAAGCCAAGGTTCCAACCATTGCGCAGGCGGTTCCGCGCGCCGCATGGACATGGGTAACAAAAGAAATAAAACAACATATTTCCATCCCCGTGGTGGCCTGTAATCGCATCAATATGCCTGGCGAAATCGAGAAAATACTGGCAGCCGGGGATGC
The DNA here is from genome assembly GCA_964569865.1 of uncultured Devosia sp. GTDB lineage: Bacteria > Pseudomonadota > Alphaproteobacteria > Rhizobiales > Devosiaceae > DROE01. The sequence goes on from CAZMVQ010000012.1 coordinate 27,345, forward strand.
GGATCTGGTTTCCATGGCGCGTCCGTTTCTGGCTGATGCCGATTTTATGAGCAAGGCATATTTAGGCGCTGATGATCAAATAAACACTTGCATTGCCTGCAATCAGGCCTGTCTTGATCATGTATTTGCCATGAAAATCTGCTCGTGTCTGGTTAATCCAAGAGCCTGCCACGAAACCATATTTCCAAAAATCACGGCAAAAATCGCAACAAAAATCGCAACAAAAAACGGTGCTAAAACACCACTAAATATTGCTGTTGTCGGAGCCGGTCCCGGCGGAATGAGTTTTGCCTGCGAAGCGGGAGAAACCGGCCACAAGATTACGCTATTCGAGGCAAAAAACCAGATCGGGGGGCAATTAAATCTAGCCAGAAAAATCCCTGAAAAGTATGAGTTTAATGAAACCATCCGCTATTTCTCCAACCGTCTGAAAAATGCAGGGGTAAACATCAAGCTGAACACAAAAGCCAACCTTGAAATTCTATCAAATGGATTTGATCTTGTGGTGTTGGCTAGCGGAGTTAAGGCGCGCAAGCTTGATATCAGGGGTTTTGATAATGCAAAAGTACTGAGCTATATTGATGCCATAAATAATCCCGATCAGGTCGGTAACAGCGTAGCAATTATTGGAGCTGGGGGAATTGGTTTTGACGTGGCGCAATTGCTGATTGAAAAACCGCAAATCCACAACGATGAAATCAAACATTTCAAAACAAAATGGGGCATTGATCAAAACTGGGGCAATCTAAATTGGGACAATCCAAATTGGGACAATCCAAATTCAGGCAATAATGACAACGCTAAAAATTCAGGTTTGGCCGAGCACCCATCTCCACCGCCACCACCGGCCAGAAAAGTTTTTCTATTGCAACGATCCGAAAAATTCGGGCGCTCTCTTGGGCAAACCACAGGCTGGATACACAAGGCACAAATGGCCCTCGGGGGCGTTAAAATGCTTGGCTGCGTCACCTATAAAAGTTTTGATGATAAAGGCTTACACATTGAAATCAACGGCGAGGAAAAGCTGTTAGAAGTTGATAATATAGTGGTTTGCGCAGGTCAGGAAAGCAATGACGAACTAAAAACCACGCTGGAAAATGCCGGGATAAAAATCCATCTGATCGCTGGTGCAAAAAAAGCGACGGAACTGGATGCAAAGCAGGCAATATCGGATGGCATGGTTCTGGCGCAAGAAATCTCAGCCTGAATTAGGAGCCTGCCCTTAAAGTCTCACTATTCATCTCTGGGGAAAAAAGTCTGCCGGACAGAAGTCCAGATCAAAGTTGTACTAAACAACATCCATGACCTTAACAGGGGGGTTTCACGAGCCCGAATGGCACGATAAAATTCCCCGGAAGCAAATATCACATGCTGGCCACGCAAAAGCAGTTCGTCATGCACAACCGCGCCAAGCAGCACCCTGCGATCATGGGGACTTTGCACCCATTCAAGCCAACGGGGAACTGAAATATCAAATTTTGTTCCCTTTGGCACTTCCAATACCCAACCGGAGCCGACTGATCCGATTTCCCAAATCAAATCACAATTAAGCTCATATGTGGTGCGCGATCCCGCAATCAGAAAAAACTCTTCACAGCATGAAAACTCGCTGGCCATGGTTTTATTGTTCCCGGAGTTTGATTGGTTTTGCATAGGCTTTAATGCTTTTAGGGTCAGGACAACAGCCAGCCACCATCAACATCCACGGTGGTGCCGGTGACAAAATCGTTTTCGATAAGAAACAAAATGCCGCTGGCAGCCTCATTCGCCAGGCCTGCCCTTTCGATGAGGTTTCCCTGAACAATTTTGGCGTATAATTCTTCACGCTCTTTGCCCTGTGCACCAATCATTGGGGTATCAATTGTGCCCGGCGACATGACATTTATTCGCCTGGGGGCAATTTCTGGCGCTAAAGAACGAACCAGAGCTTCAACCGAGCCACCAACCGAAGAAAGTGCGACCTGACCCGGCTTGCATTTTCTGGCTGGAGCACCACTCACCAGCACGATTGCACCATCCGGGGCCATATGTTCAGTCCCATAACGAACCACATTTGCATAGCCCCACAATTTATCAAACGAAGCCTTATAGCCGTCCATATCCATTCCAAGGAAGGGGCCGATAGCACGTCCACCGCCAGTTGCAGCGCTAATCAAAATGTCAAAGGGGGCATGCTTTTCAAACAGCTCGATCAGTGCCCCACGATCAAGCACATCACAGGTAGCAAGCTCAACATTTTCAGGAATGTTTTGCGCTTTATTGGGATTGCGGCTGATGGCGACCACATCGGCGCCCCCTGCCACAAGCTTATCGACACTTGCCAGCCCGATACCGGATGTTCCCCCGAACACCAGTGCTTTTTTGCCCGCCAATTTCATTGCAAGACTCCCCTGTTAGAATTTTGAGCGCATTTGCACCGCAATGCGCAATTGCACATTCAAGGAAACAGCATAATTTTTGTCGATAAGTCAATCAAGGATTAGCGGTAAAACTCATACCAGCCACATAATTTCTAGTGCAACAATGCTCTTGATCTGCCTTAGAAGCTAAAAAATCACCGGCCAGAATAGCATTTCAAGCCCAAATTTCCTCAATATCACTTCAAATAGAACGGCCAGAAACAGAACGAATAAATATAGTAGTGAAAGCTTGAAAAACTTTCTCTCCGCTGCGAAATTATCAGCTTTGGCCGTAGCTTCAAGGCGCGATTTCAAACGGAACGCACCAATAATAAAGGCACCGTTGAGAACAAGGGCGCTTAACAGATAGATCGGGCCACCAATAGAGGTAAAGGCCAACAAAGTAGATATGGCCGCCAGTGCAAATGTATAGATCAATATCTGGCGTCTGGTTTCCACCCGGCCATGGGTAACCGTAAGCATTGGCACTTTTGCCCGCGAATAATCATCATTCATAAACAGTGAAAGGGACCAGAAATGCGGTGGTGTCCAGATAAAAATCAATCCAAACAGCAATACCGCCTCAATACTTATGCTGCCAGTTGCAGCAACCCAGCCAATCATTGGCGGAAAGGCACCAGCGGCACCGCCAATGACGATATTCCACGGTGTAGTGCGTTTTAGCCAGATTGTATAAATCACCACATAAAAAAAGATTGTGAAAGCAAGCAGAGCAGCAGCAGCAATGTTAGAAACCAGCCCCAACGCAACGACTGAAAAGATCGAAAGAACTATGCCAAAATTTCTGGCTTCTGTTGGCGTAATCCGCCCGGCCGGAACCGGTCTTTTTGCAGTGCGGCGCATAATTGCATCAATATCCGCATCCCACCACATATTCAACGAGCCTGATGCCCCGCCCCCGACAGCGATAAGAAAAATCACCGCAACCATGGCTGCTGGGCTTAAGGAACCGGGAGCAGCAGCTAAACCAATGGCTGCGGTGAACACAACCAGGGACATGACCCTGGGTTTTAGCAAAGCCAAATAGTCTGAAATTCTTAAACCACGAACGCTGGGCCGGGTGGTTACATCACTCATAATCAAACCTTTCAACAAAGGATGCAGCGGGGCAGATGTCCCGATGCGAGTTTTTCAGGGACTGAACCCTTCAGGAGACAATGGCGACCGGCCAAATATTTCGTTGAGACCAGTCGCCAACTTGTCAGCCATTTCTACATGGTCATGGCGTTTCCGGCTGTTGCCATCTGGCCCATCATGCCCATTTCCATGTGATAAGGTAGCATGCACATGAACATCCAGGCTCCATCTTCCGCCACTTCAAGGATGAATGAAAAATCACCATCTGGAAGAACCAACGCTTTTTCGTAAAGCGCTTCGTGCTCCAACAGGGACCAGTCAGCCCGGTTGACCCGATAGTTAACCGCCTGCATTGCAGACATTTCCATAACCATGAATTCGTGCAGAATTTCTCCGTCATTGGTGACGTTAAAGCGAATACGTTCGCCTTTAACGACTTCAATATCCATGTCGGAAAAACCCCATTCATTCATGCGCAGGTCAATTTCACGATCGAAGTCACCTTCGTTGGTAATTTTCAAACCACCAACTACTTTGACTTCATCTTCATCGTGAGGGTCTTCTTCTGTGGCTCCCATGGTTTCACCTTCAGCCATTACCATCGGGGCCTCTTCTGTGGCTCCCATGGTTTCACCTTCAGCCATTACCATCGGGGCCTCTTCTGTGGCTCCCATGGTTTCACCTTCAGCCATTACCATAGGGGCTTCTTCCGTTGCCCCCATAGTTTCAC
>CAZMVQ010000012.1:31671-40742 GCA_964569865.1 uncultured Devosia sp.
GTTTCACCTTCAGCCATTACCATAGGGGCTTCTTCCGTTGCCCCCATAGTTTCACCTTCAGCCATTACCATGGGGGCGTCTCCACCACCCATATCCATGCCCGCCATATCACCCATGGCAGCTTCTGCCTTGGCCAATTCAACCGCATCCTGTTCAGGAACTTCAAAGGTATCGTGATCAACCGATTCATCTTGAAGAAGATTAAACGATTGCGGCACGTACCCGTCCGCCCGGTACCCCGTCAGAAGGCTTTCTGACGGAGGAAGTTGGGAAGTTGGTCCAAGTGCAAATACCGACAGATAAGTAATGGCGAGGCCACCAATTATGCCAGTCAGAACAAAAATTCTAATCATAATCTATCCTCCTTATTCTGCTGGTGCGGCAGCTGCTGCCGTTTTATCATCATGTTCCACAGGCCATGGATCATCCGCTGCCGGTTTTCCATAACGTGCGCTCCAAGCCAGATTTATTACAAAGACAATAAACCCAAGGCCGACCAAATATCCGCCCATGGAAATAAACATCTGTGAACCAGCCCATCCCGGAATGTCCAGATAATCATAGACCCAACGTGGGAAATACAGGTATCCAGCGACAAACATGCCGGTTATCTGCGTAAACAACCCAACCTGCCACAACCAGAAGTGGGTATTACCCAAGAACTGATTATACATTCGACCCGTGAAATACGGATACAGATAATAAAATCCGGCAATAGCCATCTGAGCCACAAAGCCAACGAACATGGCGTGGAAGTGAGCAGGTATCCAATAGGTATTATGGATAAAGTCACTATCCGGAGCGATCTGGGCATTAAGAAACGCCGTTGCTCCGCCATAAACAATGAAGGCAATCGACAGGATCATAAATTTGAACGGTATCGCTCGCCTGGCTGATGCCGGTATTGGCTTCATAAACAGAGTTGCTATCCAGTTAAACACGTGCAGCACACTGGGTATGAATACCAGCAACGTCAAAAACTGCACAAATCGCTCATAGGGCCCCGATACCGTGAATAGAGGCTGAAAGTGATGTGGGCCAATAGGCATGGCACCAACTGCAAGCAAGATAAAGGCTACAACACCTGACCAATAGCTCCACATGGGGAATCCAAGAAATCTTGGCATCAATGTGTAGATAATGGCAATTGCAGGCACAAACGGCAGATAAACAGCCGGGTGACCATAGGTCCAGAAAACGTAAAGGAAGAATTTTACGCTGCCCCCTCTTGAGGGATCAAAGAACGCTGTAAGTTCTAGACCATCACCAAGCAGACCAAGGCCGATAAAGGCCAAAGGAAAGGTAGAGGCCATAAATAAAACGCCAACGGTGCCAGTTGCCCAGGCAATTAGCGGAGTGTTTTTCCAGCCGCCTTTGCCTGAAAGGGCATTGCGAACCAAAACAGCACCAGCCAGAAATTCTGATACAGCTACCAAGAATATTGCCAGATGCCCCATCCAGATCAAAGAGTTTCCGGTTCTAAAGGACATGGGAGCGTATGCTGTCCATGTAAAATCCGGACGCCCGATCACCAGCAGCACTGCCGCCACAATCAAAATCCAATAACTCCATTGGGCAGCCCCGGCCCAATAAAGCCGCTCTGTGCCCAAAATCTTTGGCATCAAATAGTAACAGATTGAAACGACTATTGGGATGAGAAACCCAAACACCATAACCATGCCATGCAAGGTCATCAGTGTCATATAGACTTTGGCACCAAGCATTTGCACATCCGGCACCGCAAGTTCGGCACGGAATATCATGGCAAATGTACCGCCAACCGCCAGCATTATAAGGGCGGTAAATATGCCCTTTAAGGCTATATGGCGATAGTCGTTGGAAAACAACAATTCCTTAATCGACATGGTGCCGACAAGATTTTCCGGCTTCCAGTGGGCTTTATTACCCGCGCGCATTGTTGCGCTATCTTCATGCGTTGTCATTTGAGTTTTCCCCCATTTCAGCACCTGCGGCATCCGCCTGTACAACCAGCCACGCCTTCATTTGCGTGTGGCCGACACCACAATAGTTTACACACTGGATTAAGTATTTGCCCGGTTCATCCGGCGCTCTAATCCACAATTCTCTTTTTTCATCAGGGTCAATTTCGGCGGTAATCTGCGCCACCGGAATATTGAAACCATGGATCACGTCGTTGGAAACAACCTTGAACAGAACCTTCTCACCAGGTGCAACAACGGCTGCGTTTCTGGCGATTTCGTTTTCCTCGTTGATAAAGGCAAAACCCCATTGAAAAGCGATAACAGTAATTACCCGGTCAAAGGCATCATCGCCCTCACCGTTATAATTGCCTGCAACCCTTCTTTCTTCAGCATTTAAGTCTTGCTGATAAGCTGTGTAGGTATTTACCGAAGACCAATCAGCATAAAACACCAACCCGATCATTACGCCGATAAAGGCAAACTCAAAAGCATAGCTAGGCTTCCAGCGCCGTCCCATGAACATGGCTAAAATCAACATAACCATGCCAAGGATGGTGAAGGAAGCAGTGATGGCCATAAGCGTTGCTTGTGGCCCCCAGATCCCTAATGCATTTTCCATTCAATTGTCCTCCCAATTTGACCAAAAATAATGGCCCTCAAAAAAAAATTAACGGCCGGTCTTTCGACCAGCCCGCTTATAGTGTTCAGAAGTTGTGATCAGCCCTTTTATGCTGGCTACCACTGAAGCAAATACTGAAAAACCCGGCAAGCGCTTAACAGAATTCCCACCACCGGTTGAAGTTTGCGCTCGTTCAAATTCAGCACTGGTATTAACAGACGCCACTGCTCCAAAACCGACAGCACCATATGGATGGGTGCGCTGATTGATAATTACAGCTCCACTTTCGTTCAGTTCTTCCGCAGAAGTATTCTTGTTTTCCGGTGAATTACCGCCAGTCAATATTTGTGCAGTAGATTTTGTTTTTGCAGTGGATTTGGCTGACGCCTGCATTTGCGAGGTCTGCTCAGAAACCGGCAGGCGAAGCTCAACACGCAAGCCACCTTCCCTGCGATTGCTGATACGAATATCACCACCATGGGACCGCACGATGGTGCGGGCAATCGCAAGGCCCAGCCCAGTGCCGGCAATGTTCTGGTTGCGAGAATCATCCAAACGGCGAAATGGCTGAAATACATCGCTCTGACGCGTCTCGGGAATTCCCGGACCATCATCTTCGATAAATATTCGCACCATTTCGACTTCACCAATCAGCGAAACCGTGGCTCGTTTTCCGTATTTAGCTGCATTGTCAATTAAATTACCCAGCGCACGACGCAGACCAATAGGGCCGCATTCCAGCAAAATCCCCCGAGGGGCCTCTACCAGATCCACTTCGGCACCCGCGTCTTGAATATCGTCACATACGCGAGCCAACAAAGAACCAAGATCAACAATTGCCCTTGGTTCGGAGGCTGATTCTTCACGAATAAATGCCAGAGTTGAGGCAACCATTTGCTGCATATCATCGAGGTCGCGCAACATTTTTTCGCGCACGCCTTTGTCTTCAACAAATTCAGCACGCAACCTGAGGCGGGTTATGGGAGTTCCCAGATCGTGGGCAATTGCCCCCAACATCTGGGTTCGATCCTCCACAAAACTTCTTATGCGGTTTTGCATGACGTTGAAGGCGTGGGCCGTTCGGCGCACCTCTTCAGGTCCGGTTTCTGGAATTGCCGGCGCCTGCACATCTGTGCCCAATTTTTCTGCTGCTTGCGAAAGCTGTTTAAGCGGTGCAGTCATGCGCCCGACAATTACATAGGAAATCATCACAACGGCGATAAGCATCACCCCCATTGACAGCCAAAGCCTTGCCGAAAAAAACTGGGGGGGAGATTGAATTGGAGATGCTACATTCAACCAGATACCGTTGTTCAGCTTTAGAGATACCAGCACCAATTCCATGGGCAGTTCGAGCTGTTCGGCTGATAAAACTTCCTGCCAATAGGCAATTTCAGACGAGCCCGACATGTGCTGGGCATAAGCAATACGATAATTATCAATGCTGTTTTCCGGCACCTGCCTGCGTAGCTCGCGAACAAGAACCCCGTCTCTCCAATCGTCAGTATTGGTCTTTTGAACCACCGGAGCATCTGTCAGGGTGACAAATCTGTTGTCTGAATTTGCAGTTTTAACAATTGTTTCCCATTCTTGTGGAGAAACCTTGTCTGCAAACGCGCCTGTTGCTGCAACCCACTGAATAGCGTGGCCACCACCTGCCGTCAGCAACGCACTTTCCTGATCGGTGGAATAAAAGAGATTGCTAACCAAATGGGTGAAGGCAAGGCCAACAACCAGCAATACCATCGCTCTAGCAGCTATTGTATCAGGCAGCAGGTTTTTCATTCCACAACACCCTGCAACGTTACCTTGGCTGTGAACACATACCCACCACCGCGAACGGTTTGAATTAGCGTGGGATGTTTGGGATCTTCTTCAATTTTATGGCGCAGGCGAGAAACCTGCATATCGATCTTTCTATCAAACGGAATTTCTACCATGCCTCGGGCCAGATCGAGCAATTGATCGCGAGATAAAATCTGTTGGGGCCGTTCGGCAAAGGCTGCCAACAAGTCAAATTCAGCCGTGCTGAGATCAACCATGGTGCCGCTGTTGGATGTCAGACGCCGCTCGCTGATATCAAGGCGCCAGGTATCAAAACAAAGCACCTGATCATAGGCTTTTTGCGAGGCGGGGGGCGCCATATTTGTGCGCCGCAAAACCGCTTTGACACGAGCCAGTAACTCATGGGGATTAAAAGGCTTGGCGATGTAATCATCAGCCCCGCCGCTAAATCCTTTTATGCGATCATTTTCTTCACCCATCACCGTGAGCATAACAACTGGTATTTTTGAAGTTTTTCGAAGCTCGCGACATATGGAAAGTCCATCTTTTCCCGGCAGCATCAGATCTAAAATTATCAGATCAATTTGCCAGTCGCTCAAAACTTTGTTCATCTCCTCGCCATCAGCGGCAGTGGAAATGCGGTATCCCTGGCGAGAAAGAAACTGTTTTAAAAGCACACGGATTTCGCGATCGTCATCGACGACCAAAAGATGCCCTGAAGATGTTTCCCCGCCATTCCCCATACTTAACAAATACACAATTTTGTGAGGTTAGGAGCAAAAGTTTGTAACGATTTGTAACACGGTATTGGAATGCAATGTTATATGTCACCATTGTGCGGCGAAATATACGTCACTAAAGTCACAAAACCAGCCAAATTTTTCCATCAATTCATGGCCTCGCGTCTTGAGTTCTCGTGTCTTGACTTTATGATCTGGCGTCTTGCCCGGATTTTTCAAGAAAACTCCAAACGTAAGGCGCGAACGAGCGTATAATTTCCAGTCGGTACTTTTGCTCCCCCAGCTTCATCAGAACTATTTCAGCCTTGTCCATGAGAGTTCTGGTACAGCGTCCAACTTTCATGTTCTCCAGATCAAGCGGGCAACCTGCGCTAAGTGTCAATTGTGCAAGTTGACCAGAAATTTCAATGCCAACTGTTCTATGGCTCACGTCGACCAGTGAGTGAGAATTGTTTTTTGCCAATTTTGCAAATCTGGCAACGATTTCTTCTGAAGCTTTTTGCGGTGCTAACAAAAGCCATTCATCCGGCCCAAGACAAAGCGCATATTTTTGGGCCTTCGATGACATCCCACCAACATTATCCGCAATATCCATGCCAAAAGCTATGGAGGCTTTTTTTAATTGCTCAGTTGAAATTCGCAAACTGAAACGGGCGCAGTGCTCAATTGGGAGCATGACAAGGTCCGCCCCGTCTGGGGCACCACGGCTCATGTCATCCAGTGGATTAAACGGCTTCAAAGTGGTTTCAATCTGCTCAGACATTTAGTCGCTCCCCGTCCGGATCATAAAATACCGGATCAACAATTCGGGCCTGATGAAAACCACCGGTCTTGGAAACATATATTTCATCCCCCATACGTGTGCGCCCGCCATCAATTATCGCCAGCGCAATCGAATGCCCAAGCGTCTCACTCCAATATGAAGAGGTAATGTGGCCAATCATTTTAGCAGGAATTGCATTGGATTTTTCGTTCATGATCTGCGCTCCTTCTTCGAGCACAGTATTTGCATCACTTGTCATCAGCCCCACCAGCTGCTTACGGCCGGAAGCTAACATATCCGAGCGCACCAAGGAGCGTTTACCGACAAAATCAAACTTCTTTTTGCCAATGGCCCAATCCATGCCCATATCATTTGGTGTCTGGGTGCCGTCAGTTTCCTGACCAACAATAATATACCCCTTTTCGGCCCGCAACATGTGCAGGGATTCTGTGCCATAGGGCACAATATCGTATTTTTTACCCTCCTCCATAAGCCGTTGCCACACCCCAAGCCCATAGGCGCTGGGCACATTGACTTCAAAGCCCAATTCACCGGTAAAACTGACGCGAAACAGCCGAGTAGGCACGCCAAAAATCGTCCCTTCACGGATTGCCATATGGGGAAAGGCATCTTTGGAGAGGTCGATCCCTTCAACAAACGGCTCAATTAGTTTGCGCACATTGGGACCATTAAGGGCAATGACCGCCCATTGTTCGGTAATCGAAGTCAGCCAGACTTTTAACTCCGGCCATTCGGTTTGCCGATAGTCCTCCATTCTGGAAAAAACCCTGGGAGCGCCGCTAGTGGTGGTGGTGACGTGAAAGCGATCTTCGCTCAGGCGACCAACAACGCCATCGTCAAAAATATATCCGTCTTCACCCAGCATCAGCCCATAGCGGCAGCGGCCAACGCCAAGTTTGCTCCATGGATTGGTATAGATACGGTTCAAAAACTCGGCGGCATCCGGCCCCACAACTTCAATTTTACCCAATGTCGAGGCATCGGAAATCCCGATTGAAGCTCGCGTGGCTTTGCATTCGCGCGCCACCGCCTCATGCATATTTTCACCGGCTTTTGGAAAATATCTGGCTCTACGCCACAGGCCCACCGGCTCAAATACCGCGCCATTTTTTATCGCCCATTTCTCGGTCGGACTTTTGCGGGTCACATCGAACAGTTCGCCACGGCTATACCCGGCCAGCGCCCCGAACGAGGTTGGCGTATATGGGGGGCGAAACGTGGTCAAGCCGACTTCAGTTACCGGTCGTTCAAGGGCGGCTGAAGCTATGGCCAATCCATTCAGGTTAGAGGTTTTTCCCTGATCGGTGGCCATGCCGGTGGTGGTAAAGCGCTTGATGTGTTCGATGGAATGAAAACCCTCGCGCACGGCCTGGCCAATATCTTTAGCGATTACATCATGTTGAAAATCAACAAATGCCTTGCCCCGTCCAGTTGCCGGAAAAGTTCCAATTTTCTCGACTGGAATATCAGAAGTTAAAGCCTCGTTTGCAACTTTATAGCTATTTGGGTTGAGAGCTTTTGCACCAGCGCTTACAGCAGCTTCACGCCCAGCATTGCCACCCTCGTTCAACGCTTGTGAAATCAAAAAATCACCATTGCAGGCCCCGACAGACGATGCCTCTTGGGTATAAATATCAGGAACATAAGCGCCAATGTCATCCCGCCACGCCAATGTACCGCGCGATTGAGAAAACAGATGCACGCTTGGTGTCCAGCCGCCGCACATCAACACCGCATCGCATTTGATTTTTCGTATCGGCGCATTTGCCTCAACGGGTGCTGCGCGGACCGAGCAGACACGATGCTTGCCACTGGTTTGAACAATTGTGTGCCCTGAAAGGATTTCAATGCCTAATTTCTGCGCTTTTTCGACCAGCTTTTGTGAAATATCTGTACGTCGATCAATAATGGCCACCACTTCAACACCGGCTTCTGCCAGATCGAAGGCACTCTCATAAGCGCTGTCATGGTTGGTGATAACCAGCGGACGATTGCCGACCTTTACCCCATAGCGGTTGAGATATGTTTTGGCAGCTGAGGCCAACAAGATGCCGGGTCTATCATTGCCGGCAAACACCAGTGGTCGCTCGATTGAGCCGGTGGCCAGAACAACCCGCTTGGCGCGAACTTTCCAAAGTCGCTCGCGCACTCCTTTATTGTCCGGTTTATTTTCAGGCGTCCCTAAATGGTCGCTCAGTTTTTGCACCAAACCTATAAAATTCTGGTCATAATATCCGAACGCCGTGGTGCGGTTCAGGATTGTTACATTTGTGCGCGATGCCAGTTCTTTTTGTTTCTTAGCCAGCCAATCCCAACTGTTATCGCCATCAATTTGAGCGTTAGGGCTGCTCAACAGGTCGCCACCAATGTCATTTTGCTCATCTACAAGAATGGTTTTTGCACCGCTTTTTGATGCGGCCAGCGCTGCTGCCAGTCCGGCCGGTCCTGCGCCAATAATCAGCACATCACAATGGGCATGAATGCTTGAATAATTGTCCGGATCCAGTTCTTTTGGTGCCCGCCCCAGCCCGGCAAGGTTTCGAAGGATCGGCTCGTAGATCCACTCCCAAAAAGCCTTGGGCCACATGAAGGTTTTATAATAAAATCCGGTGGACATTACAGGGCTGCCCAAAGCCGTAAGTGCGCCAACGTCAAACTTTAGGGACGGCCAGCAATGCTGACTTTGCGCCCTCAACCCATCAAAAAGCTCTTGAGTTGTGGCACGGGTACTGGTGTCAAAACGCCCCTTCCCCCGATCGATGCCCACCAGTGCGCTGGCTTCTTCAGTTCCTGCCGACATGATGCCGCGCGGCCGATGATATTTATAGGAGCGCGCAACAAAATGCACACCGTTGGCCAAAAGTGCAGAGGCAAGACTATCGCCCTGTAGTCCTGCATAAGATTTGCCATCAAAGCTGAAATTGAGCGAAGTTTTGCGAGAAATTCGCCCGCCCTTTGCTGTACGAAAATTACTCAACTCAGTTCGCCTTTGATTTCTGTGCCACTTGAATTTCAGTGTCACTTGGCCGTTTTTGATCCACTTGATAGGTAAGGATAAATTTTTCACTCACATTATTGCGCACGGCGTTGAAATAGCGCCCGCAACCATGAACATGATACCAACGCTCAAAGCATATTCCCGCCTGATTGGAGCGAAGGAAAAGAAAACTCTCCCATTGCGCATCACTCAGACTTGCGGG
>CAZMVQ010000013.1:0-40407 GCA_964569865.1 uncultured Devosia sp.
GCTGTCGTCGAAGCACTCTTAGGTTTGATGTCTCGAGATCCAATGGACGACAGAAATTCATTTTTGAGGCGTTTTCGGATCGCCGAACCCAACGATGCTGAGCATCAAAAACACCCTTTTCGGCATATGTTTCTCCACGAGCGAGATGATTTGATTACACAAATCGTATTAAACTTTTTCTCTGCGGTTCAAACACGGTGGCCGGCAGCGTGGGAAGACCTCGCCCGAAAAGGTAACGTTTTGCCAAAAACAAACGGTTTTAAAGCACTTATGCGGTTTCTAAAACCTCTGTATTTGCAGTTAGCTAGTGGCGATCGTTTCTATGTTCCGAAGTTGGAAGAATTCTCTAAAGTGCTGTCCAAGGTTAAATTATCAGACGCTGAATTTTCTACAGAGACCTTTAAGCCAGGTACATCCGGAGAATCTTTGCTTCACAAGATTCTTTTGAAGGCACTTACTACACAGGATCCGGACAAGCAGAAGGAGTTTCTGGGTGACTGATATAACAACGCATCCTGCAGTTGCTACAAAACGGTCACACTCTACACGTAGCTGAGGGCCAAGAAAAAATTCGTTTTCGTCACTAGACCAAATCAGAATTGATATAACGGTTCGATCAAATCAACAGCTTGGATGTGGTATTACGTTTAACTGATGTGGTTAGCTATGCTCCATAAAAAGTCGTTTAAAAACAACAGGAGGTTTTTATAGGTTAGCCAATGTAACTCATTGAAATTATTTGATACACATATTCCCTCCCCACCCGCCACTAAAAAAGCCACCTCTTTTCAGAGTAGTTCTTCTAATGGCCGGTAGCGCTGGCGAACAGAACACCAAACCAGAACTTCTGATCTCGAAAACAAGCTTAACAAGCATTTTCAAGTATAATTATTCCTGAGAAAAACACGCCTTCTGATCAGGCAATGTGTCCGGAAGGCCGTGGCCATTTTTGGTGCAGATCATCCACCACTATGGCATGGCGGTGGTTTGCAATTCCGTATTCACGCAAATGTGGATGTTGGGGCGACAAGTCAGGGTGTTTGTGTGCCAGCTTCTCTGACCCGGATGCAGGCCAAATGCGTGTTGCGACAACCAGTCCCAGTGCTGCTATTGCCGCCAGCACAATAAACGTCACATCAAGACCAAAACGTGCGCCAAAAAATCCCGCAATTGGATAGGTGATCAGCCAGCAGAAGTGACTTAGAGCAAACTGCGCAGCAAAAATTGCAGGCCGGTCCTGCGCATGTGCCGAACGTCGCAATAGCCGCCCGCTCGGGGTCATCGTCAGGCTGTAACCAAAACCGATCAGCAGCCATAGCGGGGCCAGCCCGGCGAGCGATCCCGCCAGCGGGCCGAGTGCTGTGCTAACAACAAGCAGTCCGCCACCGGCGATCATTACCGAGCGGTCAGGGATGTTCTGGAGCAACCGGGGCAAGATCAGCGAACCCGCCATTGATCCACCACCAAATGCCGCTAGCGCCCATGCCACCGCGCTTTGCTCAAGGCCAAAACGAGTTTGAACGATCACCACTGTATTAACGATGACCATGGCTCCCGCAGCCGCAACTGCAAGGTTGAGCGCCAGCAGGCCGCGCAGGCGTGGCGTGGCTAGATAAATGCGAATACCGCGTGTTGTGCGCTCCCAGATATTGTGCTTTGCGCTCGATACAGGTTTTGACAAAGAAGGGTTTGGCAAAGTGGTGCTGGCCACCAACGCAGCGGAAGCGACAAACCCGATAACAGTACCATAAAACAAAACCGGGAAGCTCACCACGCTTAGCAATGCCACCGCCAACATCGGAGAAATCAAGCTCTCAAGATCATAGGCCAGCCGCGATAACGATAGTGCTCTTGTATATTCGGCCTCATCCGGCAAAACGTCCGGAATGGTGGCTTGAAAGGTCGGAGTAAAACCTGCGGACGCTGCCTGAAGAAAAAAGATAAGCGTATAAATCTGCCAGATTTCAGTGACGAAAGGCAGGGCCAGCGCCACGCCGGCCCGTATCAGATCTAGTGTCACCAGCATTGCGCGACGCGGCACCCGATCGGCAAAAGCCGAGGCGATGGGGGCAAGTACTACATAAGCGATCATTTTTATGGCGAACGCCGTACCAAGCACTATTCCCGCGTTCTCACCTGCGATCTGCCAAGCCATAAGGCCAAGCGCAACCGTGGCAAGTCCGGTGCCCAATAGCGCGATGATCTGCGCTCCAAACAAATGGCGGTATGTGCGGTTGGCAAGTATTTTCAGCATGGCGGCACCCTGAAAGCAATTTCGCCAACATTTGCATGGAACACAAGAAGTTTACAGCCCCTGACCCAATGTAACTTTAACTCAAAATCAAACTTAATATTCCATTTGTCGCAAAAATAGAATATTCCTCGGTTTGTCGGGTTGGGCCAACGACCAAAAAAATGAGTGGAAATATATACAATGCAAACGTCTAATACGCCTGAGACAGTTGACGAGTTTAAAAAGCGCCTTGTTGAAACCTCAGTAAACTTGCCAAAAAGACTAAAGCAATGTGCGGACTATGTGGCACAAAATACTGATCGTATTTCTATTTCAACAGTGGCGGATATGTCTTTGGCGGCAGGCGTGCAACCATCTGCGTTTATGCGGTTTTGTCGAGAAATGGGTTTTTCCGGTTATTCAGAAATGCAACGCCTGTTTCGAGATGACAAGACCCACGGTTGGCCCGATTATTCCACCAGACTTATCAGTATGAGGGCGCGAGGTGATAATTCTCCATCGGCTCTTTTGGCTGAATTCGTCGAGGCCGGGCGTAGTTCATTGGAAAAAATGATAAAATCAATCGACATTGCCCAACTTGAACATGCGGCCGATCTTCTCTCCAAAACTTCTATGATTCATACGATTGGCTTGAATAGAGCCTATCCGGTTGCCGCATATCTTGCCTATGCTTTTGAAAAAATGAACGTTCCGGTATTCCTTCATGATCTGGTCGGCAAATTGGACCACCGCCATGCAATTCGGGCCAATGACGTGCTTATTGCAATTTCCTTCACCCCTTATTCTCAAGAAACGCTTGATCTTGTCCACCATGCATTGGCACAAAAATGCCACGTTGTTTCAATTACCGATTCAATCAACAGCCCCATGTGTCTGCCTGAGGTAACGTCCCTTATTGTGTCAGAGATCGATGTTGGCTCGTTCCGCGCTCTTTCTGCAACACTGTCTCTCGCCACCGCACTTTCAGTTACAGTGGGTGCGAGATTGCAGACTCCATAAAAATAGAATAAAAATATTTTTAATTGACTTTTTGGAATATTTATTTACCTTAACAACATCATTTCTCTGGGTGTTAGGGTAATAAATGACACTTAATATTGGCATGTTCGGCGCTGGCCGAATTGGAATTGTTCATGCGCGCAGCATTGCAGGCAACACTCGTTCAAAATTGATAGCAGTAACTGATTTGGTGCCACAGGCCGCGCATTCTCTGGCCAGTGAATATAAAGCCGCGCCGATGTCGGCGGATGAAATTCTTGCAAACAGCAATATTGATGCCATCGTAATTGCATCCTCGACAAACACACATGTGGATCTGATAGAGGCCGGTATCAAAGCTGGAAAAGCGGTTTTCTGCGAGAAGCCGGTTGATCTTGATCTGAGGCGGGCCAGAGCATGTCTTGATATTGTGACCGGGCAGGATAGGCCGGTGATGATCGGTTTTAACAGACGGTTTGATCCAGATTTTACAACCCTGAAATCAGCGTTTGATGCCGGTGAAATTGGTAAAGGCGAATTATTGTCGATTACTTCGTTTGATCCGGCCCCGCCACCGCTTGACTATGTCAAGGTTAGTGGCGGTTTGTTTTGCGATATGGCGATCCATGATTTTGACATGGCATGCTGGTTATTTGACGCTGTGCCTGAAACCGTAAACGCTACGGGAGCCTGCCTTGTAGACCCTGAAATCGGCAAGGCTGGAGACATTGATACAGCAGTAATCACGCTTCGGTTTGCTGATGGCCGCATCGCTACGATCCGCAATTCTCGTCGCGCGGCTTATGGTTATGATCAGCGATTGGAGTTGCTGGGCGAAAGAGGACTTTTATCAGCGGGAAATGTTTTGGAAAGCACCGTGATAAAATCAACAATAGATGGCATTGACAGCGCCAAACCTGAGTATTTTTTTCTTGAACGCTACATGCGCTCCTACGCAATTGGCTGGGCCGGGTTTGTTGATGCGGTGCTTGATGGCAAAGCAATTCCCGTAAGTGTGAGCGATGGAGTGAACGCGTTGGCGATTGCTGAAGCGGCTGGTCTGTCGTTGGCGCAGGGCAGGGCGATTGAGCTGGCCCCCGTATTGAAGGGGGTGGCGTAGCGTTGAGAAAACTGGGCTGCTGTACATGGATTTTTGGCGATCAACCGCTGGCGAAAACAGCGCAGACACTTCAGCAGATCGGACTGGATGGTTTGGAATTATTTGGGAATTTACAATCAACCAACGCCAAAGAAGCAAAAGTGGTTCTTGATGATCACGGGCTGGAAGTTTTTTCAATCACACCGGCAGATGCGGATATTTCGCACCCGGACACTAAAATACGAAATGCCACCCTTGACTATTATAAAGGGCTTGCCGATTTCACCAACGAAATGGGCGCTCCGATGTTTTGCATGCATGGACAGGTCGGGCGTATTCGTCCGGTTTCCTCCCAGGAGGAAGAAAATGCCCTGCTGGTCGCTGCAACCTCGCAAATTTGCACAATGGCTGCCGCAAACGGTCTGAACGTCGCCTTTGAAATTCTAAATCGCTATGAAAGCCATCAAATCCGCACGGTTGCCGAAGGGTTGGAACTGCTCAACAAGGTCAGGGCTTCCAATCTGTTTTTGTTGGCTGATGCCTATCACATGAATATTGAGGAGGCGGACCCGGCAGCAGCTTTGCGCTCTGGTGCTAACTCCATTGGCCTTTATCACGCCGCCGATTCAAATCGGCGTGCAATTGGAGAGGGCCACACCGATTTTGCACCCCAGATCACAGCACTTGATGACATCGCCTATGCCGGACCGATAATTTTTGAAGTTGCGGCACCCGGGCCAGACCCGTTCAACACCGACAAGGGCGACGGATTTCGCAACAAGATAGTCCGTCAACTTATTGATAGCAAAAAAGAATTGCGTGCCATGGGCACCTGAAATTCGGCAACATGTCGAATCATGCGGCACTGTGCCGCAAATGAAACCAAACTTCCTAGGGAGGAAATAATGAGATCATTTATCAAGACGACACTGGCAGCGGCGGCGATTGCGTTTGTCAGCCCGGTGTTGGCGCAAAATATTATTGTCGTATCCCACGGTCAGGCAAACGACCCGTTTTGGTCGGTTGTGAAAAACGGTGTGGAAGAAGCGGCACGCGACACTGGCGCCACGGTGAGCTATCGCGCGCCAGAAACTTTTGACATGGTGGCCATGAGCCAGCTGATCGATGCGGCGGTTAATCAGGAGCCTGACGGGCTGGTGGTTTCTATTCCGGATGGTGATGCGCTTGGGCCATCAATCCAGCGCGCTGTTGCTGCTGGCATCCCGGTGATTTCTATGAATTCGGGTTCTAATGTTTCCAAAGGGCTGGGAGCGTTGCTCCATGTGGGGCAGGACGAGTATGATGCCGGTGTTGCCGCAGGCGAAAAACTTGCCGCTTTGGGTGGCACCACAGGCATATGTGTCAATCAGGAAGTTGGCAATGTGGCGCTGGATTTGCGTTGCGAGGGTTTTGCCGAAGGTTTTGGTGGACCGGTCACAGTTCTACCCACCTCTAATGATCCAACCGAAATCGAAGCCAAGGTCAAGGCGTCATTAGAATCCAACCCCGATATCGACACCATTATGGCTCTGGGTGCAGCAACTGCCGGCGAACCTTCTGTTGCCGCAGTTAAAGCTGTTGGTCGGAATGGCGAAGTTCTGGTTGCCTCTTTTGATATGTCACCAAGCTTCCTGAACTCGATTATAGCGGGCGACGCGGTCTTTGCCATTGATCAGCAGCAATTTTTGCAAGGCTATCTGTCGGTCAATTTCCTTGCTCTAAATGCCAAATATGGCCTGATGCCCGGTGGTAACGTCCCCTCGGGTCCAAACCTGATCACCGCAGATAAGGCGGAACAGGTTATCGAGCTTTCCGCACAGGGTATACGCTAAGAATCACGATAGAATGGACAGCGCCATATTCTGGTGCTGTCCGATTTAAAGGGAGGGCAACTTGTCAGCAAAACCAACAGAAAATGTCGACGAAAGAATAGGGGCTGAAAGCCTGTTATCCCGCTTGATGAAACGGCCGGAACTTGGCGCTGTTGCCGGGGTAATTCTGGTTACTATTTTCTTCTTGTTCACAGCAGATAAGGCCATGTTCACCTTGTCGGGTATATTGAATTTTCTCACCCCGGCATCCCAACTGGCTATTCTGGCTATCGGTGCTTCTCTGCTGATGATCGGCGGCGAATTTGATCTCTCGCTAGGTTCGATGGTTGCCTTTGCCGGCCTGTTTTTTTCCGCAGCGATAGTGAATTTTGGCGCACCGCTTTTTGTAGCGATTCCAGCAACTCTTGTCTTTGCCGCCCTTGTCGGCTCAATCAGCGGGCAGATTGTCGTGCGCACGGGATTGCCCTCTTTCATCGTCACGCTGGCCTTCCTGTTTATTTTGCGTGGTCTTTCTCTGGTCGGGCTTAAATTGGCCACTGGTGGCTCAACTCAGTTGCGCGGCGTGCGTGAAGCTGTGGAGGGTGATTTTCTGGTTCCATTTTTTAGCGGCGATGCCTTTGGCGGATTTTTTGCATGGATGGCTGAAGCGGGGTTGGTAGAGACGTTTAAAAACGGCACTCCAAAGGTCACAGGTATTCCGGTAGAAATTATATGGTCCATCGCATTGGCCCTATTGGCGACCTATATATTGTTACGCACACCAGTCGGCAACTGGATTTTTGCCTCTGGAGGCGATCCGGAAGCTGCCTCCAATTCCGGTGTGCCGGTAAAAAAAGTAAAAGTTTCACTATTCATGCTGACGGCAGCATGCGCTGCTTTGCTTGCCATTATTCAGGTGCTTGATGCCGGCTCAACCGATGCTCGGCGTGGTTTTCAAAAAGAGTTTGAAGCTATCATTGCGGCAGTGATTGGCGGGTGTTTATTGACCGGAGGATATGGTTCTGCGATCGGGGCTTTCTTTGGGTCAATAATTTTTGGCATGGTCGTGATTGGTCTGACCTATACCGACTTTGATCAGGATTGGTTTCAGGTCTTTTTGGGCGGCATGCTTTTGCTCGCTGTGATCTTTAACTCTATGATCCGCAAGCGTGTAACCGGGGAGCGCTGATATGGCCGATGCAATTGTTCATATGGAAAATATAGAAAAGCACTTTGGCCCGGTCATTGCATTGGCAGGCGTCAGTTTCAATGTCACTCCAGGGGAATGTCATTGCCTGCTGGGCGACAATGGGGCCGGAAAATCCACCTTCATCAAAACCATGTCAGGGGTATATAAACCCTCTGCCGGAACCATACTTTTTGAGGGGGAGGAAATGAATTTCAACAGCCCCCGCGATTCAATGGAAGCCGGAATTGCAACGGTTTATCAGGATTTGGCGATGATCCCTTTAATGTCGGTCACACGCAATTTCTGGATGGGACGCGAGCCAACAAAAGGCAAAGGCCTGTTCAAGCGCTTTGACATAAAGCGCGCCAACGAGATCACCATGGAAGAAATGCAAAAAATGGGTATCAATTTGCGTGCGCCAGATCA
This sequence comes from uncultured Devosia sp., assembly GCA_964569865.1. Taxonomy (GTDB): domain Bacteria; phylum Pseudomonadota; class Alphaproteobacteria; order Rhizobiales; family Devosiaceae; genus DROE01. The sequence goes on from CAZMVQ010000013.1 coordinate 7,758, forward strand.
GGCGGTAGGCACGCTTTCTGGCGGAGAGCGTCAGACAGTTGCAATTGCGCGCGCGGTTTATTTTGGAGCCAAGGTATTAATCCTTGACGAGCCGACATCGGCGCTTGGCGTGCGCCAGACCTCCAATGTGTTAGCCACTGTTGAGCGGGTACGTGATCAGGGTATCGGGGTGGTGTTTATAACCCACAACGTGCGCCATGCGCTGGCGGTTGGTGACCGGTTTACGGTTCTTAATCGCGGCAAAACCCTTGGAACCGCGACAAAGGGCAATATTACGGCCGAAGAATTGCAGGACCTGATGGCCGGAGGTCAGGAGATGGCCACGCTGGAAGGATCGCTGGGAGGAACAGTGTGACCCTCGACCTTATAACGATTGGCCGCGCTTCAGTGGATCTTTATGGCGCTCAAGTGGGTGGCCGGTTGGAAGATATGGCATCTTTCAACAAATATATTGGCGGCTCACCCACAAACATTGCAGCGGGCACCGCTCGACTGGGACTAAAATCCGCCCTGATTACGCGGGTTGGCGACGAGCATATGGGCCGCTTTATCCGCGAGGAACTTGTGGCAGAAGGCGTGGATGTGAGCGCGGTGATAACTGACCCCGATCGTCTTACTGCTCTGGTATTGCTGGGCATCCGCGATCGCGAGCAATTTCCCTTGATATTCTATCGTGAAAACTGCGCGGATATGGCCCTTTGCGAAGATGATATAGACCCAAAATTTATAAGGCGTGCGCGCTGCGTTACGCTAACAGGCACCCATCTCAGCCATGCCAGCACAGAAGCAGCGGTGCTTAAAGCGCTGCATTTAGCGCGTAAAAACGGTGCAAAAACTGCACTCGATATTGACTATAGACCCAATCTTTGGGGGCTAGCGGGCCATGATGCGGGGGAGAAACGCTTTATTGACAGTCCCGCTGTAACGGCGAAATTGCAAAAAACACTGGCGCTGTTTGATTTGATTGTCGGCACAGAAGAAGAGTTTCATATTGCCGGAGGCAGCACAGATACCATTGAGGCTCTGCGCAATGTGCGCGCCCTGAGCAACGCCACGCTGGTTTGCAAGCGCGGCCCGATGGGCGCGGCAGCTTTTACCGGTGCTATCACTGACAATCTGGATGATGGCATCAGTGGTCCCGGCTTTCCAATTGAGGTGTTTAATGTGCTTGGGGCAGGTGATGGTTTTATGTCTGGTCTGCTCAAGGGATGGCTTGATGATAAAAACTGGGAAGTAGCCCTGACTTATGCCAACGCCTGTGGTGCTTTTGCGGTTAGTCGTCATGGCTGCACACCATCTTATCCCAGTTGGGAGGAATTGCAGTTTTTTCTCAAACGCGGGGTAAAAACACCTGCCTTGCGCAAAGATCCTGAGCTTGAGCAAATCCACTGGTCCACCAACCGGCGCAAAAACTGGCCGGTAATGCGGGTATTTGCTTTTGACCACCGGATACAGCTTGAAACTATGGCCAAAGACGCGGGCGCTAATTTTCAACGTATCGGGGTTTTTAAGCAACTGTGCCTACAGGCCGCACTCAACGTTGCGGGGACCTCCAATGGTCACGGCATCCTTTGCGATAGTCGGCTCGGGCAAGATGCGTTATTTGATGCAACCGGAAGCGGGCTATGGATTGGCCGCCCGGTGGAGTGGCCCGGCTCACGTCCATTGACGTTAGAGCCTGAACTTGGTGAGGATTTTGGCGGATTGCATGAATGGCCGCGTGATCATGTGGCCAAAGTGCTGTGTTTTTATCACCCGGATGATCCTGACGAGATGAAATTACAACAGGAAGCGACGATAAAGCGCCTTTTTGCTTCTGCTCGACGCAACAGGCTGGAATTTCTGCTTGAAATTATCCCCTCCAAGGTCGCTGATTGTGACGGTAATACTTCGGGCGCGATTATTCAGCGCTTCTACGAAATTGGTATCTATCCTGACTGGTGGAAACTTGAGCCGATGACCAGCGAAAAGGCTTGGGCAAACACTTGTAATATCATTCAAAAACACGACCCGTATTGTCGGGGTGTGGTGGTTCTGGGGCTGGATGCCTCCCAAAATGCGCTTGCAGAATGTTTTAATGCCGCCGCACGCCATGAGCTTGTAAAAGGATTTGCAGTTGGACGCACAATTTTTGGAAAAGCGGCAAAAGGCTGGTTAGCCGGAGAGATCAGCGATCAGGATGCAATTGCGGATATGGCCACCCGCTACCGCACACTTTGTAATATTTGGGATAAGGCCAGACAGGAAATAGCCGCATGAACACCATACGATTAACCGCAGCGCAGGCGCTGGTACGATTTATCGAAAATCAGTTTAACGATGATGGAGACCGGATTATCGCAGGTGTCTGGGCAATTTTTGGCCATGGCAATGTGGCAGGCCTTGGCGAAGCGTTATATGGTGCCCGTGAAAACCTGCCAACATATCGCGGTCATAACGAGCAGACCATGGCCCATGCCTCCATTGCCTATGCCAAGCAATTAAACCGCAAACGTGCCATGGCAGTTACAAGCTCTATTGGTCCGGGAGCCACCAATATGGTGACGGCGGCCGCACTTGCCCATGTGAACCGGCTGCCGGTGCTGTTGATCCCCGGCGATGTTTTTGCCAGTCGCGGCCCTGATCCGGTGCTGCAACAGGTTGAGGATTTTGGCGATGGCACCATCAGCGTCAACGATTGCTTCAAACCGGTCAGTCGTTATTTTGACCGCATTACCCGTCCCGAACAGCTGATTACTGCTCTGCCACGAGCTTTTCATACACTAACCGACCCGGCTGATTGTGGTCCGGCAACTCTGTCATTTTGTCAGGATGTGCAAACTCAAGCCTATGACTATCCAAGCAGTATGTTTGAAAAAAAGATTTGGATTACTCGTCGTCCACAACCGGATGCCAACGAGATGGCACGGGCGGTTGCAACTGTTAAATCAGCCAGAAACCCGGTGATTATTGCCGGAGGTGGTGTGCATTATTCAAAAAGCTGTGACGCGCTTAAAAACTTTGCGCAAACTCACAATATTCCCGTTGTTGAAACCCAGGCCGGAAAATCGGCGCTGCACTGGAAAAACGATTTAGCCTTTGGTCCGGTCGGAGTAACAGGCTCACAAAGCGCCAACACCATTTGCGCCGATGCGGATGTGATCATTGCTGTTGGCACACGGTTTCAGGATTTCACAACCGGTTCATGGTCGGTTTTTAAAAACCCGGATCTAAAAATCCTGGCGCTGAACGTACAGCCCTATGACACTATCAAGCATAGTGCCTTGTCGCTGGTGTGTGATGCTCGTGTCGGGCTGGAAAAGCTGGGCGCAGCGCTTGGTGCTTATAGGGCAGCAAACAGAGCGCAAACTATCCGTTCTGATTGGTATGCAGCGGTTGATAATGTGACAGCACCCCCAAAAAACGCAAATGTTTTGCCAACCGATATGCAGGTGATCGGGGCTGTTCAGCGAGCAGCGACAGAAAAAACCGTGGTAATGAGCGCAGCAGGCACCATGCCGGGCGAGCTGCACAAACTTTGGAAATCAACCAACCCCGGTGCCTATCACATGGAATACGGGTTCAGCTGCATGGGGTATGAAATTGCCGGTGCCATGGGCATCAAGATGGCTGAGCCTTGGCGCGACGTAATTTGTTTCACCGGTGATGGCACCTATATGATGGCCAATTCCGAGTTGGCAACAGCTGTGATGATGGGAATTGATTACACGCTGATCATTACCGATAATCGCGGCTTTGGTTGCATCAACCGTTTGCAAATGGCAACCGGCGGCGCCGAGTTCAACAATTTGCTGGACCATGCAAAGCATGAACAACCCTCAGCAATTGATTATGTAAAACACGCCGAAGCCATGGGTGCGAAAGCAAGCAAAGTCACCTCGATTGCCGAACTTGAACAAGGCCTGGCACAACGCACCGGCAAAGGCGTTGAGGTTTTTGTCATCGACACCGACCCTTATCCCTCAACTGAGGCTGGCGGGTGCTGGTGGGAAGTTGCAGTGCCCGAAATATCAAATCGCAAAGAAGTTAATCAGGCCCGCGCCGAATATGAAGCCGCCCTTATTGAAAGAAACAAAATATGATCCTTTATGGCACCAATCCGATTGCCTGGTCCAATGATGATGACCTGACCCTTGGCGCACATATCAGCTTGGAGCAATGCCTTAGCGAGGCAGGCGAGATTGGTTTTGATGGCATTGAAAAGGGCCACAAGATGCCTATAGAACCAAAGGCCTTGGCTGAGGCTCTTGCACCCCATGGGTTGCGCTTCATTTCCGGGTGGTATTCCCTAAATTTGCTAGATCGTTCGCCAGAGGACGAGAAAAAAGCGATTCAGCCACATCTTGACCTGTTAAAAGCTATGGGTTGCAAGGTTTGCATTGTATGCGAGACATCCAATGCAATTCACGGTGCTGATGATATTTCGGTCAATGACAAACCAAATCTGGCGGATGATCAATGGCAACAATTTGGCGGAGATGTTGAAGAAATTGCCCGTTTTTGTATGGATCAGGGGATTACACTGGCCTACCACCATCATATGGGAACAATTGTTGAAACCCCGGACGAAATCGAGCGATTTATGGCCGCAACCGGCCCGGTCACCAAATTGCTCTTTGACACCGGTCATTGCTATTTTGGCGGCGGTGATCCGGCCGATATTCTAACACGGCATATGGATCGGGTTGTCCATATCCACGCAAAAAATGTGCGTACCGATGTGATGTCAGTGGTGCGCGAACAAGGGCTATCGTTTCTCGAAGGGGTGCGCCGGGGGGTTTTCACGGTTCCCGGGGATATTGAAGGGGCGATAAAATTTGAGCCGGTGCTCAGCATTGCCGCAGCCCATGACTATCAAGGTTGGCTGGTAATCGAAGCCGAGCAGGATCCAACGGTGCGCAACCCATTTAAATATCAGTCCATGGGTCTCAAAGCACTAAAACAGATGGCAATTTCTGCCGGATTGGATAGGGGCTAATGGCAAACCTGTTACGCAAACCAACCGCGAGTAGCGGTAAGGTCCACGATATCACCCCCAAAAGCGCCGGATGGGATTATGTGGGCTTTGGCCTTTATCATCTAAAAGCCGGTGAGCAGGTGCGCGAGCAAACCGGCCCGCGCGAAGTCATTCTGGTTCTGGTCGAGGGCAGGGCGCAGATATCTGTCGCCGCGCAGGATTTTGGCGAACTGGGGCAACGGATGAACGTGTTCGAACGTCTTCCTCCTGCCTGTGTTTATGCACCCAACGGCGCGGATTGGACAGCCAAGGCGACCAGTGACTGTGTGCTGGCGGTTTGTTCGGCACCGGGCAATAGTGGCCATGGGGCAGCGATAATCGGGCCTGAAAATATTGCACTGGAGGAGCGCGGCAAGGGCGCAAATACGCGCTATATCCACAATATCGCCATGGAAAACCGCGATGTTGCCGACAGCTTGCTGGTAACGGAAGTATTTACCCCCAGCGGAAACTGGTCATCTTACCCCCCCCATCGCCATGACGAAGATGATTTTCCTCACATGACCTATCTGGAAGAAACCTATTATCACCGGCTTAATCCGGCGCAGGGATTTGGGTTCCAGCGGGTTTTTACCGAAGATGGCGATCTCGACGAAACCATGGCGCTAAGTGATGGAGATGTGGTGCTTGTGCCGCGCGGCCATCACCCATGCGCTGCACCCTATGGATATGAAATGTACTATTTAAATGTCATGGCCGGACCATTACGCAAATGGCGCTTTCAAAACCATCCCGATCACGACTGGATATTTCAACGCGACAAATAGTTCTCCCTGAATTCCGCCCCCTTGCCGGGGGGCGGAGTTTTAAAACACTCTGTTAAAAACAGTCGAATTTTTGGGTACCATCACATGCATGGAATGGCGGGAATGCTTTTTTTGCCCGCATCAAAACAACAACATGTTGGCCATCTAGAATGCGCACCGATTCTGAATTTATCATGCCGACTTTGGGGTAAAATATGAAAAACAGTTTGGGAATAGCCTTAATAGGCACCGGATTTATGGGCAAAGTGCATGCTTTGGCATGGCAGGCGGTGCAACCGGTTTTTGGCACAGGTGCCAAACCTCGCCTTGAGATTTTGTGTGATCAACCAGCGGACCGGGCAACTGAGCTGGCCGAACAATTCGGGTTCGCCCGGGCAACTGATGATTGGCGCACAGCAATCCTTGATCCAGCCGTGGATGTGGTTTCGATCACCACCCCTAACAAACTTCACGCAAAAATGGTGATCACGGCGGCAAAAGCTGGCAAGCATATCTGGTGTGAAAAACCGCTTGCCGTAACACTCGATGATGCCAGAGCCATGGCAAAAGCTGTTGAGAAATCCGGGGTGGCGGCTGTTTTTGGCTATAATTACACCCAGAACCCCACTTTTTTGCATGCGGTTGAGCTGATTAAAAGTGGAACAATTGGCCGTCCGATCCATTTTCGTGGGTTTGTTGACGAGGATTATCAGGCCGATCCATTAACTCCATGGACATGGCGATCGCTGCGTTCCGAGGCCGGGTTGGGAGTGCTGGGCGATTTGACCTGCCATCTGATCAGCTTGGCCCTGCGCCTGATGGGACCGGTTTCAATAACATCAGCTGACATGCAAACGGTGCACCGCATCCGCCCGTTAGAGGATGGTTCTGGAACTGGTGAAGTTGAAAACGAGGATATTGCCAGTGCGCTTTTGCGGTTTGAAAATGGTGCGCAGGGTGTAATTTCCTCATCCCGGGTGGCATGGGGGCGTAAAAGCCGCCTGTCTTTTGAGGTGCACGGTGACAAGGGCATGATCTGCTTTGATCAGGAGCGCATGAACGAATTGCAGCTTTATCTGGCCAAAGGGCCAAAATCGCAACAGGGGTTTAAAACAATCCTGACGGGACCAACACATCCGCTTTATGGCAATTTCAACCCGGCGCCGGGCCACACACTTGGATTTCAGGATCAAAAAACCATCGAGGCGGCAGCATTTCTTGATATGATTTCCAAAAAAAACAGCAATGGCGTTGGCATGCAAGAGGCACTTTTGATTGAGGAAACAATTCACGCAATTGCCAGTGCCGCTAAAAAATCGCAGCACCTGTAAATATCTGGGTGATCAGGCCGGATAAAAGCGTTATGGCCAATGTTAAAACCCATACAATAGTTGTTGCCAAATCTGATTTGCGTTTCGGCATAGCTCCAACTTCATGCGCAGGTTGCGGCTCTTTTTGCTGTAAGTACATGGCGACAATCACCCGAAGATAGACTGCAAGTGAAAGAACCGAATTTAAAATGGCAATGATTACCAGCCACAAAAATCCGGCCTCGATTGCAGCGCCAAACAACAAGGCCTTGCCAAAAAATCCAAACAGGGGAGGGATGCCCGCGAGCGAAAGCAAAAACACCACCATCGCCACACCTATAATGGGCAATCTGCGCCCCAGCCCGGTAAATTTATCCATATCCCTTCCACCCACAAGGATAATGGCAAACGCCCCGATATTCATCGCCGCATAGGCCGCGCCAAAAACAATCAGTGAATCCAACGCCAACGCACTAAAGCCTATGGCCACCAATCCCAGCAAAAAATATCCCGATTGAGCAATTGAAGAATAGGCCAACAGCCGCACCAGATTGCTCTGCACCAGCGCCGTGAGATATCCATAGGTCATGCTGATCGCTGCAATTATCGCAATCGCCCATTGCCAGCCGGTCGCAATCGGCAAATAGGTAAATACCTGCGCCAGCGCAAATATCGCTGCCAGCTTGGTAACCACAGACATATAGGCCGCCACCGATATGGGCGCCCCGTCATAGGCATCAGGTGCCCAGAAATGAAACGGCACAAGAGAGGCCTTATATCCAAGCCCCACCAACAGCGCCAACAGACCGGCTGCTGCCAATAGTGGTTTGTCACCAATAGTGACCAAGGCGCTAAACAGGGTCGAGCCTGCCCCCGCATACCAAAAGGTCACCCCATAAATCATCACCGCTCCGGCAACCGATCCATAGACCAAAAACTTCATGGATGCTTCGGTCGCTGCATCATCGGCCGGATAAGCCACCAGAGCAAACGAGCCAAGCCCGGTCAGCACGACGCCAAGCACGATCAACATCACATCGCCACTTCCCGAAAGCATCAATGCGCCAAGGCTGACCAGAACCATCAGGCTGTAAACACTACCCTCGCGAAATCTCCCGGCCAGTTCCCCACGGGCCAACAATAAACACAGGCCGGTGGCCGGCAGCAATATCAGTTTTGACCAGATGGCAATATAATTTATCCGGTAGGTGCCGCCAAAAACAAATGTATCAGCTCCCAGCAACAGATATGATTGCCATGTGGCCAGAGCCAGACCAACAAGCCCGATTGCCAGCACCACACGCGAAAACCTGATCATTTCACCGATTAACATCAGCGTCACGGTAATCATGAGAATAAGCTCTGGCAGCAGCAGTGAAAGATCGCGACCCATTACAACCCCATGCTTGTTGTGGTGATGTTGATAAGGTTCAGCAACCATGAGGGGGCAACACCAATGGCGATGGTCAAAACAATCAAAGGCACCAGAACAATTATCTCGCGCCGATCAAGGTCAGCCATTTTTGCCCATTTTTCATTGGTTTCACCCAAAAATACCGCACTAATAGAACGCAAATAAAGCGCGGCAACAATAACAATGGCCACAATGGAAATTACCGCCCATGGCGAGACATTAAGCGTGGCCAGAAAAATCTGAAATTCAGCGGGAAAGTGAGCCAGTCCGGGTAGGCCAAGCGAGGCAAAAGCCATTAAAATATAAGTCCAGCCCATAATAGGCACCACTTTTAACAATCCACCAAACTGATCCATTTCCCTTGTATGGGCACGGTCTTTAAGAATGCCCACCAAAAAGAACAACGCGCCCGTAACCAAACCATGGCTGATCATTTGCAGCGTTGCCCCATCAAGGGCAATCGATCGCATATTGGGGTCAGTTGCCAGCGCCGCAATAGCCACCGCAATGACCACATAGCCCATATGATTGACCGAAGTATAAGCGATCATGCGCTTGAGATCACTTTGAGCCAGCGCCACAAAAGCTCCATATATGGCCCCGATCACCCCGATGCTCAGCACAACAACTCCCGCAGCACGAAAGGCCTCCGGTGTCATTTGCAAGGCAAATCTAACTAATCCATAGGTGCCAAATTTAAGCATCACCCCGGCAAGAATTACTGACCCCACAGTTGGTGCCTGTACATGGGCGGCAGGTAGCCATGTATGCACCGGAAAGGCGGGGATTTTTACAGCAAAGGTAAACAACATGGCAATCAGCGCCAGCATGCCCCCGATACCCAACAGCGGCGGCGTATCAATCCACACCCGCATATCAAACGTATAAGGGTCCGAGGCCAAAAACATCCCAAGAATTGCCAACAATAGCGGCAGACTGCCCAATAGCGTATAGAGGAAAAACATCAATGCAGCCTTTTGGCGCTCAACTCCGCCCCAACCGGCAATCATGAAATACATCGAGACCAGCGAGACTTCAAAAAATACATAAAAAAGCAAAGCATCAAGGGCCACGAAAGTACCAATAGAGGCGGTTTCAAGCATTAACATCAGGATTACAAAGCTGCGTGCCCTATCGCCGGATTTGGCCTGATAAATAAAAGCCAACAGGAACAAAAGCGCGCTCAACAAAACCAGTGGCAGACTTATGCCATCAACCCCGACCCGATAGGCAGCACCAATGGCCTCGATCCAGTTAACTTCTTCCACCTGAGCAAATCCACCTGGCACAATTCCGCGCGACCAGATCACCAGCGTCACCAAAAGAGTGAGCGCACTGGCAATAATTCCAACCGTGTGAGCAAACTTGCTCGAACTTTTTGGCAGCACCATCAATAACAGCGCACCCGCCAGTGGCAAAAAAACAGCAATGGAAATAACCGGGATCATGATCTGACCTCCTTAAAAAAACATCGGCGCGGCAATAAGCACAATAGCAAGTATGCCCGTTGCAATTATGCTTAGAGCCAGTTCACGATGGATAAGCCCGCTTTGCAAAAGGCGAGCCAATTTACCCGTTGCAACAGTCGCGCTGGCAAGACCAAAAATTGCTCCGTCAATGCCCTTTTCATCGCTAACACGGGTTGCACGTCCAATCCCCATCATCGAGTTGCCAAAAGCTATTATGAAATTATAAATTCCACTTTCAAACCTGTTACAGGCATGGGCCATGGCCATAGCCGGACGCGCCACAAGATTATCCATGCCGCCAGCGATAACAAACCCGTTTTGTGCCCATCCCAGCAGGGGACCAAGTAGATTTTTCGGCTTGAAAAACCAGCCCAGCAACAGGCCAAAAACAGCAGCACCAAGACCCAAAGCCATGGCAAGCGTGTTTAGCTCGGGCTCCTTGCCCAGCATTTCTTCCAATGGAACAAAAATAGCACCAAGCACAATTGCCAGAAAAACCGGCCCGGCCATGCCACTGCCCATCCAGCGAAGTGCAGCGCTTGATTTTGCTTCACCGCCTGTTCCGCGCCAAAGTTGGCCCACGGCTCGCGCCATATAAGCGCCGGTCAAAATTGTCGCCGCCAATCCCAGCGGCAATAACCATGCAGATCCGGGAGCAGACATGGCAGTGGCGATTATTGCATCCTTGGAAAAGAACCCGGCGAGGGGTGGAATGCCGGCCAATGCCAGCGCCGCCAGAGTAAACCCGGCAAACACTTTTTTATGCTCGCGCCCCGCTCCCCCAATGTCCTTCATCAAGGTCGAGCCGCGCGAATGCTGAAAAACTCCAGCTCCCAAAAACAGCCCGCTTTTTATTGCCGCATGGGCAATCAGGTGCAGCAATGCCACCACCCATGCACCGGCTCCAATAGCCAATAACATCAACCCATATTGGCTTGATGTGGAAGCGGCCAATAGGCGTTTCAGGTCTTTTTCACTCAAGGCAATTAGTCCGGTAACTACACTTGTAACACCACCCACCAAACCGATTACAACAAGAGTTTGCTCTGGCAACATGGGCGCAATGCGGATCAACAAAATCGCTCCGGCGGCCACCAGTGTTGCCGAATGTAACAAGGCCGAAACCGGGGTGGGGCCGGCCATGGCCCGTTGCAACCAATCATTAAGCGGCACCTGCGCCGATTTTCCCATGGCCGCGACCAATAGCAACAATCCGCCAATAATTGCCGGAGTGCCTGTGGTGGACAAACTGGCTGAAATCTGACTGGTGCCGGATATGCCGATCAAAATAAATATCCCGATATAAAGACCAAGGTCAGCGCTGCGTGTATAAAGGAATGCCCGTGTTGCGGATCCGGCAACCTTTGGTCTGCCATGCCAAAAACCGATTAACAGATAGCTCGATACCCCGATCATCTCCCACGCTGCCAACAGGGTTATCCAGTCAGCTGACAATACCAGCAATTGCATGGCGGCAACAAACATCAACATGGTGGCAAAAAATCGCGGTTTCTCGGGATCTTTATCCATATAGCCGACCGCAAAAATCATCACGAAGATCGCAACGATAGATACCATTAGCGAAAGAACTGCCGTTAGCTGGCTGGCTTCCAGCAACAGTGGCATATTGGGAAGTCCGGGTAATATTGCCACAAAAGGCGCGCCGGAAATTGCTGCCGCCAACAGGGTAAAACTGCCGACAAGGCTAAAGGCTGCCCCGGCAACCGCCAGCAGGCCAGACCATTTGCGCAAAAGCAAAATCGCTACCGCCATAAGAACTGGCGCAATTATTACAGCCCCCAGCGCCATCACCCCTTTAACTCCTGCGCTTCTTCCATTTCCACCGAACCGCGCGACCTGAAACGGGTAATTGCCACCGCAAAACCAACCGCCATTTCCACCGCCATCACCGTCATCACGATCAGCACAAACATTTGCGCCTCTATGGCGTCCGGATGCAAATAGCGCCAAAACGCCACCAGATTAAGCAAAGCCGCCGCCAAAATCAGCTCGATACCCATCATGATCATCACCAGATTGGTTTGGGAGAGTGCCCCATAAATTCCGGTGCCAAACATGGCTGCCGCAATGATAAGTGTTACAACCAGCTCCAATATCATGTTGCCCCCCCATGATTATGAACCTGATGAGGTTCTTTAGTTTTATCAGGCGTTTCTTTTTGCCGATGTGGTGGCTGTACCGCTATAGAAGTAGCGGCGATCATCGCGGTTAAAATCGTTAGGCCCGCACTTTCAAATATCAACATTGAACGTCCCAAAAGTTCTATTCCCAACAGGCGCACTTGCTCGCCACCGTCGGGAATTTCATTGGCAATCACTCCCCAATCACCAAACATTGCCAAGCCGCTGGCACCACCAAAAGCAATGATACCGGCCCAAAGCGAAAGTTTTCGCTGGTGCTTCATGTCCATTTCGCCCAACCCGCCAGGATCCATCATGAACATCACCATGAAGATGGCCATAATGCTCATTTCGGTGGCCATCATCATGATTTGCAACACCCCTAAAAATTCGGTCTGCATAACCAAAAACATTGCACCAATTGCCGTTTGGGAAAATAACAGAGCCAAGGCCGAACGCACCATGGAATGGGTGCGAAAAACCACAATGCCAAACCACACCGCCGCCACACCAAACGCCAAAAGAAAAATCACTTGAACGCTCATAGGGGCACCACCAGAACCAGAACTCCCACCAGAAAAATATTGGCCAGCGCCAGCGGAATTCCCAGCTTCCAGCTCCATGCCAGCAAGGTAGCTTCGCGAATGCGCGGCAGCATGCGCCCACCGGCCAGCATTAGCGCTGCCACACCTAAAATTTTTATCATGCTCCAGGACCAATCAGGCCCGAACGGTCCCAACCATCCCCCAAGATAAAACACCACAATTGCCGAAGATACCGAAAGGATCAGCACCATACGCCCAAGCCGAAATATTATCAGGCGTACACCGGTATATTCGGCCTCAACACCGCCCGCCAATTCTCCCGATGCTACCGGCAGATCAAACGGGGGGACAAAAGCCATGGCCATGCCTGCAAACAAAAACAGCAAAAATCCCAAGGGCTGATAGACAATATTCCACAGCATTTCCTGCGAGTTAACGATATCAATTGTTGAAAGGGATTCAGCGCGCATGGCAACAGTTGTTATGGGCATAACCACCAGCATGGCATAGGCGATAAGCTGCCCCAAAAAACGCCAGCCGCCAATCATTCCATAGGCCCCATCTGGCCCCCATCCAGCCATGATCATCGCCACCAGCACATAGGCCAAAGCGGCATTAAAAAACAAAGCCCCGGTGGCAAGATCGGTAACAATAAGCCCCGGCGCCAATGGAATGATAGCCAGTGATAACAACGCGGCAATCAACAGCAAAACCGGCCCGACCTCAAAAAACAACCGGTCGGATTTACGCGGTAAAATATTTTCCTGACCCAGCAGGCGCAAGGTTGAAATCAACGGTCCCGCCAGCCGTAACCGATTGGTCGAGACCCATTCTTCAATCACCGCCACCCCGTAGGTGGCAAAAATCAAAGAAGCTATGAGGACAAAACTACTCAAACCCTGATTTCCTCAAATTCTTAACTCCCAAGGCGAAATATCAATGGAAGCCAATGCAACCAATGCATCGCCCAATTCCTGCTGATCGGTGAGGGGGGCAACAAGTTCTAAATGACGCAGCGAAGGCGTGTCGAGCTTGGCTGATATTACCTGAGCGCCCTTAAGTTCCACATGCAAACTGGCTTTGCCGCGCGCCGTATCAACACTGGCATGACCATGGCCAGATGCATTGCCTATTTCACCAAGTTCAATTTCGCCAATAGCACCTGCATTTTTTATCTGTGCAAGGCTCTGGGATATATCATCAAGACGCCCCGCCATCCGCCCCGCCGCATTGTTGTCATTAGTATTTTTTGTAGATTGTGGACCATCCCAATTGGTTTCGGGTGATAATTTTCCAACCGAAGCAAGTCTGCGTTTTAAAAACGGGGTTGCTTTTACCTGCTTTGTAAATCGGTTCAGTTCGGGGGCAAGTTCAATTATCTGCTCAAAATCCGCATCAATTAATAATAGCTGCAATTTTGAAGCCCTTCGCTCGATACCTGCCAGACCAAGCTGAAGGCCAAGATTTGTCAGCCAGCGCAAATGGCTTGCTATGCGCTCACGGGCAAGGGTTGCATCACGCAGATTTTCGTTTTTCAACTCAATCGCAATGCTTGCCGCCGCTTCAATGGCACGACAGGCCAACAAACGATAGGTGAGGGGAGCCAGCGGCATTTGCCCCTGCAATGTTTGAATATATTCACTTGCACTCATCGGACCGTTTTCCAGCGGATCAGAAAAACCGCAAAAACTGCTGGTCTTGGCGCTGGCAACATTGTCACCATCAAGGGTTAGTTCCAGCCCAAAGCCAGCTGGCAGACCGGGAAAAAACGGCCCGAATGGAACCGTAATCCACTCCATTTGCAATCCATCACTGCTTCTGGGCGTTCCCTCAGTCATCTCAATCATCGACATAAAACCAGGTTCCAAACCAATTAACTCAGAACCAGAGTTTTTAGCATCATGCCCGTCATGACTGTGTTCATGGGAACCATGATTATGGCCATGACCATGACCATCACCATGCCCCTCGACCTTTACCGGCTCTAAAAACATTCCGCATTTCGGGCACGATCCCGGCTCATCGCTCACCACCTCCGGATGCATGGGGCAGGTATATTTGGCCGTAGCTTCACCACTTTCCCCATCAGCCATTTTGTGCGAACTATGGTCATGACTGTGGGAACCATGACTATGGCCATCACCATGCCCCTCGGCCTTTACCGGCTCTAAAAACATTCCGCATTTTGGACACGAACCCGGCTCATCGCTCACCACCTCCGGATGCATAGGGCAGGTATATTTTGCAGATTTTTCTTGGTTTGAATTTTCGTCGGGCGCGGCAGAATGAGTTGAATGCTCATGCATGCTATGGGAATGAGCGGCTTGACCTGTAGAATGAGATTTTTCAGACATTTTTTCTTCCGATTGAGCGGCATCGGCTCCGGTTTCTTTTGGCACCAGATCCATCCCGCATTTCGGGCACGATCCCGGCTCATCGCTAACCACCTCCGGATGCATAGGGCAGGTATATTCAATACGGCTTTGCAGTGCCGGAGCAGTAAAGTCTTGCACCGAGTTGCTAAAAGCATGCTCTGCAAAATGTTGCCGCAAAGAATTAACGCTATCTATCAATCCGGCCTGTGAAAACTCCCCATAAATATCAGCCTCTGGCAAAGGTGATATATCCTTGGCTCCCAGAGCAATTATTGCGCGAGGCCGGGGCATTTGCGCATAGGCAATCGAGGCCGCATTCAACATTTTATCACCAAGCGGTGGCAGCAATAATAATACATTAGCATCGCGTGACCCCGATGCCAGTCGCAACCCTGCATCCATCAGGTCCAACCCGTTAGCCAGTGCCAATTCCGGCCCCGGCACCACCAAAATTCTTAAATCACTACCCGTGGCACGCCCTATTAATCCATGCAACAGGTTGGGTTTGTTGATTTGTCTTGATCCAAACATATCTATTGCCTTTTTAATGCACCCTGACTCCAGCCATAAAGCAGCCCAAGAAACAGAATTGCCAGAAAAACACCCATATCAAGCAGCGCCACCAACCCTTCTTCCCGATAGACCACAGCCCATGGGTACATGAAGGCCATTTCCATATCGAAGGCTAAAAACAACAAGGCAAAAGCTGTATAACGGGCATGATAACGAACCCAGACCGGATCTCTTGACAATTGTCCGGCCGTGGCTGGAACGTCTTTTCCCGGTTCTTTGCGGGTTTTGCCGATTGCGCGAGCCAAAGCATAAAGGGATAAAACCAAGCCCAGCGTTCCGACCGTCAGGCCGAATAAAATAGCATATTGCTGCAATTGGCTCATTTGCTCACCTTCCAACATCCCATTGATGTGCCAGTCAAATTCAAGAGCTTAAACAATTTACCCACCCACTAAAAAACAAAAACAACGCTCAGGGGACAGCTAAAAGAACCATTCAAAGAAAAAAGACTAGCTGGCAAAACGAGTCGGGTCCACCGCAATTGCCTAAGAACAAATACAACAAACCTAAAATTTATACAGCCAAAAAACTATATAATTAACGCATGTTTTCAATGGCTTAGATTGAACAGAATTTCTATCAGACAAACAACTCAAGCCTGTTTTTTGCCTGCATCACTCAACAATTGGTTCAACTATTTGTGATTGTGCACGGGTTTCGTGGTCAAAACAATTTCCAAACCATTGAAAGTTCACTGGCAGCTTGAAGTAAAAAATCCAATAACCAATTATGTGCAGAACTTAAAAAACGCCTTGATTCATACATATTTGACGTCAAACATTTTGGTTTATTCAACCTGTTACTTTAAGAAGAAATATCTGATATTTAGGGGTAATACCCAGGGGCCTTGCCCCACATTGAGCCAAATCACTTAAGAGTATTTCATGCAACTTGCTTTTGTTATTCCAGCCTTTAACGAAGAAAATCTGATAAGATTATGTTTGGAATCGGTAATTCGCGAAATCGAGCAGACCGGCATTCAAGCTGAAATCATTGTCGTTGATAATGCTTCAACCGATAAAACAGGTGAAATTGCCTCCTCTTATCCCAATGTCAGGGTTTTAACAGAAAACAAAAAAGGGCCCACTTTTGCCCGCCAGACCGGATTTGACGCAACAGAGGCAGAGCTGGTGGCCGTTATTGATGCCGATACCATATTGCCTGAAGGCTGGATTAACAAAGTGCTTTCCATCTTTGCGAAGAAGCCTGAACTGGTCGGGGTTAGCGGACCCTATATTTACTATGATCTATCGTTCTGGAACAGGCTTTTGGTTCGGTGTTTCTATTTTCTTTCTTTTTTGGTTTACCTGCTGGTGCGCTTTGTTTTCAGGGCCGGATCAATGGTGCAGGGGGGCAATCTGGTAATGCGCAGAAAAGCCTGGATTGAGGCAGGCGGTTATGACACTTCAATTGAATTTTATGGGGACGATACCGATGTGGCGGTACGCTTAAGCAAAATTGGCCCGGTTAAATGGACGTTTAGATTACCAATGCTTACCTCCGGTCGCCGTCTCGGAGGCGAGGGGGTCTTTAAAACCGCCGGAACTTATACACTTAATTATTTCTGGGTAATTTTATGGGGTCGGCCGGTGACAAAAAAATATAATGATATTCGGCCGGAATAGGGCCAAATTCAAACCCGTCTTGATAACAATATTCAGCCCGCATACCAAAAGCACATATGCATTGAGCAAAGCTGTTGTCGGCGAAGAGTTTTCCAGCTAGGTATAATTTCAAATTAAACCCGATGCGGTTTTAGGGGCATCCAATTGAACTGCGAACAAGTGACTAACGATAATATTAATACAAACTCCAATGCTGAAAAACCAAGTACTGATGAACCAAAAACACTTCTGGTTCCCCTTGGCGATCGAGCGTTGTTAATAAAATTCGGCGACAGTTTAGATGAAGAAATCAACCAGCGCGCAGTTTTAGCTGCCAAAATTGTTAAAACCGCCAAAATTCCCGGAGTTCTGGAAGTTTGCCCAACTCTGGTTTCGGTACTGGTGCGTTATGACCCGCAAAGCCTTGGTTATATGCAACTTTGCGACCAGATAAGAATGGCGTTGATCGACCTGGGCCATAGCGATGCGCCCAAAAGAAACCGGTTCACTATTTCAATAGAATATGGGGGAGAATTGGGGCCGGATTTGGAAGAATCTGCGGCTCGCTGTTCCCTGTCAGTCAGTGAATTCATAAAAGCCCACAATGGTTCAAAACTGCATGTGCTGGCAACAGGATTTGCGCCCGGCTTTGTCTATTGCGGCCTGCACAAACCGCAATTGCATATTCCTCGCCGTACCAAATTGCACACCAAAGTGGCACCCGGATCAGTGCTTTTTGCCGCCGGACAGACGGCGATCACCGCAACCCACGTTCCAACGGGCTGGAATGTAATCGGCCATACCGATTTTTCAAACTTTAACGCCGCCGACAATCCACCGACCAAACTAAGAGCCGGTGACGAAATTTCATTTGTTTCCCAGGATTCCAAATGACAAAAATTGAATTTATAAAAGTTGGCCCACTGGTTTCCATTCAGGATGATGGCAGATTTGGCGCTCTTGGCCACGGGGCTGCGGCATCTGGCCCCATGGATCGAAGCGCCTATAACCTGGCCGCACAAATGTTGATGCAAGACAATCATAAAGTCGCCAATACCGCCCTTGAAAGCGCCGGTGGATTGCTAAAATTTATTGTTGATAAAGCCAATATCAACGCAGCGTTTTGTGGTGGACAATTCAACCTGAAAATCAACGCTCTAACAAAACAATGGAACGCAGTGCATGCTTTGACCGCAGGCGATGTGGTTGAAGTTGCTCCCGGTGCCAGCGGAAATTACGCATTGATCCGCATGGACCATGAGTTTTTAGTGCCAAAAGTTATAAACAGCTACGCCACCAATACTGTTGCCCATTTGGGGGGGTATGAAAACCGCCTCATTAAAGCCGGGGATGAAATTTCTCTCACGAAGGCTTCAGATAAAGTTCATTCCAACATTAAAAATAACAATAATGACGAAAACGCCCCCATCAGATTTGTCTGGGGTATGCATGCAGAAAAATTTTCCTCCCATGTGCGCAATGAGTTCCTCAAAAATACATTTGTCATATCTTCCATGCTCAACCGCATGGGAGTTCGCTTGATGGATAAGGGAAATGTGTTCAAGGACAAGCTGGACCTGTCGCTGGTTTCTGATGCCATTGTGCCGGGGGATGTGCAGATTTTAGGCGATGGCACCCCGATTGTTTTAATGCGCGACCATCAGCCAACAGGGGGCTATCCAAGAATAGCAACGGTTATCAGCGCCGATCTGGACAGGTTTAGCCAGTTGCGCCCCGGAGCCAAAGTTGAGTTTTGTGCTGTCACCGTTGATCACGCCCATAAACTGATGAAACAGGCCCGATGAAATGATATCAATCGACCTGAATGCCGACATCGGGGAGGGGATGGGATTTGACAAAGAATTACTGGAAATAATTTCCAGCGCTTCCATAGCCTGCGGTGGCCATGCGGGCGATGACGAAACCATGGCCACAACGCTTACAGCGGCAAAAAAAGCAAATGTTGTTACCGGCGCTCATCCCGGTTTTGAGGATCGGAAAAATTTCGGACGAAAACAGCTCGATATTTCAGCCATCCAAATGGGCGAAATAATCGTTGAGCAGATAAAAAATATTTGCACAATTGCTGATGAGGTTGGGCAAAAGATATCCTATGTCAAACTGCATGGCGCGCTATATAATCTGGCCAGCAAGGATTTTGCCTATGCAAAAACCATATTTGGAGCCATTAAAAAATTCGACGCAAATCTGGCAATCCTTGCCATGGATAACTCCGCCCAGCTCACGGCAGCAAAAGAGCTGGGTTTTAAAACCATTGCAGAGGCTTTTGCCGATAGGGCCTATCAAAAAAACGGATTGTTAGTTTCGCGCAAAATCGATGGAGCGGTTTTTGATCAGGCGCAACTGGCAGTGGATCAGGTGTTATCCATTGCCCAGAACAACAAAATAATCAGCCATGACGGATTTGAAATTTCTTCAAACGCCACCTCAATCTGTCTGCATGGGGACAATAAAGCTGCGTTAAAACTTGCCAGAGCCATAAAACGCGCGCTGGAAGATGCGGGCATAAAAATTGCCGCTCCCGTTATAATTCAGAACTAAAACGCAAATATCCAAAAACTATTTTCGGCGACCGCCACGACGTTTGGGGGAGCTGCTGGTATTCACTTCAAATTCTTTCATATCAAAATGCTTACGGGTTTTGACAAAAGCATCAACGGAATTTGGAATGCCCATGGCATTGACAAAATGGGTTTGAAATCTTGGCTCCAGCGCCGTTTCAATTTTTTCAATTTCCAAAACTAGCTGTTCGATATTTTTGCGCTCACTATAATCAAGCAAACAAATCAGCGCGCCTTGTCCGGCGGCGTTTCCAATGGCTTTTAAGTCCTGATGATCCGTATCAGGCACAAGACCAAGCAAAAGCGCATGGGCCGGATCAATATATGAGCCAAATGCCCCGGCTAATCGAATGTCTAAAATTTCGTTCAGACCGGCCTTTTCCAGCAGCAATTTAATACCCGCATAAAGGGCGGATTTTGCCAACTGGATTGCCCTGACATCATTCTGGGTTATGGCCAGATGAGGATTTTCATGCTGAATAATATAGGAAAATGTGCGCCCGTTCGCCACTAATCTTAATTCTTCTTCTTTGGTTTTTGGGCCGCGAATAATGCCACTGGTGGAGATAATTCCCGCCAGCAACATTTCACCAATTATTTCAACAATAGCCGAGCCGCAAAGTCCGGTAACCCCGTTGTTCGCTGTGGCTTCTTCAAAACCATCCTCATTGGACCAAAGATCACTACCAATGACCTTATAGTGAGCATCAAGAGTTTTATGATCAATTCGAATGCGCTCAATGGCACCGGGCGCTGCTCGTTGACCAGAAGAAATTTCAGCCCCCTCAAGGGCCGGGCCGGTGGGGGAGGAGGCAGCAAAAATCTGTTTGCCATCCCAAAGAATAATTTCCGCATTGGTTCCCACATCAACCAGCAATACAGGGTTTTTTTCTTCTGATGGGCGCTGGCTTAAAATCACCGCCGCAGCATCGGCCCCCACATGTCCGGCAATGATTGGCAAGAAATAAATCCTGCCGCCAGCTCCCAGTTTTATACCAACTTCATTTGCACCAGCACGAACAGCGCTGGATACCGCCGGATTAAACGGAGCCTGACCGAGGGGAGTTGGATCAAGCCCTAAAAACAAATGCTGCATTACCGGATTGGCCACAAAAACCGCTTCAAGAATATGGGAGCGATCCTGCCCCGATTTTTCCAACAACTCGTCAATCAACTCGTTTATGGCCTCGCGAATGGTTTTGGTCAAAATCTCCTGACCGCCATCATTCATCATTACATAGGATACACGGCTCATCAGATCTTCGCCAAAGCGGATTTGCGGATTTGCACGCCCGGAGCTGGCAAGAATTTCACCACTCATCAAATCAACCAGATGCGCGGCAATTGTGGTTGAGCCAATATCCACCGCTAAGCCAAACAGCTTTTCACAATATTCAGGATATAGTGCAATGAGTTCGGGCCGGTCACCAGACAGGTCTACCGCAAGGGTGATTTTCCAGTCCGCCTCCACCAAAATGGATTGAATTTTTGCCAATAGATCAAAAGGAATTTTTAAATCTTTGATAAAAAAATCTTTGGCCAGCGCATTGGCGAGACGATCGGCATCTCCAACCGGAGTGTGCAGGTCCGGCTTTTCAAGTTCCACATAACATAAGCGAATGGCGGAGTTTTTGACCATTCCAACGGTGGAGCCGTCTTTGCGAATGGTCTGTCCGGCAATAATCGAGGCAGCCGGAACATCAATTACCAGATCGCCTTCAATTTTGGCAGCGCACGATAAGCGCCTGTCAGCATTTAATGTGCGCAAATCCCCATAGCGCTGCTCGATGGCGCCAGCAGGGGAAAGGTTTTGCGCAAAGCTTTCAAGGCCAAATTTGGCAAACTTTCCCTCGGCAACGCTGATCTGGCAGCGCCCGCAAATTCCGCGCCCGCCGCAGACACTTTCAATATTTACACCAAGCTGGCGCGCAGCGTTCAAAACAGGAGTGCCAATGGCAAAACTGCCACTTTTGCCAGAGGGCTGAAAAATGATTTTGGCTTTGTTGTTTTCGTTGCTGCGGTTTTTCATTTTATTAAATGCCTGATTTTTATCGGCGGCGTCTTCCGCCACGACGTCTGGATCCCTGCTCGCCTTCAGGGGCAGGGGGGCGGTTGGCATTGAGCCATGCGGCGCAATTGGGATCATGCCCGTTTAAGACATTGGCCGCCTGCACCGCAACCATCTGCTCCTGATGCAGCGGGTTCATTATGGCTGAAGTCATGCCCATGGCCGCCGACATCGAAATAAAATGCCCGGTCAGCGCATGGCGATTTGGCACCCCAAACCCCACATTTGAAGCGCCACAAATTGTGTTGACCTTTAATTCTTCGCGCAATCGGCGCACCAGAGCAAACACCTGCAACCCGGCATCGTTCATGGCTCCAACCGGCATAACCAGCGGATCAACAATCACATCTTCTTTGGCAATGCCATGATCCGCCGCCCGTTCGACTATTTTTTTAGCCACTTGATAGCGCACGTCCGGGTCGGTTGAAATTCCGGTTTCATCATTGGAAATGGCAACAACCGCCGCGCCATATTTTTTGATCAGCGGCAAAACCCTTTCAAGGCTTTCATCTTCTCCCGTGACAGAATTCACCAAAGCCTTGCCCTGATAAACCGACAAGCCAGCCTCAAGCGCTTCAATTATCGAGCTATCGATGGAAAGGGGCGCATCGGTAATTGACTGCACCAGCTTTATGCAATCGGCAAGAATTTTTGGCTCATCAGCCAAGGGAATGCCCGCATTAACATCAAGAACTGTTGCGCCTGCCGCCACCTGCGCCAAAGCATCGGCCTCAACTCGCGAATAATCGCCATCCTTCATTTCGGCGGCCAAAAGTTTGCGTCCGGTGGGGTTTATGCGCTCACCAATTACGCAAAATGGCTGGTCAAAACCAATAATAACTTCTTTATTGGGTGAGGAGAGAATAGTTTTACTCATGGGAAAAAGTCCAATCAGGAGGTTTAATTCAGTTCTTTATTTTTTGGCACGAAGTGTCTCACGGCCGCTGTTTTTGGCCAGTTCGCCAAGGCGGGAATTGGGATATTCCTGTTCAATTTTTTCGGCATACAGCTTTACCGCCAATTCAACATCAACATCACCATCATCTATTTCTATTTTAGACTTGCGCCAATCCTCGAGATAGGCATCCGTATCGGTGGCTCCTGCAACCATCGCTGCCCGATCGACCGCGACAGTAAAGCGCTCATCAAGCTGCATCTTTGTTGCTTTGCGACCCTTGCCGCTAATAATTTGGGTGGGGATATCGCGCCACCAGATGATTGATGCAGTGCTCATTTAACTTTTTCTTTTATTGTGAGAATTGCAGGCTCAAGCGAACCAAAACCTGTGTGGATTTTCTCGAACCTAAGATTTAGCCGTTTGGCCGCATCGCGCGCTTTTGCGTCAAGTTTTTCATCATTGCTTTGGCTCAAATACAACAGGCGGGTATAATTGCCAAAATATTCGGAAAGCAATTGCGGATGCCGATCAAGTCCCAACGGCCTATAGACCAGATTGTCAAACTGGCGGGCCAGATAATCGGTCAGATAAAAGGTGCCAGGTTCATCATCATGCAGTTTTTCAAAGTCTTTAACTCCCGCATAAAAAGCATAACAATGGGAGCCTTCTAAACGGGTTGCACCAAATTTTTTAATTACTACATCAAGTGCACCAACCGTTCCACAATCTCCATAGGCGACAAAAAGCTGTCCACATTTCCCAGCCAGCTTTTCAAGGGCTTTTTCCACCTCTTGGGGAATTAAATTTGGGGAATTGTGCAGCTTTGCCGGCAGATACCGGATTTCAATATTTTGCAGCCTGTTGAGTTTTGCGATTTCTTCAATCTCGCGCGCCAAAGCCCCACAGGCGACAATGCCAAATGGTTTGTTATTCCCAAGAAGAGGTTTTTTGTTCGCAGGCACCCCTTTTGCATGAGAAACCTCTCCCTCGATTGGCGTACAATCATTCAACTCTAGGCACTCCGCTGGCTTATCAGGCGTCTTGCCGTATCCACAGCAACGGCAGCATCTTGGCAATAGGCATCGGCCCCAATTGCTTCGCCAAATTCAGCGTTTAGAGGCGCACCGCCAACAATAACTATCATCTGGTCACGAATGCCTTTTTCTTTAAGGGTTTCAATAACCACCTTCATATAAGTCATGGTAGTGGTTAAAAGCGCCGACATACCAAGAATATCAGGCTTATGTTCTTCGATAGCGGCCAAAAACTGCTCCACATCGGTATTGATGCCAAGATCAATCACCTCAAACCCGGCCCCCTCCATCATCATGCCTACAAGATTTTTACCGATATCGTGAATATCTCCCTTAACGGTGCCAACCACCATTTTACCCAGCTTTGGCGCTCCGGTCGCAATCAATAGCGGACGCAATATGGCCATGCCGCCCTTCATGGATCCGGCAGCCAACAAAACTTCCGGCACGAACAATATACCATCACGGAAATCATCCCCAACCGCTTTCATGCCCTGCACCAAAACTTTTGTTAAAACGTCATATGGCTCCCATCCACGCTCAAGTAAAATATTTACCCCTTCACTGACCTCATCCTTGAGACCATCATAAAGATCATCCTGCATTTGCTCTGAAAGTTCACCATCATCCAGTTTGCTAAGATCTAGTTCTTCGTCTGACATTTTTTTTCCGCTCCGCTTTGTTTTTTTAAGAATTCGAAAAAACAAAAATAAACTATTTTGCAGCCCTGCGCCGACGTCGGCCACCCTCGCCAGCTGTTTTGGTGCTCGGTGGCGCAACAAGAGCGCCGAGTTTTTCTTCCAGTTCAGCCCGGGTTGGTTTTTCTCTTTTTGTGTGATTGTCCAACGCTCTGCGCATTCGCGCCACATGTTCAGGGGAATTGCCACAACAGCCACCAATGATGTGTGCCCCCACATCAATGGCCAAACGGGCGTAATCCTCCATCAGGTCCGGCGTTCCCGAATATTGCACAGCATCACCCTTGACCTGCGGAATACCCGCATTGGCTTTAGCGATAACCGGAATATTTTGCGCATTGTCCGTCAACTCCAACAAGGCAAAAAGCAAATCGGATGCGCCAACCCCGCAATTGGAGCCAATGGCCGTCGGGGAGGGGGTTTTACCGGTCATGGTTTTTGCAAAATCCGCCGGGCTAAGTCCCATCATTGAACGTCCGGCAGTATCAAAACTCACCGTCACGGAATAGGGGAAATCAACTTCGTTTGCCGCCTCGATTGCAGCATCAATTTCCTCGGATGCTGACATGGTTTCAATCCATGCCACATCAGCGCCGCCATCTTTTAACCCTTTGATCTGCTCGATAAATACCTCAACGGCCTGTTCATAGGTCAATTCTCCAAGGGGGGCAAAAAGATCTCCGGTTGGCCCAACCGATCCGGCAATCAATATTTCACGATTAGCGCCCTTAGCAGCTTTTATGGCCAGTTCTGCCGCTCTGGCGTTTATTTCATGCACTCTTTTTTCCAGATTATGCAGATGTAACCGCCGAGAAGAAGCACCAAAACTATTGGTCACCAAAATATCGGACCCGGCATCAACAAAAGACTGATGCAACGCTAAAATATTCTCTGAAAGCTCCAGATTCCATATTTCCGGAGCCATTCCCGAAGTCAAACCCATATCAAACAGATTGGTTCCGGTGGCTCCATCGGCCAGCAAAAACTCATTTTTATCAAGCATTTGAGATAGTTTAGACATTATATGATCCTCAATTCATAAAGACTTTAAAAATCCGATTCCGACCGGGATATAAAGATTTCTTTATATGATGCAAAAAAATGATGCAACCCGTATATATTATCGCCGCAGCTTGAGCTTGTCGCACCAATTTACTCAGGCGTTGATTCCATGAAATTTTCTACAATTTGCACCATATTGACTGACAGGGTGTTAACCATGCCTAAACCATGGATGTAGAGGTTGCACCAATTCCCCCCTTAATCGGCTAAACTGGTTCTGAATGTTTAAACAGGATCCATTACAGTGCCAATATCTCCATTATCCCGCCCGCCGGTTTCTTCTATTATGCGTCTAGGCTCAGCTTTTGCCAAAACGTTCATCATGACGCTTATTCTGGCTGCCTGTGCAGGACCGGGACAAAATCTGCTTGGTTCAACTGATAAAGAATTCATCAACAACGAAACCAAATTTTCGGTATCCGCTTTTGGTGTGGCCGCTTCTCCAAGGGTCACCACTTCGCGCCAGATCAGGCGCGGGGGCGGCCGTGCGGTTGTTGGTCAGCCCTATAAAATTGCCGGAAAATGGTATTATCCCAAGGTGGAAACCAATTATAACAAGGTTGGAACCGCTTCATGGTACGGGCCAAATTTTCAGGGGCGCTTAACCGCCAATGGCGAGACGTTTGATCAATATTTTCTCTCGGCAGCCCACCCCACTTTGCCGCTTCCATCCTATGTTCAGGTGAAAAACCTATCTAATGGTCGCACTGTTACAGTGCGGGTTAATGATCGCGGACCCTTTTCCAACAATCGCATGATTGATCTGTCACGTCGCGCTGCCGAGGTGCTTGGGTTTATCAATCAGGGCACTGCAAGGGTCAGGGTTACATATCTGGGGCGTGCCCCGGTAAATGGTGATGATACAAATTATCTGGTGGCCAGCATAGGTAAGAATAATACGGGAGGCGGTGGACTGCCGGTTCCTCAACCTGATTATGGTCGGCAAAATTCGTCACAGCCAAGCATTATTTCCCGCCAGAATGGTGGGATTTTCGGAGCGGTGATCAGTTTATTTTCCTATGCCGAGCCAGGGCAGGGAGCAAAGATGATTTCTGATGCCCATCAGGCCGCAGCCGCTGCCAATTCACTAGCGAACTCAAGCCCTGAACTTTTAGCCTGGGCAAGCGGTGTGGAAAACGGTTTTGCAAACAACAATACTCAAAACCCCATGCCAGCAGATCAAAGCACCCCGGTTTCAATTGATCTTGGCACATTTGCTGATCCTCAGTTCGCCGCCGAGGTAGCGCGCCAATTCGCACTTTTTGGCGCAGTAGACGCTTCATATTCCCGCACTGGCTCCAACAGCCCAATTCGTCTGGTTATGACCCGCCTAAAAGCTGGAGTTGGAGAAGCTGATGTTGTCCAATTTATAGCGGAATTGGGATTAAACGCATCCTGAACGACACTCTTGAGCCAAACCCTGCTCAACAAATCATAACAAACTGATCAGTTTGCCTGTTGCTCTTAATCATATTGCTGCCTAGAAGTGACGCGACAGTTGAAAATTGATATAACTTAATTGTATCAATCGGGCTTTTGATATTAGCCTTGCCTCTTCAGGACCCTGAATTTTGATAAGAATTGTGGACAGAATTGTGAACAGAATTTTTATAGGTTTCAAAGCTGCTAAACTTGCCAAAACCGCGATATTGGCTATTGCAGCTTGGTTTTTAGTCTTTGGCATTGCTGCTCAGGCTCAGTTAGAATTCACCACCAAGGCAAAATTTGCCATTCTTATGGATTATGAATCCGGCACCGTTCTATTTCAAAAAAACGCTGATCAATCCATGGAACCGGCCTCCATGGCCAAATTGATGACACTGGCAGTGGTCTTTCGCCAGCTTCAATCCGGCCGCTTTTCCATGGAAGATGAATTCTTCATTTCAGAAACAGCATGGCGCGAAGGAGGGGCAGGTTCTGGTGGCTCCACCATGTTTGCTGTCTTGAATTCAAAGATTTCAATTCAAAACCTGGTGCGCTCGGTAATCATCCAGTCTGGAAACGATGCCAGCATAGCACTTGCTGAAGGCATGGCCGGATCCGAGGCTACCTTTGCCCGCATAATGAACGAAATGGCAGAAGAAATTGGCCTGACCGGATCAAATTTTACCAATTCAACCGGTTTGCCAGACCCCAAAATGTATACGACAGCCCGTGATCTTGCTGAGCTGTCACGTTTCCTGATCCGTGAATATCCACAATATTATGATATGTTTTCAGAACCATCATTTGAGTGGAACGGCATTAATCAGCGCAACCGCAATACCCTGCTGGATGATGGAATTGGCGTTGATGGCCTAAAAACCGGCCACACAGAAAGTGCCGGCTTCGGCATTGTAATTTCCACCAACGAAGGCGGCCGCCGATTGGTTGCTGTGCTGCATGGATTTGAAAGCGAGCGCGATCGCGCTGAAGAAGCAAGAAAACTCATCGTCTGGGGAAGCAGGGCCTTTGAACAGGTGCCCGCATTTGCCAGTAAAGAGGCCGTTGGATATGCAAATGTCTATGGAGGTGAAAAACCCAATGTGGCATTGATTGCCGAAGGGGAGCTTAGCCTTTATTTGCCAATTGGCGGTCGTCGTTGCCTGTCTGCCAACATCGTCTATCAGGCCCCCATTTTACCCCCGGTTCTAGCCGGGGACAAGCTTGCAGAATTACGCGTATATTGCGACGATCAATTGATTCAGATTGCACCGCTTTATGCAGCCGAAGACGTAAAGACTGGCTCACTATACCGTCGCTCACTTGATGCACTCAAAGAATTGGCACTGGGCTGGATCTAATGAAAATTATTGAATTTACTGATATTGCCTGCAATTACATTGCCTACAAAAAGGGCAGGTAATGCAAAAGGTAAACCCAAAATCTGTCAATGGAACAGGCAATGCCAAAGGAGCAAGCAATGCCAAATTTATCACCTTTGAAGGTGGTGAAGGCGTTGGCAAATCCACTCAGGTGAAACAATTGCTGACCCGTCTTAGCCATTGCTCCATCAGCGCCGTTTGCACCCGCGAGCCGGGCGGAACACCAAAGGCCGAAGCCATTCGCTCGTTTATTCTTGGTGGCAGTTCTCAAAGTTGGGGAGTTGGCGCCGAAGCAGTATTATTTGCAGCCGCCAGACTTGACCATGTAACAAAACTGGTAGCCCCAAATCTTGAAAGCGGCAATTGGGTAATTTCAGATAGATTTCACGATTCTACCCGCGCCTATCAGGGCTTGACCGGAGGGGTCGAACCAAAACTCATAGATGCCCTTGAAGAATTGGCTCTTGACGGATATGTGCCAGAACTAACCATCATGATGGATATGGACCCAAAAACTGCCTTTGAAAGGGTTGAGCAGCGAGCTATTGCCAGTGGAATTCCAGTTGCCGCCGACAGGTTCGAGAGCGAAGATCTGGACTGGCATCAAAGATTGCGGGACGGTTTTTTACAAATTGCCAAAAACAATCCCCAGCGTTGTTTCGTTGTTGATGCCGCAGGAGATGAATTAGAGATTGCAGAAGAAATTTGGGACGTTGTTACAAAACAATTCCCCGAACTTAACAAAAAAATCTCCGCATGAGCGCATCGGATATATCTTTAGAGGCCGATCATATTTCCGGGATAAAAGCCCCTCAAACAAAAAAAATACTTTATGGTCATAATCATATTATTGAGCGGCTTTTCAATCAATTTGAGCAAAACCGACTGCCCGGCGGGTTATTGCTGCATGGGCCAAAGGGTATCGGCAAAGCAACTCTGGCCTATGAACTGGCAAGAAAAATCACCCATGCCAGTGGCTCTGAAACCATAAATCAGGTGGATGAGCAAATCGGGGCAGGGGTGCACCCCAATGTCCGGACC
This sequence comes from uncultured Devosia sp., assembly GCA_964569865.1. GTDB lineage: Bacteria > Pseudomonadota > Alphaproteobacteria > Rhizobiales > Devosiaceae > DROE01. The sequence goes on from CAZMVQ010000013.1 coordinate 37,139, forward strand.
TTGCGCCGTGCCCCGCGAGATCGGGCAGCGGGATTTTATCAAAACATCAGAGTTGATGAGGTACGCTTTTTATTGGGTAAATTGCACCAGACAAGGGGTCGGGCAGGGCGGCGCATAATAATTGTCGATAGTGTTGATGATTGCAACGCCAATGCCGCCAATGCCTTGCTCAAAACTCTGGAAGAGCCACCCGAGCAAACCCACCTTATTTTAATTTCCAACCGTGTTGGAGCATTATTGCCAACCTTGAGATCGCGATGTCAGGGCCACGCCATGCGCCCGCTGGCCAATGACATTGTTGAAAAAATTCTAAACAATCCAGAAGTCACCGACGAAGTTAAAGGTAAAGCAGAAATTTCAACCGCTATAAATTTTTCCAACGGGCGTCCCCGCCGCGCATTTGAAGCCTTAAGCATGGGCAATATCGGTGTTTTAAAGCAATTGTCAGACTGGCTGCAAAATCCGGCATCGGAAAATGCACAAACCATGATGAGCATAAGCGAAACCCTTGGGAACAAAAAAAATCATCTGGAGGCAGAATTTGCCCGCGAATTATTGCTGGACTGGATCGCCAGCGAGGCAAAATCCGCCAGCGCTTCCAATACCCAACCCCAAACGCTTGCCTCATCCATAGAGCTGTGGGAAAAGGCAATCGAGCTTTTTGCAACCGGCGATAGCTATAATCTGGATAAAAGACAAAGTTTTATCGTTCTGTTCGATCATATTTCATCCCATGCGCAGCTCAATATGGCGCGCTAAATTTTAAGGCCTATAATCCTCTCCCATGAGCAAAGAAAAATTTTATATAACTACGCCAATATTTTATCCCAATGGTGTTCCCCATATCGGACACGCCTATACAGCGCTGGCCTGCGATACCATTGCCCGCTTTAACCGGCTGGACGGAAAAGATGTGTTTTTTCTAACCGGCACCGATGAGCACGGTCAAAAAATGCAGCAAACCGCACAAGATATGAGCATTACGGCGCTTGAATTAGCTACAAAGAACGCTCAGGTTTTCAAAGGCCTTTGGGAAGCTCTTGATATTTCATACGATGAATTTATCCGCACAACTGAGAAGCGTCACCATGAGGCCTCAAGAGCAATCTGGAAACTTATGGAAGCTAATGGCGACATCTATCTGGATAAATATTGTGGCTGGTATTCCGTGCGTCAGGAAGCATATTTTGAAGAAAAAGAAACCAGCGTTGGCGACGATAAAATTCGGCGTGAACCTTTGGGATCGCCCGTGGAATGGGTGGAGGAAGAAAGCTATTTTTTCCGCCTCAGCGCCTATGGCGACAAGCTGATTGAATTTTTCGATCAAAACCCTGATTTTATCGGACCCAAAAGCAAAGAAAACGAAGTACGCTCGTTCATCAAGTCAGGCTTGCGCGACATCTCCATTTCACGCACCAGTTTTGATTGGGGGGTAAAGGTTCCCGGCAACGAAAAACACGTAATGTATGTGTGGGTCGATGCTTTGACCAACTATATAACCGCTGCCGGTTTTCCTGATGACAAGGGTAAAAAGTGGAAATTATGGCCCGCCGATGTACATATGATCGGCAAGGATATTATTCGTTTTCATGCCATTTATTGGCCAGCATTTTTAATGTCTGCGGGCATTGAGTTGCCAAAGCGGGTTTTCGCCCATGGTTTTTTGCTGAGCGATGGCAAAAAAATGTCAAAATCAGTGGGCAATGTGGTTGATCCATTCAGCTTGATTGAAAGTTTTGGCGTTGATGCATTTCGCTTTTTTTGCCTGCGCGAAGTCCCGTTTGGTCAGGATGGCTCCTATAGCGAAGACGCGATAATCAACCGGATCAATGCCGATCTGGCCAACGATCTGGGAAATCTGGCCCAACGTTCCCTATCGATGATTGCCAAACATTGTGCGGGCAGGGTGCCTGAACACACCGGGGCACTGCTAGCTGAAGATCAAAAAATTCTTGATGCCGCCGATGCATTATTACCTCTGGTCAGGACCCATATTGAAAAGCAGGCGCTGCATAAATATCTGGATGAAATCTGGCAGATAGTGGGCGAAACCAACCGCTATTTCACCGCTCAAGAACCTTGGGCGTTAAAGAAAACCGACCCCAATCGAATGAATGCCGTTCTTTATACTACCGCTGAAATAATCAGGCAGGTGGCAATTCTCGTGCAACCGGTAATGCCAACATCGGCATCTAAATTGCTGGATTTGCTTGGGGTGCCAAGTGATGATCGCAATTTTTCAAATCTTGGAGCAAATAACCGCCTGCGTATCGGAACCGAACTACCACAGCCAACAGGTGTATTTCCTCGATATGTAGTAGAAAAGCCGGATGCAAAAACCTGATGGTACAAAACCTGATGTTAATTGATAGCCATTGCCATCTGGATTTTGATGTCCTTGCGGATAATCTGAGCGCGGTTCTGGCGCGTATGAAGGCAGCAGGGGTGAGTAATTGCGTTACCATTTCAACCCGCGTTAAAGAGTTTGATAAAATCTGCGCCATTGCTGAGGCCCACAAAAATATCTGGTTTTCGGTTGGTACCCACCCCCATAATGCCCACGAAGAATTACACATATCCAGCGATGATCTGATCAAGCTTTCATCCCATAAAAAATGCATCGCCATCGGGGAGGTGGGTCTTGATTATTTTTATGATAATTCCCCACGTGAAGCCCAAAAACAGGGGTTTTTGAGCCATATTGAAGCTGCGCGTCAAACCGGCCTGCCGCTGATTATTCATGCCCGCGATGCCGATGAAGATATGGCGCAAATCCTGATAGACGAGACAAAAAAGGGGAAATTTCCCTTTGTGTTGCATTGCTTTTCTTCAGGAATAGAGTTGGCAAATACCGGGCTTGAGCTGGGTGGCTATGTTTCATTTTCAGGAATTCTCACCTTCAAAAACGCAAAAATCGTGCAGGAAGTGGCCAAAAACGCCCCAAAAGACAAAATTCTGGTTGAAACCGACGCGCCTTTTCTGGCTCCGGTTCCCCATCGGGGTAAATCAAACGAGCCGGCTTTTGTGCACCATACGGCGCAGTTTCTGGCCGATTTACGCGGAGTGGAATTGGCAACCATTGCCTCGCAAACCACCGATAATTTTTACAGATTATTCTCCAAAGCTAAAACTGAATAATGGCAAAAACCTAAAATGACAAATCCCGCCCAGCAAATCATTGCGACAGTTCTCGGCTGCGGTTCATCTGGCGGAGTGCCAAGAGTGGGCAATATCTGGGGAGATTGTGACCCCGATGAGCAAAAAAACCG
>CAZMVQ010000014.1:0-40212 GCA_964569865.1 uncultured Devosia sp.
CCTCCTACGATACAAACTTCTTATACCAAAACGTCACTTCCAATAGCTCCCATCTCAGCATTCTCCTTATAATTGGCCAAAAATGCTGATTTATTGCAATGGATCAAACAAAGGGTTCAACAAGGGAGAAAAATAATGGCTCATATAGTTGTAATGGGTGCCGGGCTGGGTGGCGCGATCATGGCCTACGAAATGAAGGACGAGTTGCGCAAAGGTGACAAACTCACCGTTGTAACCAAAGACCCCAAATATCATTTTGTCCCCTCAAATCCATGGGTTGCGGTCAATTGGCGCTCTCGCAAGGATATAGAAATTGACCTTGCTCCGGTCATGAAACGCCGTGGTATCGACTTTATTCCAACAGCAGTTGAAAAGGTTGAGCCTGATAACAACCGTCTTGAGCTGATTGATGGCAAAATCATTGAATATGATTTTTTAATTATTGCCACCGGACCAGAGCTGGCCTTTGACGAAGTTGAGGGCCTTGGCCCTGAGGGCAATACCCAATCCATCTGCCATGTGGATCACGCTGTTGAGGCAGGCAAGGCCTTTGATGAATTTTGCAAAGATCCCGGACCTTTGGTGGTAGGGGCAGCGCAGGGTGCATCATGTTATGGTCCGGCCTATGAGTTTACCTTTATTCTTGAGACCGAACTGCGCCGCCGCAAAATTCGCGATCAGGTGCCAATTACCTATATCACCCCGGAGCCTTATATCGGCCATTTAGGGTTGGACGGGGTGGGCGACACAAAAAACCTCATCGAAAGCGCCATGCGCGACAAGCACATCAAATGGATGACCAATACCAAGATCAACAAGGTCGATCCCGACGTAATGCATGTGGAAACCATGAACCCGGATGGCACATCCCTTTCCACCAGCGAAGTACCGTTCAAATATTCCATGATGCTGCCGGCCTTTCGCGGCATCAAACCTTTGATGGGCATTGACGGGTTGGTAAATCCACGCGGTTTTGTAATCGTTGACAAGCATCAGATGAACCCCAAATTCAACAATATATTTTCAGTAGGTGTTTGCATTGCCATTCCTCCCATGGGCGCAACCGCGCTGCCGGTGGGCGTGCCAAAAACCGGCTTTATGATTGAAAGCATGGTCACCGCCACTGCTAAAAATATCGGACAGATTTTGCGCGATCAACAGCCAAGCCATGAGGGCAGCTGGAACGCGGTCTGTCTGGCAGATTTTGGCGATGATGGAATTGCCTTTATCGCCCAGCCGCAAATGCCTCCGCGCAATGTCAACTGGTCATCCGAGGGCAAATGGGTGCATATGGCAAAGGTTGGTTTTGAGAAATATTTTATTCGGAAAATGCGCCGGGGTAAATCCGAACCGTTTTATGAAAAGCTGGCTCTGGATATAATGGGCATCAACAAGCTCAAAGAGATTGCAAAAGGCAAATAGGAAACCAAAATTTTCCCTTTCGATGCGTAACAGACCGCTTGCACATTTTTGCGCTTGCGCCCATTCTGGTGTTTTGGGGTTTTACCCTTGGCCTAAAGCATAAACACCGGAAGCTGCATCCATGACCGATCATAAATCCCTTACACGTGCCATAAAAACCGGACGCGGAGAAATCCCCGCCGATCTGGTTCTAAAAAACATCTCAATGCTCGATGTTATTTCCGGTGATGTCACCATTACCGACATTGCCATTTCGGGGAACCGCATTGTTGGCACCCATGATACCTATGCCGGCAAAGAAGAAATTGACTGCACCGGCAAATGGGCCGTTCCCGGATTTATCGACACACATCTGCATATTGAAAGTTCACTTGTCACCCCGTTAGAGTTTGATCGCTGCGTATTGCCCCATGGCGTAACTTCGGTAATTTGCGACCCCCATGAAATTGCCAATGTGCTTGGGGCGCAAGGAATAAAATATTTCCTCGCCTGTGCCGAGCGCACCATTATGGATATTCGCATCAATCTCTCCTCCTGCGTTCCTGCAACGGTTTTTGAAACTTCGGGCGCGCGACTGGAGCTTTCAGACCTGCTTCCCTTCGCTGACCATGAAAAGGTCATCGGGCTGGCCGAAATGATGAATTTTCCCGGCGTTATCAATACCGACCCCGATATCATTGCCAAACTGGTGGCTTTTCAGGATAAGCATCTGGATGGCCACGCGCCCCTGCTGTCGGGGAAAGACCTCAACGCCTATCTGGCCGCCGGCATTCGCACCGATCATGAAGCAACCAGCGAAAAAGAAGCTCGTGAGAAACTCTCGAAAGGCATGGCAATTCTAATTCGCGAAGGCTCGGTCTCCAAAGACCTTGATGCTTTAGCCCCGATCATCGACCACAACACTGCCAGCTATCTTGCCCTTTGCACCGATGATCGCAATCCCCTTGATATCGCTGAGGAGGGCCATATCGACGCCCTGATCCGCCGTCTAATCGCCAAGAATATTGCACCCCATTTGATCTATCGCATGGCTTCTCTTTCCGCTGCGAAAATTTTTGGCCTCAAGGATCGTGGATTGCTCGGTCCGGGCTGGCGCGCCGATATTGTTATTTTGAATAATCTTGAAAAATGTCAGATTTCCTCGGTGATTTGCGCGGGTGAGATTGTAACGGACGAGCTGTTTGCTGCACGCGAAAATGTTGCACCGGTAGGTCTAAATTCCATGAAGGCAAAACCTGTTGCGCCAGAAGCCTTCGAGATGAAACCCCTGCACGGCAAAAATCAAATGCCGGTGATTAAGGTCAAGCCCGGCCTGATCATTACATTTCGAGAAGACGCAACTTTAGCGGTGAGTGAAAAGGGCGTGCAACCGGATTTGAAAAAAGACATTATCAAAGTCGCAGTGGTTGAGCGCCATGGCATAAACGGCAATATCGGCCATGGTTTTGTCACCGGCTTTGGTCTTAAATCCGGGGCCATAGCCTCTTCGGTGGGCCATGACAGCCACAATATTACGGTTATCGGTGCCAATGACGCCGATATGGCAATCGCCGTTAATCGCCTGATTGAATTAAAGGGCGGATTTTGCGTTGCCAATGAAGGGAAGATTTTAAGCGAGCTGGCCCTGCCCATCGCCGGATTGATGAGCCATTTACCGTTTGAAGAAATTTCCCTGTCGCTTGAGCATTTGCGCGATGCTGCCCACTCCATTGGCTGTACCCTGCCCGAGCCGTTTTTGCAGGTGGCATTTTTGGCCCTGCCGGTTATTCCCCATCTAAAAATGACTGACCGGGGCCTGTTTGACGTCGATAAGTTTGAATTTGTAACTTAACATTTAAAAGTTTGAAAAACGGGGATTGTTCTCATGAGTCTTGCGAGTAAATTTTTTGCCTGGCGCAACAAAATAAAACCAGCCACCCACCGGGTGAAAAAAAGTTCCGACAATATCGTCACCTCGTTTGACGATACAAAACTTTTGACCGACATATATTTCCCTGAAGGGAGCGGACCCTTCCCCACCATTCTTATTCGCACCGCCTATAAACGGGCCGGATTTGCCAATTATGCCAGAATTTATGCAGAGCGCGGTTTTATCACTGTTTTACAGGCCTGTCGCGGCACCGATGGATCGGGCGGTGAAATCGGCCCGCTATTGCTGGAGCGTGAGGATGGGCTGGCCACCCTGAAATGGCTGAACGATCAGGATTGGTTTGATGGCAGATTGGGCATGAGCGGCCCCTCTTATCTGGGATATGTGCAATGGGCCATTTGCGATAGTCTGCCAGAGAAAAGCGCCATCGCCACCCAAATCGCCACAACCGAATATCAGAATGTCTTATTTCCCCAAGGCGCAACAAACCTGCAATTCTGGCTCTCATGGATGCAGTTGAATGAAGGGCTGGCCAGTTCACCATTAAAATTCATGTTTGGTGTAATAAGCGGCAAGATAGAGCGCAATACCAAAAGCGCGGCCAATACCACTCCCCTGATTGCAGCGGACAAAGCCGCCACCGGCTCTGAGGTGGAATTCTGGCGGCGTTGGATGTTAAAAGAAGTAAAAAACCCTGAGCACTGGCAGGAACTTTCCCAATCCGGACGCATCGATAAAAACACTCCGCCCAATTCTTTTGTTTCCGGCTGGTATGATTTTATCGTTGATGAACTGATTGACGACTATAATCGCTTGCGCAATCAGGGCCACAATCCATATCTGACCATTGGCCCGTGGACCCATGTTGACCCCAAACTGATCATTGAAAGCGTGCACGATACTTTGGCGTGGATGAAGGCTAAATTGAAGGACGATACAAGCGATCTGCGTGAAAAACCGGTAAAAATATTCATTCCCGGCCTCAATCAATGGCGCGAGTATGAAAGTTTTCCTCCCTCCGGAGCAAAAGAGGAAGTTTTGTATTTAGGACCACAAAATTCATTGAATTCTACTGGTCAGGAAACTGCAGAAACTGCCAATTATACTTATGATCCAAATGATGCGACCCCAAATCTTGGCGGCGCTATTTTTGCCTTCACAGGAGCCGGAGCCTTTGACAACAGACCCTTGGAAGCGCGTGATGATGTGCTCACATTTACAAGCGAACCTTTAAGCGCTGCCAAAACCCTGATCGGGCAGCCCAAGGTAAAACTCTTTGCCAAATCCAGCCTTGAATATACCGATTTCATGGCGCGCCTTTGTGATGTTGATCAAAATGGAAAATCCACCAATATCTGCGATGGTTTTAAGCGTATCACCCCCAAAAACAGCAAAAAGCTCCCCGATGGTAGCTGGGAAATTGATATTTTGCTGCATAACACCGCCCATCAGTTTGCCCCCGGTCATCGGCTGCGATTGCAGATTTGCAGCGGTGCTCATCCCAAAATATCACGCAATCCGGGTGGGCCAGAAGAGGTTGATAAAATTCCTGAATTTTTGGTGGCCCAACAAAGTATTTTCTTCGATAAAAAACACTCAAGTTCCATAAATTTGCCCCTTTATGATTTATAATAAATACTGATCTCAGACGTTAGAGCAAAAACTAAAAGAGCGTCAAAAATGAGCATTGCCAGTCAATTAATGTCCATGATGTACCAACTACCTGCCGCCGAATTTGGCGTACAGGTAGAGCATGATATTTCCATAAAAGCCAAAGACGGCGTTGAGCTTTTAACCGATGTTTATTTCCCAAAAAATCCCGGCAAAGAGCAAGACAAGCGCTCCGAGAATGGAACCCATGATTATGGGGCCGACGGATCTAAATCCCATGACTATGGGTATCCCACATTATTGATGCGCACTCCCTATGGCCGTTTTGGTTTTGGCATGGTGGCTGAAGCCTATGCGGAGCGCGGATTTATCACCGTTTTACAGGCCTGTCGCGGCACCGATAATTCCGGCGGGGTGTTTGATCCTCTGATCAATGAACGCATGGATGGCTTGGCCACTCTGGACTGGATTTATCAGCAAAAATGGTTTGATGGCCGCCTTGGCCTCACCGGACCATCTTATCTGGGATATGCCCAATGGGCTATTTGTGATGCCCTGCCTGAGGGGGCGGCATTAAGTGCCAAAGCAACGGCTTCAAATTTTAAGGATATTGTATTTCCCGGCGGCGCATTTGCATTACAACTCTGGCTTTCATGGCTTCAAACCATTCACGGGCTGGACCATGAATTGTTCGGCATGACCTTGCGCATGGCCACCGGCGATGTGGAGAGAAGGACTGAAAAATCCGCCCTCACCCTGCCCCTCTCAAAAGCTGATATGGATGCGGTGGGCGAAGAAATTCCCTTCTGGCAGCAATGGTTTGGCGATGCCATAGACAATCCCCCGTTCTGGAAAGCACGTGATCATAGTTCACGCCTCAACAAAAAAACGCCACCAAATTGTTTTGTCACCGGCTGGTATGATTTGATGGTTGATGCTCATTTGAAGGATTATCAACGTCTGGTTGCGCTTGGCAGTACTCCGCATCTTACCATCGGGCCATGGTTTCATACCGATAGCGACCTGCAGGGGGAGTGCCTAAAACAAACCATAGCCTTTATGGATGCGCACCTGCTGCAAAAGAAAAATTCCCTGCGCTCCATGCCGGTGAAATTTTATGTTTCCGGTACTGAAGAATGGCATGAATGTCTGACATTTCCGCCGGCAGTGGCAAAAGAAAGAACCCTGTTTTTAACCCCATCCAAACAACTTTTACTCGCACCGGTAAATCAGGGAAATACCGCCCGTTATATATATGACCCGTCCAACCCCACCCCCAATGTTGGCGGGGCGATATTTGCCTTTTTAGGGGCCGGTGCTCAGGACAATAAGCACCTTGAAACGCGCCCTGACGTGTTGATATTCACCTCTGTTCCGGTGGAAAAAAACCTGACCATTGTCGGCAATATCAAGGTGAAGATTTTTGTTAAATCTTCGCTACAGAATACCGATTTTTTTACCCGTATCTGCGACGTGGATAAAAACGGCGTTTCTATAAATATTTGTGACGCAATAATCCGCCTTACCCCCGACAAGGTCACCCCCGATGATATGGGGGTTATGGAAATAGAGCTTTTACTGCATACCACCGCCCACACATTCCTTGGTGGCCATTGCATTAGATTGCAGATTTCAAGCGGTGCCCATCCCCGCTTTGCCCGCAATCTTGGCACAAATGAGCCAATCGGCTCAGCCACCAAAATGCAAACAGCACAGCAGGAGCTGTTTTTTGGCTCAAATTATCCCAGTTCCATAACATTACCAATTATGGATCTGGAGCAGGCCTCGGGAATCAACCCTGTTAAATAGCAGCTTTTGCCTCAACCCGCCGCCGGTGCAAAATCGGCTCGGTATAACCAGATGGCTGCGCAGCACCTTTAAGGGCCAATTCCAGTGCCGCCTGAAACGCTATGGATTTATCAAAATTCCCATCCATGTTTTGGTAGGAACTATCACCTTGATTTTGCTCATCGACAATTTTTGCCATTTTTTCAAAACAGGTTTTTACCTCATCTTCACTGACCAGACCATGCATTAGCCAATTGGCAATATGCTGCGAGGAAATGCGCAGGGTTGCCCGATCTTCCATCAGCTCCACATCATTAACATCAGGTACTTTGGAACAGCCAATCCCCTGATCAATCCAGCGCACCACATAGCCCAAAATCCCCTGAGCATTATTTTCCAGCTCGCGGGAAATCTGCTCTTTGCTCAAACTTTTGGGATCAATTACCGACATTGAAAACAATTCGCTTAGATCGGGAGTTTTTTCGTTATGTCGGCGTTTTTGAGCAGCAAAAACATCCACCTGATGATAGTGCAATGCATGCAAAACAGCGGCGGTTGGTGAGGGTACCCAGGCGCAATTTGCCCCCTGTTGCAACTGATCGCCCTTGCTGGCCAGCATATTGGCCATTTCGTCAGGCATCGCCCACATGCCCTTGCCGATCTGGGCAATCCCCGACAATCCGCAATCCAGCCCGATCAGCACATTGCGATCTTCATAGGCTTTAATCCACGGCTCGGCTTTTATCTCGGCCTTGGGGGCCACCGGCCCGGCCTGTAGCGAGGTATGAATTTCATCCCCTGTGCGATCCAAAAACCCGGTATTGATAAAAAACAATCGCTCCCGTGCCTCATAAATGCAGGCTTTTAGATTGGCGGAAGTGCGCCTTTCTTCATCCATTATGCCAATTTTAATGGTGTTTTTGGCCAATCCCAGCATATTTTCAACTTTTGCGAAAATATCGCAGGCCAGCTTGACTTCTTCCGGACCGTGCATTTTGGGTTTAACAATATAGATCGACCCTGTAATCGAATTTCGCATTCCAGAGGTTTTTTTAAGATCATGCAAAGCGCAAAGAACGGTAATGGCTCCATCAATAATGCCCTCGCCAACTTCAGCACCTGAATTATCAAGCACCATGTTGGAAGTCATCAAATGCCCGACATTTCGCGCCATTTGCAAGGCCCGGCCCTTAAGCTCAAACCCCTCTCCATCACTGCCAATATATTTCCTGTCGGCGCTTAACGAGCGCTCAACCTGCTTGCCGTTTTTTTCAAATCTTTCAACCAGATCACCCCTCATCAGGCCAAGCCAGTTGCGATAGACCCCGATCTTATCGAACACATCCACCGCCGCCACACTGTCTTCGCAATCAGCAATTGTTGTCAGCGCCGCTTCAACCACAATATCGGCCAAATCTGCCTTGTGGCTTTTGCCAATAAAACTGGTGCTATCAATTACCAGCTCCATATGCAGCCCATTATGTTTGAGCAAAATTCTTAAAACTTCCCCGTTCGAGGCATAACCGACAAAGGCGCTTTCATCGACGAGTTTTACTGACTTACCATTTTCAGTTTCAATGCTTAGACGAACCTGACCATCAATCCTGTCAACGCTATATTTCACCACGTCGGCATGGCTGGCCCCGACCAACGCAAAGGCCTGATCAAGATAGGTGGCAGAGTGGGAAAACACTTCTTCGGCCCGTTTGGCATTATGTTTTGTCCCCGGCGCAAAATCGCCCTCAAGCGAGATCGCATCACTGCCATAAAGCGCATCAAACAAGCTGCCCCAGCGGGCGTTGGCCGCATTTAAAGCAAAACGGGCGTTTGAAACCGGCACCACTAATTGAGCCCCACAGATTGAAGAAATTTCTTCGTCTAACTGGTTTTTGCCAATGGTAAAATCTTCAGGCTCAGCAACCAGATATCCGATCTGGTGCAAAAATTCCTGATATTTAATCGGATTTGAGGCAACCGGTCCGTTTTCCTTGTGCCAAACGTCAATTTTTTCCTGCAATTGCTCCCGTTTTGCCAACAACTCCTTGTTGCGCGGTGCACATTCGTTAATCAGCTCGGCAAAACCACTCCAAAACCTGTCAGCTTCAATACTCAAGCCCTCAATGTCCAAACCTGGCAAAACCTCATTCTCAACAAATTTAACAAGCTCAACATCGACCTTTTGGCCATTCAAGTTGGAATACGGCATGGTTCCCCCAATAAAAAATGCCAGCGGCAATAAATTTGCCCGGCAAATAGATTCCCATGTTTACCCAACCTCAATGGTAACGCCAATACTTAAAATATCTGGGGTCAACAAAATTTGACCCCAGATCATCTACTTTAGCTTTTAGGCCAGTTTTTTATGTGATCAGCAACCGAAGCCAACTTCACGCCAAATGTCTGCTCCAATTTAACCGTATCAACGGCCATGTCATTCCCTTCAAGTTTGGCAAGCGAGCCATAGAGATCACCAAGAGCAAACCCAATTGCCGGACTGCCAAAAGCTTTTTCCACACGCTGCCCGAACTGAACTGGCGTAATTGGCTCAAACTCAACAGAGCGCCCAATCCAGCCTGCAATCTGCTCCGCCAATTCAGAGCCGCTCAAAGCATCCGGCGTGCCTATTTCATAGGAATTCCCAGCCAGATCATTGCGCTGCAATGCCGCCACAGCAATTAGCGCCTGATCCAGATGCGAGGTCCATTGCACTTTTGTGGTTGTAGGCAATGGCGGATAATCCAATATGCCTTTTGAGCGCAAATCTGGCACAAATAAATCCGGCAAAAGGTTTTCCAGATATATTGCCGGTTGCAAAATAATCGCCGGAATACCGCAATTTGCCACCGCATCCCTTCCCGCTGTTGTGCCATCCACCACAGCCGAAGAGGCATAGCGCGAACCGGCAGGACCGCTGGTAGTAAATACCAAAAACGGCAATGAAACCTTATGGGCGGCAGTAATAAAATTTTTCAGCCAGACCTGTGCATCATTCGGCCCGCTTGGCATCGGCAGGTGTAAAAAGGCCGCATCAACCCCGTCCAGAGCTTTTGCAATCGCTATCTCATCTTCCAGAGTAGCGGAAAATGCGGCAGCTTCTGGATGCATTTGCGCGACTTTTGCGCTGTCACGGGCAACTGCACGAACATTTAAGTTTTGAGATAGCGCCTCTCTTACAACCGCCGACCCTTGAGCGCCGGTTGCACCAAATATTGCTAGTGTTTTTGTCATGATTGATATTCTCCTGATCCTGTGTCAAAAAGTCAGGTAGCAACATGCAAAACTAATATCTACATGCACAAATGTAGGTTACTTACATGCATGTGATCGAATTAAACAGAAGAAAATCGAGCTGATAATGCCCTCTAATTGTGAAATTAACTGCCCTGTTGAAACCGCCGTCGCTGCCATTGGCGGCAAGTGGAAACTGGTGCTGATATACCATTTGATTTCCGGCGCAAAACGATATTCTGAGCTACAGCGCCTGTTGCCAAAAGCATCTGATAGAATGCTGACCCGATCGCTGCGTGAATTGGAACAGGATAATCTGGTTTCGCGAGAAATATTTGCCCAGGTCCCGGTGCGTGTGGAGTATGATTTGACTAAAGATGGCAAAGCGCTTTTGCCTATTTTGGAAACCATGAGCGTTTGGGGGAATAGCCGCCTTTCAGCGTGACAAAGGTTATAAGATCGGGGCAACGCTCCTACATTCCTGCAAGCACGCTGCCCCAAAAATCAGTCAAAATCGCAAACAATATCTTGCTAAAACTGAGCTGTCTCGGTTGATTGCGCCATGGCAATTGTTGAGGATTTGCCCTTGCCCACTGCCAGAGATACCGCATCAAAATACGATGTTCCAACCTCGCGCTGATGCCGGGTGGCGCTAAATCCATCAGCTTCGGCGGCAAACTCGCTCTGTTGCAATTCACTATAGGCCTTCATGCCGTCTTTGGCGTAATTTCGCGCCAGATTAAAGGTGCTAAGCGAGAGATTATGAAACCCGGCCAGCGTAATAAACTGATATTTATAGCCCATTGCTGCGAGTTCGCGCTGGAATTTTGCCATGGCATCTTCCCCCATATGACTGGCCCAGTTAAACGATGGCGAACAATTATAGGCCAGCATCTGCTTAGGAAAATCCCGTTTTATGGCTTCGGCAAACCGCCGTGCATCCTCAAGAGATGGCGTTGAAGTTTCGCACCATATCAGGTCCGCATAGGGCGCGTAGGCCAGACCGCGCGCAATTGCACACTCAAATCCCCCCTTGAGACGATAAAATCCCTCTTCTGTGCGCTCGCCAGTGATGAACGGCGCATCATATTCATCCACATCCGAAGTTATCAACCGCGCTGCCTCCGCATCGGTGCGCGCCATAATAAGGGTTGGCACTCCCATAGTATCGGCCGCCAACCGGGCTGAATTTAATGTTTTGACAAAGGTCTTGGTCGGCACCAAAACCTTGCCCCCCAGATGTCCGCATTTCTTTTCCGAGGCCAGTTGATCCTCAAAATGCACCGCCGCCGCACCCGCTTCAATCATTGCCTTCATCAATTCAAAAACGTTCAGAGCACCGCCAAATCCAGCTTCTGCATCAGCAATAATTGGAGCGAAATAATCAAGATCGGTGGTTGTAATGCCATCGAGCTTTTCCATGGTTTGAATCTGGTCTGCCCGCTGCAGAGCCTTGTTGATGCGCTTGACCACAAGGGGAACACTGTCCACCGGATAAAGGCTTTGATCGGGATACATATTGCCGCTGGAATTTGCATCCGCCGCCACTTGCCAGCCAGAAAGATAAATCGCCTTAAGTCCAGCCTTGATCTGCTGCACCGCCTGATTGCCGGTAAAAGTACCAAGAGTTGGCACAAAATCCTCGGTTTTAAGCAATTGCCACAGACGTTTGGCCCCGTTTTGGGCCAGCGTATATTCCAGCACCATCGAGCCGCCTAAACGCTCCACATCCTGAGGCGTGAAATCGCGTGAGATATTCTTCCAGCGTTCCGGCGCCCATTCCGGGGCGACAAATTCATGGGAATTATTGTTATTATTGTTGATATCGGCACGCTTAAGCATATTCTTTACTCCAATAGAATTTTGATTTTGCTGACTACAAGCCGCCGGAGCGCCTGAAAGTCGCGCCAACCATGGCCTCACCACCAAACAAATGCTCAGGCAGGTTTTGGGTGGATTTTTTATCACTGGCAAAAGCAAACTGCTGACGTGCAGCGGGGCCAACAATGCTAAATCCTGCTGAACCAAGGTCGCGCTGACGAAACTGCTCCATAACCGCCTCAAGGCTGGCAGCAATGATGGTGATGTATTCATCCCCGTTTGAATTAGCTGCACTTTTCCTCGTGGCATTATTCAGATCACCTGAAATTTGCCTCAGATCATTCGATTGTTTCATTTTCTCCTCCTAAAGAAACTGTTTGCATTGAAACTGCTATGTAAATATTTGACAAACAGGCAAAACATGCAACATAATTCAGCATATCTCTGGTTTTGCCTGTAAAGATTGGCAAATTCAGAGATCAAGTTTTGTAAATTTTTGTAAAGTTATTTAGATGTCCAGCAAAAATCAGCCCCGAATTGGCGGCAAAGTCCGCCGTCTTAGACGCCAACGCCAAATTTCTCAGGCGGCACTTGCAACAGCCATTGGAATTTCGGCCAGCTATCTAAATCTTATTGAGCATAATCGGCGCCAGGTTACCGTGCCCTTATTGCTCAAGCTTGCCGGATATTTTGGCATTGAAGCGGGGGAATTGGCCCAGAGTGACGATAGTCAGATTAGTGGTGATCTGATGGAGATATTTGGTGATGATATTTTTGCCGATGCCGATGTGACAAATCAGGACATTTATGATCTGGCAGCCAACAATCCGGCCATCGCCCGCGCCACCCTGCTTTTATTTGATAAATATCAGGCCCAGCTGGCTGGAAACAATGATGAATTAGAAGGGGAAAATGGGGCAGCCAAGGGAGAGTTAAAAAGCCCTGATGCGCGGGGCAGAACCCCAAATTCTTCTAATCAAAAAAGTTCTTCTCATCACATTGCCACTGATGCTATCTCGGACTTTCTTCAGGAAAACGCCAACCATTTTCCCTCATTGGAAGAAGCAGCGAAACGCGTACTTAACGACATTAACAACGCTTCTGATGATTTTGAAACCGGTCTGCGTTCCTATTTGCGCAATGTATTTGGATTGGAGTGGCGCTCTTCTTCCCTGCCCGGTGGCATAGCCAGTTCGCTTGGTGCCAATGGCCGCATTCTTGAAATGTCCAATATTTTGCCGGTGCAAACCGCACTATTTTCCGCCGCCCGCCATACCGGACTGCTGGCCGCAAAAAATCAAATCGAGGCGATAATTGAAGCCAGCACCCTGCCCCGCCCGGAGAGTGAAGAAACTCCCTCAAACTTCATGAGCGATGCAGCAGCAAACAACGGCAAAAACCCCACCGATGCTCCGGCTCTGGCCCATAATGTGCTGGCCTCATATTTTGCTGCCGCGCTGATCATGCCCTATGAGCCATTCATCAAGGCATGTTTTGAACATCGTTATGATGTGGAGCGAATTGCCCGCCAGTTCAATGCCAGTTTTGAACAAGTCTGCCACCGCATGACAACGCTGCAACGGCCCGGCGCTGCCGGACTGCCTCTCCATCTGGTTCGAACTGATATTGCAGGCAATATTTCCAAACGTTTTTCCATGTCGGGCATTCATATTCCGCGCCATTCAGGGGCCTGTCCGCGCTGGAACGTATATGGAGCGTTTTTACAACCCGGCCGCATAAATGTGCAGCTTTCTCAAATGCCAGATGGCGAGATTTATTTTTGCATCGCCCGCAGCTTTGAAAAGGGCGGCTTTCGCCACAATGCCCAGCGTCGCCATTTTTCCATTGGCCTTGGCTGTCACATTTCCCACGCTGACCGCATGATTTATTCCGATGGTATTGATTTGGCCAACACTACCCAGATTGTACCCATTGGGGTTGGCTGCAGGATTTGTCCGCGCATGGCGTGTGAGCAGCGCGCCCACCCTCCGGCCAATCATCGCTTTGAAATAGACCCGGCCCAGCGCCCGCAAAACCTTTATGGGCGGATATAATTACAACTAAATATCAATGTCGGTGTGTTTTTAAAATTTATATTTATCCAGAGAAATTCAGTGGTCGCAAAACCCTTCACTGACAAAATAAAGAATTCAACCGCGAACGAATGATGGCTTAGAGCCTATATTACTAAGTTGATGTATCGCGGCGAAAGTCTGCTTTGGTACTTCTTCGTGAACTATGGAATTTCTAGCAGTTTCCTAACTACACGACTATTTTTTTTTGGCGAGAGCTTTTTGTTTGGTCTCGAATTGTTCCCACACATGCATTCTTCCATTTTGACGCGCGTCGGCCAACCACAGTTTTTTGCGGGCGTCCGGCATTTCCAGTGAGCGATATTTACCATTTGAGAACTTTGGCCAATCAATCGCCAACCCGAGTTTGACCATTTCAGCTGAAAGGTCGCGGCCATCCGGCAGACAGCATCTAGCAACAGTGCGACCATAAGCATCATTTCCGATAAACTCGGCCCGCACAGTTTGACCTTTACATAAAGAAAACAAAGCCCATTTGGACTTTATTCCGTAGGGATGGTTAATCTCAGGCGCATCAATACCAAACAGCCGTATCTGGATTTTCTGAATGATCAATGTGTCGCCATCAACGACATAGGCAAAGCCTCGCACAGCAGGCTTGGATGGCTGTGGTGTCGTACTCTTCGTGTTAAAAAAAGGCTCAAATTTTTTCTTTGCTTGGCGTACACGAGCGTTTTTGTCGCGGGTAAGTTTGTTACGCAACTTAAGAGGCCAGAAACCGGCGAACAAGAGAAGAAGAAGAAGAAGAAGTACAATTTCCAAATTATCAAACCTAGTAAAATCGATGCGAACCAAGTCCTTGCAAGGTTTCTCAAATGTATATCTAGTGTAAAATCACCTCGGGAGAATATGTATGTCAGATTGACTACCTGACATTGGCGAATTTTCGATAAAGGGAAATTTGTCCACTTTTCCGACATCTAACCATTACAAAATCCGATAATTATTGCAAACGAAAACCCCTCCGGCGCCTCATCACCGCGCGCAACGAGACCAAGCAATTCAAACAGTTTCGGCCGTCCTGGATCTGATCCGGGACCTCCCTCGACCGCTAATCCCCACCGTCACCCTCAACAGTCACCTCTTTCGTCACCCTCGGGCTTGACCCGAGGGTCCATAGCAACGCTATGCGCCAAGCCACCAAACCTGGTTTCTACCCTCTACCTCAGCCCGCTTTTCAGCGCCTTGCCTGCCACATAGGTTTCAACCACCGCCCTGTCGTCCCCAAGGGTTTGCAATAAAAACAATTCCTCGGCCAGTGTTTTTACCCGTTGCATTTTCAGGGCCATTTCAGGCGTTGCACCTGCATCAAGCACCACAATATCTGCATCACTTCCCACGCCAAGCGTGCCGATATTTTTCTCCAATGAAAGCGCTTTTGCATTGCCCAAAGTCATGCGGTAAAACGCCAGCAGAGGGTCAAAGCGATTGCCGTTCAATTGCTGAATTTTATAAAATTCATCCATGGTTTTAAGCATGGAAAAACTGGTCCCCCCACCAATATCAGTGGCCACCGCAATTTTTGCTCCAGCCCTTTGCACCCGGTCATGATCAAACAATCCCGATCCTAAAAACAGGTTGGAGGTGGGGCACGACACAGCAACGGATCCCGATTGTGCCATGGCATCAAGTTCACGATCACTAAGATGAATTGCATGGCCAAACAGGCTTTTTGTTCCCAGCATTTCATAATGCTCATAGATGGCCAGATAGTCCTGATGTTCAGGATAAAGCTCTTTGGTAAAAGCAATTTCTTCCATGTTTTCCGACAGGTGTGTCTGCATATAACAATCAGGAAATTCGCCCATTAGAGCGGTAACACTTTCCAACTGTTCAGGGCTGGAAGTAATGGCAAATCGAGGCGTGATCGCATATTTTGCCCGCCCGCGCCCGTGCCACTTTTCAATCAGGGCCTTTGTATCATCATACCCGCTTTGCGCATTGTCCTGCAACGCCTCAGGGCAATTGCGATCCATCATGCATTTGCCGCCAATCATTAGCATATTGCGTTTTTCAGCCTCGCCAAAAAACGCCTCAGCCGAAGCTTGATGAACCGAGCAATAGGCAGCCGCACTGGTGGTGCCATAACGGATCAGCGTGTCAAAAAATGCCGAAGCAATCAGCGTTGCATGATCCGGGTCGGCAAATCTTTGCTCCTCGACAAATGTATAATTATTAAGCCACTCCAGCAGGTTGGCAGCATAAGAGGCCACCACCTGCATCTGCACAAAATGCAAATGCGGATCAATCAGCCCCGGTAACAATAGATGTGGCCGATAATCAATTATTTCCCCGTTAAACCGTTGGGAAATATCAGCAAATTCCCCAAACCCGACGATTTTTGCGCCCTTGATTGCCACGCCACCATCTTCAAAATAAGAATAAGCGGATATATCATCCACCCCCTCAGGCTGGCGCAAAAAACTCAAAGTCCTGCCGCGTAAAATTTTTATATTCTGACTATCTTTATTCAAAATAACCGTCCCGTATCGGCCAAAACCCCTTTATACCATTCAACAATCAGCGCCCTGTCTTCAGGTTGCATTTGCGTGACATTGCCGGGCGGCATGGCGTTGGTAATCCCGGACTGCAAATAAATCTCGCGGGCATATTCAGCGATAATCTCATCGCTATCCAGCAAAACCCCTTTTGGAGCCTGATTAATCCCCGGCCAAAACGGTTCCACCCCATGACACATGGAACAGCTTCCCTGCACAATATTGCTAACATCCCTGAATTGGGCCGCATCCATAAATACCTGAGCTGAAACTGAAATCTGTCGCGGCTCGTCTCTGTTTTGGCCTGGATTCCCAGACAGCCAGATTATAACGAAAAACAAGGTAATCGCCACCAGCCATGTCCAGTTCGGCTTGCCTTTGCGAGCATGTTTGGTGTTGAAATAGTGGCGGATTACCACCCCGATCAAAAATATCAGCCCGGCAATAATCCAGTTGTAATCGGTTGCAAACGCAAGGGGATAATGAGGCGTAAGCATAAAGAATATCACCGGCAGGGTCAGATAATTATTATGCAAAGAGCGCTGTTTTGCCATCACGCCATATTTGGGATCCGGATCTTTGCCCGCTAAAAGATCAGCAACTACAATCTTCTGGTTGGGAATAATGATAAAAAACACGTTTGCCGTCATTATAGTGGCGGTAAAGGCTCCCATATGCAGCATAGCGGCGCGACCGGAAAAGATTTGCGTATATCCCCATGCCATAACCACCAGAATGCCAAACAGGATTACCATCAGGCCGGTGGTGCTTTTGCCCAATGGAGATTTGCACAAATAGTCATATAGAACCCAGCCCAGCCCAATCGAGGCCACAGACAAGGCAATGCCCTGCCAAGCCGAAATATCCAGCACATTGCGATCAATCAGATAAAGATCGGCCCCCGCATAATAAATCACCGCCAGCATGGCAAAGCCCGAAAGCCATGTGGCATAGCTCTCCCATTTGAACCAGATCAGATGCTTTGGCATCTTATCCGGGGCCACCATATATTTTTGAATATGATAAAATCCACCCCCATGAACCTGCCATTCTTCACCCTTGGCCCCTTTGGGCAAATGGTCCCGGTGGATTAGGCCCAGATCAAGAGCAATGAAATAGAACGAAGAGCCAATCCAGGCGATAGCGGTTATCACGTGCAAAAACCGCACGGCGAAAGCAAACCATTCCCAAAAAATCGCAAATTCACTCATTCTATAAAACTCCCCACCAGATTTAAGGCCATAAAAAAGGCGGGCTACTAGGTCACAGACCCACAAACTGGGTCTGTGACCTAGACTGTTTCTGTTTTAAACAGAAGCAGTCAGGACGCGATAGCGGACCGGCGCATAAGCGCCGCCCTGCGGAGCCGTGAGCACTCGCGAACTGGCGTGAGCGAGAACAGATCAAAGCGTTGCTATTATTTAAAGAAACGCTCTGTCCCGCCTTCTTCTTTCGTTTGGGTAAAAACCCTGATTGCAAAAAGGCGCTCTTAAGCCTCTACGCCCTCAGCATACCAGTCAACGCCCCAGAATTCACCATCATCAATAACATCGCCAGCTTCAACCCGAAGCGTGCCGCCATTATCAGTAATTGGCCCGGCAAACGGATGCAGAGAACCATCAATAATTCCAGCCTGAGCAGCATTCGCAGCAGCAACAACATCGGCAGGAATTTTTTCATTATAAGGACCAATAACAACTTCACCAGCTGCCAGACCTTCCCAAGAGCTGCCCTCTTTCCAGTCACCGTCAAGAACAGACTTAACTGACTTGATATAATATGGACCCCAGATATCAATGATAGCTGTCAGGTGCGCTTTTGGTGCAAATGCACTCATGTCAGCGCCCTGGCCGAAACCACCGATAATTCCACGCTCTTCAGCAACCTGAAGTGCTGCAGGGCCATCTGTATGCTGAGTGATAACATCAACACCCTGATCAATCAGCGCCCGTGCCGCATCAGCTTCTTTTGCAGGATCAAACCAGCTATCTACATAAACAACTTTGGTGATAAAATCCGGATTATGTTTGCGTGCTGCCAGATGGAAGGCGTTAATGCCCATCACAACTTCAGGGATCGGGAAAGAACCGATATAGGCGCCAATTCCGGTTTCACTCATCATGCCTGAAATAGTTCCAAGCACTGTGCGTCCCTCATGGAAACGGGCATTATAGATGGAAAGGTTTGAAGCGGTTTTAAAGCCGGTCGCCCACTCAAATTTAACATCAGGGAACTGCTGAGCAACTTTAAGCATTGCATCCCCATAACCAAAGCTGGTGCCAAAGATGATATCATGGCCCTGCTGTGCCAATTCACGGAATACCCGCTCACTATCTGGCCCTTCAGCCACATTGGTAACAACAGTGGTTTCAACACGATCAGCACCAAGGGCCTCAATCATATCAAGACGACCAAGATCATGGCCAAAATTCCAGCCATTATCATCCGGTGTGCCAATAAGCACAAATGCAGCACGCACTTTTGCTTTTTGGGCAAAGGCTTTGGTGCCGATCAAAGGCAGAGCCGCAGCGGCACCACCAATTTTTAAAACATTACGACGATTTATACGAACCATGGTTTTCTCCTAAAGGTTGTTGATTTGGTTGGTTTAAATAGATTGGTTATTTCAATTTTGCACATTTCTTAACAGACTTGGTCATAAATTTTTGGCGATCAGGGTCTAATTATTGGGCATAAAGGGCTTGCCAAGGCAAGCTGGCGCGCTTGAACTTTTTGTGCGGCGCATTGAAATCATCACAAGCACCGCGATTGTAGCAAGATATGGCAGCGAGGCCCATAGTTCAGATGGAAGAATTCTAAAGGCTCCCCCGGCAGCTTTTGCGTAAAGCTCCATTGTGGCAATCAGCCCGAACAAATATGCCCCCGCCAACAACCGTCCCGGTCTCCATGCGGCAAATACCACCAGTGCCAGAGCAATCCATCCCCGACCTCCGGTTAATCCTTCAACCCATTGTGGAGTTAGAATAAGGGGAAAACATGCCCCGGCAATGCCCGCCATTGCTCCCCCGAACGCCACCGCGCCATAGCGAACTTTTGTTACAGAATAACCGATAGAATGGGCCGAATGATCATTTTCCCCCACGGCCCTTAAAATCAGTCCGGCCCGGGTTTTTTGCAAAAACCACCAAACCACAAACACCATTAAAAGCGAAAAATAGACCAGCGGACTATAATCAAAAAACACCCGCAAAAACCTGTCATCGGTCAAACTGTCCGGGAAAATTGACTTAAATAACGCAATCGGCTTGCCCGTATAGGCCTGCCCGAACAGGGCTGAAAATCCGGTGCCAAAAATCGTCAGTGCCAAACCCGTAGCCACCTGATTTGAAGAAAGCGAAAGCGTTAAAACCGCAAACAACATCGAAACGGCAACTCCGGCAAACGCTGCTGCCAAAATCCCCAACCACGGGTTGCCCGTATCATAGGTTACAGCAAAGCCAACAACTGCCCCGGTCAGCATCATGCCTTCAATGCCAAGGTTAAGCACGCCGCTTTTTTCTACCACCAGCTCCCCAAGGGCTGCCAACAACAGGGGAGTTGAGGCTCCCACCATGGTGATGATAATGGCAATTGTAATATCAATACTCATGAGGTGCTTACCTCACTTTTTTGTCCAACCCGTTTTATTCGATAGCGCACCAGAATATCTCCGGCCAAAATCAAAAACAGCATCAAAGCCTGAAACAAACCGACCGCCGCGTTGGGCAGGCCAATCGTCGTTTGGGCTACCTCACCACCAACAAAACTTATTGCCAGAACAATCCCTGCAACCATTACCCCGATCGGGTGCAAGCGCCCAAGAAAAGCAACAATAATGGCGGTAAATCCATAATTGGTCGGAAACTGGGGCACCATGCGGTTAAACGGTCCTGCCACTTCAAGCATGCCGGCAAATCCGGCCAAGCCGCCACCAATCAACAGTGAAAACCAGATCGTCTGGTTAGCCGAAAAGCCCCCATAGCGAGCCGCATTTGGAGCCGTACCAACCGTTCGTATTTGAAATCCAAAAATTGACTTGCTCATTAAAATCCATGCAAAAATTGCAATGAATATGGCAATTGGCGCTCCTGCCTGCACAATAGTGCCCGGAATTATATAGGGCAGAATCTGATCATTATTGAACAATACCGTTTGCGGCTGGCCAAAACTTGTTGGGCTTTTCCATGGACCAAACACCAAAAAGTTCAGCAATTGCACCGCCACATAGGTCAGCATCAAGGTCGTCAGAATCTCGTTGACGTTTAATTTGACCCTTAAAAAGGCCGGAACAGCAACCCATGCCATGCCGCCAAGTATTCCGGCAACTCCCATCAGCGGCAACAACCACCAGCCACTCATCTGATGGGTGATAAGTGCTACACCGGTTGCCGCAAGACCCCCGGCGATATATTGTCCCTCGGCCCCGATATTCCAGACATTGGCGCGAAACCCGATGGAAAGTCCGACAGCGATTATAATCAGGGGAGCGGATTTTACCGCCAGATCCTGCCATTTTAACGAATTGGTAAGTGGGGTAAGAAAAATCTCCCGCACCGCCACAGCACCATTAAATCCAAGAATAGAAAAAATGATCGCGCCAAGAATCATGGTGATAATCACCGCAGCAACCGGGGTAAAATAGAGCATTGAACGGCTTATTTCAGCGCGTTTTTCAAGCCTGAACTGCATCGGAGCCCCCTTTATCTATATCATTGGCTCGGTCCATGTCACCTGCTCCGTGCACGCCGCCCATCAGCAAACCGACCTCGTCAATCGAAATCCCTTTGACTTCCATCGCTTTGGACAGAGACCCCTCGTTGATAACGCTGATGGTTTCGCACAAAGCCAGCAATTCATCCAGATCTTGAGAGATCACCACAATTGCCGAACCTGCCTGCGCCATATCCACCAAGGCCTGATGAATAAACGCCGCTGCCCCCGCATCAACCCCCCAAGTGGGTTGAGAAACCACCAACACTTCAGGCACCTGCAATATTTCGCGTCCCATGATAAATTTTTGCAGATTGCCGCCTGATAATGATCCGGCAAGCGCCCCTGATCCTGTGGCCATCACGCCGAATTTCTTGATGATTTCGCTGGTATATTGCTCTGACTTTCCTAGCTGCACCATGCCCCCTTTAACCAGGTTTTTGCGGTGCCGCGCCGTTAAAATTGCATTGTCACTAAGAGAAAAATCAGAGACCGCCGCATGGCCATTGCGCTCTTCCGGAACGCAACAAAGCCCTTCTTTTCGCCGGTGATTGGGACCAAACAGCCCGATCGGTTTGCCATGTAAAACAATTGCATTTTCATCTTGGGCGAAAACTTCCCCGCTCAAAGCGCCAAGCAATTCATTCTGTCCGTTGCCCGCCACCCCAGCGACACCAAAAATCTCTCCCTGACGTACTTCGAAGGAAATATCTTTAAGGGCAGTACCAAAATCATGGTTTTTGGCCAGTGAAAGCGAGCCAACATTGAGCAATACATCGCCAAATACGTTAGTTTCCCCTTTAGAAATTTCCTTCAACGAGCCGCCAATCATCATCTCGGCCATGGATTTGGAAGTTTCTTGAGCCGGATTACATTCTCCAACGACTTTACCACCACGCAAAATGGTGGCGTTATGGCACAATTCTTTGATTTCATTGAGTTTATGAGAAATGTAAAGGATCGAACAGCCCTCAGAAGCCAACTGCCGCAGGGTTTCAAATAACTGCGCAACCTCTTGCGGGGTTAAAACAGAAGTCGGCTCATCCATAATCAGCAATTTAGGGTTGAGCAGCAAAGCGCGAACAATTTCGATGCGCTGACGCTCTCCAACACTAAGGGAAGAAACCACCCGGTCGGGTTCCAGCGTCAGACCATAGGCCTGCATAACCTCAACAACCTTTTTTTCAAGTTCTTGCAGCGATAAGGAACCATCCATACCAAGGGCGATATTTTCCAGCACCGTCAACGCTTCAAACAACGAGAAATGCTGGAACACCATGCCAATACCTTTGGCGCGCGCTTCTTTGGGATTGGAAACGGCAAATGGCTCACCATCCCAAACCATATCCCCGGCATCCGACTTCATAATGCCATAAATCATTTTCACCAGAGTGGATTTACCGGCCCCGTTTTCCCCCAACAGAGCGTGAATTTCACCCGGAGCGATGTTAAAACTAACCGCATCATTGGCCAGAACGCCGGGAAACTGCTTGGTGATGCCTTTCAGCTCAAGCCTGTTATGCGCATTATCAAGCATTAGATTTTCCCCCCAACCTGAGCATAGGCACTTCCCTGTTGCCCAAAATTCTCAGACTTTATTTCATGCCGCCCGACAGCGTGCACCACACCTGTGTGAGCCACACCTGTGTGAGCCACACTAGTGTGCAACAAAATTTCAGCCGCGACCATAGCTGCAATTACCTGCGGTCTTTTGTCATTAAGTTTTCCCCCGCCAATCGGGCAGATCAGGGATTTAAGCAAACCCTGCTGACCACCATGTTGACCAACATGTTGACCAACATTTTTTTTCATCCAGTTAGAAAAAACCGCCCGTTTGGTTTTTGAACCGATCATGCCCACGTAACAAGCATTTTTTCGCTCAAGAGCCTGTCGTGCCAAGAGAAAATCCAGCCCGTGATCATGGGTCAGAATTACAAACGAACTGTTTTTTGGGGCAGCTTTGATTTCAGCTTCGGGCAAAGCGCTTAACCGACATTCAATGCCCTCACATACCATGGCCAACTCTTTTTCCCGTTCATCAACCATGATGGTGCGCAATGGCAATTCTTTAAGCGCCACCGCCAGCGCTCGCCCCACATGACCGGCACCAAAAATATAGATATGGGGCAGGTTTTTTTCCTGCTCATCCATTGTTTTTTGCAGCTCACCAGCGATCTGTTTGTTCACAAGCTGAAGTGACAAAATCACTTTCCCACCGCAGCATTGCCCGATTTCAGAACCGAGCGGGATATCAAGTTCTAAATTGGCGCTATCTTTTTTGAGCATCTGGCGCGCCTTGTCGATGGCAATATATTCCAGCTGTCCGCCCCCGATGGTGCCAATTTCTGCTTTTTTGCTCACCAGCATAAAGGCCCCGATTTCACGCGGGGTGGAGCCATAAGTCTTTTCTGTCCGCACTAAAATCGCGCGGTTTTTAATGATGAATTCTCTGATTTCTGAGCGCGCCATCACCATTTTTCGCTCTTCCCATCAGCCAATTCTTCAATCGCTATCAAAACCCGCTCCGGGGTGACCGGGGTGGCAAGTTTTGGACAGGTTTTATAATTTGATGTGCTGGCAACAGCCATAGAAAGCGCCTCAACCACCGCAGCGGCAAGCATTAATGGCGGCTCTCCAACAGCCTTTGAACGCCTTATGGTGCGTTCGGGATTTTTTGACCATTGGGCCAATTCCACGTTAAAAATTTTTGGAATATCCGAGGCAAGAGGGATTTTATAGGTCGAAGGGGCATGGCTTTTAAGCTGTCCTTTTTCATCCCAAACCAGTTCTTCAAAAGTCAGCCAACCCATGCCCTGCACAAATCCGCCCTCAATCTGCCCCTTATCGATTTCAGGGTTTAAAGAGCGGCCAACATCATGAAGAATATCCACCCGTTTCACAAAATTTTCACCGGTTAAAACATCAATTTCAACCTCACTGACGCAGGCCCCATAGGCAAAGTAAAAAAACGGTCGCCCCTGCCCTTTTTCCCGATCCCAATGGATATTTGGAGTTTTATAAAATCCCGCCGCCGAGAGTTGCACCCGCGCCATATATGCCTGCTTAATAAAATCGGCAAAGGGAAGTTTTTGCTCGCCAAAAATCACCTTGCCCGACTTGTATTTTACCTTTTGGAATTTTTTACCAACCAGAGAACCTGCAAATTTTTCCAGTCGCTTTTTCAACTGTTTGCAGCCATCAAGCGCCGCCATGCCATTAAGATCAGAACCCGAAGATGCAGCAGTGGCCGAAGTATTTGGCACCTTGTCGGTGGCGGTGGCGGTGATTTTTATTTCTTCAAGCGGCAGGGCAAATTCATCGGCCACGATCCGGGCGACTTTTACATTTAGCCCCTGCCCCATTTCGGTGCCACCATGGTTCAAATGTATCGAGCCATCCTGATATATATGGATTAAAGCCCCGGCCTGATTATACCAGGTGGCGGTGAATGATATGCCGAACTTTACCGGGGTCAGGCCAATTCCGCGCTTTTTTATGGGGCTGGATTTATTGAACGCAACAATTTCACGCCGCCGTTTTTGATAGTCAGATGATATTTCCAACTCGTCCACCAGCCGATGGATAATATTATCGCTCACCTCTTGATGGTAGGGGGTGATATTATTCTCATCGATTCCATAAAAGTTGGCTTTTCGAACCGCCAGCGGGTCCATATTGAGCGCATAGGCAATTTCTTCGATAATCCGCTCCGCCGCCATCACCCCTTGCGGACCGCCAAAGCCACGAAACGCAGTGTTGGAAACCGTGTTGGTTTTAAGGGGGAGTGATTGCAGCTTAACAGAAGGATAAAAATAGGCATTATCCGCATGAAACAGCGCCCTGTCGGTCACCGGTCCGCTTAAATCGGCTGAAAATCCACAACGGGCCGCAAATTTTGCATCCAGTGCTAAAATTTTGCCGGTTTTTTCAAATCCAACATCATAATCAACAATAAAATCATGGCGCTTGCCGGTGGCAATCATATCATCATCACGATCGGGTCTGAGTTTTACCGGACGGTTGAGCTTTTTTGCCGCCACGGCAGCTACCACCGCAAACAGATTGGACTGGGTTTCTTTGCCGCCAAACCCGCCGCCCATTCGCCGCAATTTCACCGTCACCGCATTGGTTTTAACATCTAGGGCATGAGCAACCATATGCTGCACTTCGCTGGGGTGCTGGGTCGAAGAATAGACAAGCACATCACCATCTTCCCCCGGAATGGCAAAAGCTATATGCCCCTCGAGATAGAAGTGATCCTGCCCGCCAATTTCCATTTTTCCGCTTAAGTGCAGTGGCGCTGCTTTCATTGCAACCGCCACATTACCGCGCTTTAACGTCAGGGGTTTGGTGACCAACTCGCCGCCGTTATTTTGCGCCTGTTCGATATTTGTTGCATGGGGCAGAGTTTCATAATTGATCTTTGCCAGTTTTGCGGCCCGTCGCGCCTGATCTCTTGTTTGGGCCACCACGCCAAAAATCGGCTGCCCCCAAAATTCAACTTTTTTGGTGGCAAACACCGGCTCATCATTAAGCCCGGTTGGCGAAATATCATTGGGACCGGTAATATCAGAAGCGCCCAAGACACAAATAACCCCGTCAGCTTTTTCAACTTCGCTCAAATCCATAGATTTAATTTTGCCGTGGGCGCATTCGCTTAAACCCAGATAGGCATGGCAGGTGCCAACCGGTTCCACGATGTCATCGATATATACCGCACTGCCCAAAACGTGTTTTTTGGCGCTGTCATGAATGTCGGAAGTTGCACTTGAATTGTTGTTTTTTCCCATACTCACGCCACCCCGACAGCTTGGGAAGGCTTGGCATCAGGATTCTTATCCATTGTTTCAAGATAAAACCGCTTCAACAGATTTTTAGCCACCAGCGAACGATATTGCGCCGATCCGCGCACGTCACTTAAGGGGGCAAAATCTTTTTCCATCAGCTTTACTGCCTTGGCAATATTTTGCCGATTCCATATCGCACCAATCAAAGCATTTTCAACCGCTTTGGCCCGTTTTGGAATGGCAGCCATACCGCCAAAAGCAATTATGATTTCTGCAACTTTATTATTCTCAAGCCTGACATTAAACGCCCCGCAAAGGGTTGAGATATCCTCGTCCCGCCGCTTGGAAATTTTATAGGCGGCAAAAATATCCCCTTCCCTGACCAGCGGAATATTTATGCCTTCAATAAACTCGCCTTGCTGACGATCCTGCCTGCCATAGGCGATAAAATAGTCTTCCAGCAACAGATTTCGGCTGGTTTTTCCGTGGCGCAAATCAATGCTGGCCCCAAGAGCAATCAAAGCCGGGGGCGTATCCCCAATGGGTGAACCATTGGCAATATTGCCCCCGATTGTGCCCATGTTGCGCACCTGCTGCCCCCCGATCCGGCCCCAGAACTCAGCTAATTGCGGTATTTTTTTTGCAATAATCGGCCAAGCCTCCGAATAGCTGACCATCGCTCCAAATCTTAATTCATCACTCGTTTGCTCAATATTTTGCAAATGGTTGAGGTGCGAAATAAATATCAAAGTGGGCAATTGGCGCATCTGCTTGTTTACCCACAAACCAACATCGGTTGCCCCGGCAACAATTGTTGCCTCTGGATATTGCAGCAGGATTTCGGCCAGATCATTAACGTCTGCCGGTAGAAATATTTTTGTCGCGTCGGTAAAAATCTCAACCCGTTTATTGTCCGCCAATTCCCGCAACCGCAGCTGCACTTTATCGCGCTCAAGCAATAACGGGTCAGCGTTCTGCCCACCTGCCGCCAACACAGATTTTGCTGCCTTGATTATTGGCGCATATCCTGTGCAGCGACATAAATTGCCCTGCAGGGCTGTCTCGATATCGTTTTGAGAAGCCGTTGGATTATTCATCCACAATCCATAAAGCGACATAACAACGCCCGGAGTGCAAAAACCGCACTGGCTGCCATGTTGCTCAACCATCTCTTTTTGCACCGGATGCAGCACCCCATTTGGCCCTTTTAAGTGTTCAATGGTTACAAGATGACATCCATCCAGCGAGGCCACAAATCGGATGCACGAATTTACACTTTCATAGATCAGATCATTACCAACAAGGCGACCAACCAGAACTGTGCAGGCTCCGCAATCCCCTTCGGCACAGCCCTCCTTTGAGCCGCGCAGTCTTTGTTCCAGTCGCAAAAAATCCAGAACATTTTGCGTATGAGCAAAATCATCCAGCTCGATGAAATCATCATTGAGTAAAAACCTGATAGATTTGCGAACCGAATTTTCGCCCATAAATCAGCTTCCCCGATAGGTTGAATAGGCAAACGGAGAAACCAGAAGCGGAACATGATAATGGGAGTTTTTATCACCAATGCCAAAGCGCACCGGCACTATTCCAAGAAATTCCGGATTATTGGATGAAACTATCAGCCCTTTATAATATTCACCCACATCAAATTCCAACTCATAAACGCCGGTTTCAAATGCTTCGCCCTGCAATAATGGCTCAGCGCAACGACCGTCAGAATTAGTGATGACGGATTTGAGCAATTCTCGTTTCTCTCCATCAAATTTGAACAATTTTATTCCCATACCAGCGGCTGGGCGACCAGTAGCATTATCCAGCACATGGGTAGTCAGCTTGCCCAGATCGGCCATTATTTCCTCCATTTTGGGTCAAGACCCTAGCGCTCAGTGATTCTCAAACAACCTGAATAAAACAACTGATTTTTTGTTCGACACTCAATGTTGCACGATTTTTGACCGATTGGTCAACTTTTGTTATTGATGAGTTGCGGTTTAGGGTCAGCCCCACCATATTAAAGCTGTCTCCATATTTGGTTCCGACCTAAAAACAAAAGCTGAGCATCATGAACAAAGATACCAGATATAAACGCAACATGCGCGGATATGGCGCTAATCCCCCTGATCCAAAATGGCCGGGCGGGGCACATATCGCGGTGCAGTTCGTCTTGAATTATGAGGAGGGCGGCGAAAATTGCACTCTGCACGGCGATAGCCATTCCGAGGCTTTTTTGTCCGAAATCGTTGGCGCTTCCCCATGGCCTGATCAGCGTCACTGGAATATGGAAAGCATCTATGAATATGGCGCGCGCTCCGGGTTCTGGCGCTTGCATGATCTTTTCACGTCTAAAAATATCCCCGTGACCGTCTATGGTGTGGCAACGGCCCTTGCCCGCTCTCCCCGACAGCTTGAGGCCATGCAAACCGCAGATTGGGAAATTGCCAGCCATGGGCTCAAATGGATCGAATATAAGGATTTTAGTGCCGATGATGAGCGCGAGCATATGCATCAGGCCATTGCCCTGCATGAAGCGCTAACCGGCGCACGTCCCTTGGGTTGGTATACCGGACGTTGTTCAATCAACACTGTTGATCTGGCCACCGAAGAGGGCGGATTTGAATATCTCAGCGATGCCTATGATGATGACCTGCCCTATTGGCGTGAACATTGGGGCCGGGCGCAATTAATAATCCCCTATACTCTGGACAATAACGATATGCGCTTTGCCACCCCCCAGGGCTTTAATTCCGGCGATCAGTTTTTTGCCTATCTGCGCGATGGTTTTGATGTTCTTTATGCCGAAGGAAAAGCCGGAAAACCCAAAATGATGTCCATTGGCCTGCATTGTCGTCTCACCGGACGTCCGGGTCGATTGGCGGCACTAAAAAAATTCATCGAATATGTGCAATCCCATGAAAATGTCTGGATAGCAAAGCGCATTGATATTGCCCGCCATTGGGCTTTGCATCACCCCCATATTTCCCGCCCCATTTACCCATGCGCCCTGCCAATGGATGATTTTTTAGCCCTTTTTGGTGGCGTGTTTGAACATAGCGAATGGGTGGCTCAACGCACCTTTGATCATGAACTTGGCCCCGCAAATGACACCGCCTTTGGCCTGTTTGCCGCCATGCGCTGCCAGTTCAGACAGGCTAGCAAAGAAGAAAAAATTGAAGTATTAAAAGCTCACCCTGATCTGGCAGGAAAACTGGCCAAGGCCAGACGCCTTACCAAAAGTTCAACAAAAGAGCAGGCATCGGCAGGTCTTGATCACTTGAGCGAAGACGAGCTGGAAATGTTTGGCCAATTGAACAAAACCTACACCACAAAATTTGGATTTCCCTTTATCATTGCGGTAAAAGACAATGATAAGGCTTCAATTCTGGCCGCCTTCAAATCGCGCATTTCCAACGATCGGGCAAGTGAAATAAAAACCGCCTGCACTCAAGTCGAGCGCATAGCGCAATTGCGAATTTTAGATATATTGCCTGAGCAAAAGGATATTTTAATGGAGCCAAAAAATGACTGATGATAGCTATTTTGCCCCAAATTATTTTGCCCCAAATTATTTTGCTCCAAATGGTGGGCTGCCCCCGCAAAGCCAGCTAATAAGCGGACGGGCAATTTTCACCAATTCCTATGCCGTTATTCCCAAGGGAGTAATGAGTGATATCGTCACTTCTTACCTGCCGTTCTGGGATAAAACCCGGCTTTGGATTCTGGCTCGCCCTTTGTCAGGATTTGCCGAAACCTTCTCTCAATATATCATGGAAGTCGCCCCCGGTGGCGGCAGCAAAAATCCGGAGAGCGATGCCAACGCCCAAGGAATATTGTTTGTGGTTAAAGGGGAAATGAATTTAAGCCTTGATGGTGCAACCCATAAAATGACCCCCGGCGGATATGCCTATATTCCACCAGAAAGCGACTGGTCTGTTTTAAACAATTTAGATGAAAATCTGGTTTTTCACTGGATCCGCAAATCCTATCAGTCAGTAGAGGGCATCGCAGCACCAAAAAGTTTTGTCACCAACGAAAAAGACGTAGCGCCCATCACCATGCCCGATACTGAGAGCAAATGGTCCACCACCCGTTTTGTCGACCCTTTGGATATTTCTCATGATTGCCACGTTAATATTGTTACCCTGCAACCGGGTGCGGTAATTCCGTTTGCTGAAACCCATGTGATGGAACATGGATTATATGTGCTTGAGGGCAAGGCGGTATATCATCTTAATCAGGACTGGGTGGAGGTTGAGGCAGGCGATTTCATGTGGCTAAGGGCCTTTTGCCCTCAAGCCTGTTATGCGGGTGGGCCAAAACCATTTCGCTATTTGTTATATAAAGACGTAAACCGACATATGAACCTGACTTTATAAAGCGGCAGATTTTTAGGGGGCGATTTTGCAAATCATACATATTGAACCAGTAAACAGAAGATCATTCGCCTCGTTTGGCGATATAATTCAGGCCAGCCCGGAGGCAAAAAGTTTTCCCATAAATCAGGGAAACACCAGACGTTTTCATGATCTGGCAACCGCTATTGCTCTGGGGGAAAATGCCAGATCCATTATTTCAATTTTCCGTGGCCGCCCCTTTAGCCTGCCCCTGACCCTAAAAATGATGGAACGGCACC
Organism: uncultured Devosia sp.; assembly: GCA_964569865.1. GTDB lineage: Bacteria > Pseudomonadota > Alphaproteobacteria > Rhizobiales > Devosiaceae > DROE01. The sequence goes on from CAZMVQ010000014.1 coordinate 30,462, forward strand.
CGCTTGGCTCGCAGGCCTTTATACCCTTGAGACCCGTGCGGTTTTTGTCCATTGTCGCCCCGGATGTGAATGGTGCTCCCGGCACTCCGCAGGCGTTTTTATTCGGACCCGGTCAGGGTTTGAACTATTTTGTCAATATCTGGCACGGTGTATTAACTCCGCTGGACGAGGAGACAGATTTTTTAGTTGTGGATAGGGATGGAGCAAGTGGCAGTGACGCAAGTGAAAATCTTCAAACTTTTGATTTCGAAACCCCTTTTCAGGTGCAAATGTAATGGATAAAAATTTACAACTGATAGATCGGCTGCTCAACGTTATTCAAAACGATATTGCGCCAATGACCGCTGAGGAAGTTATTAAAGGTAACAAGATTTTTGGCGCCGCCATCCTGCTTAAAAAAGATCTCTCTCTGGTAATTGCCCAGACCAATAATGAGATAGAAAATCCTCTCTGGCATGGGGAAATGCATACGATCAAAAAGCTCTATGAAATGGATATTTCCCTAAGGCCCAATCCAAAGGATTGCATATTTCTCTCCACCCACGAGCCATGCTCCCTTTGTCTTTCTGCCATTGCATGGGCCGGATATGATAATTTTTATTATCTGTTTTCCCACGAGAATTCCCGGGATGATTTTGCCATCCCCCACGATCTTAAAATCCTAAAAGAGATATTCACCCTTGATCCGGGCGGTTACGCAAAAGAAAATGCCTTTTGGAGCGCCCATGATATCGTGAAAATGATCGACCATATTAATGAGCCAGAAAAATCCGTCCGGCTCGACAAGGTCAAATCCATCGGGCAGTTATATTCTGATATGTCAAAAACCTATCAGGACAAAAAAGGTGCAGCCAACATTCCGCTGGCATGAAAAAACCCGCCATTAAGCGAGCAAAACATTGTGTCTAGAACTGATTTAATCATACGGGGCACATACGTCTATGCACCCCGCCCCACGCCACTTAGATTAGGCCCTAACCTTCAGAATTCATCAACTGAATAGCAAGGGTAAGTGTCGTGGTGCAGGCAGCATCGTTTCCGTCTGCCTGTTCCAGTGCTCCCTGATCGCGCAGAGCAATGATTTGCAGCTTGGTTTCATCAGAAACTTCCAAGGTTTCATCCGCCAGACGCTCATCAATTTTTTCGACAACGCTAAGGCAATCGCCCTCAAACATTAAAGGCGTTGCACCATCGCTTGCCGCAAAGCCCGGCGTTACAAAAGCTGTCATCATAAGAGTGGATATTACAACTGATTTATTCATAATTTTTCCTTTTTCTGTTTTCCCCCTTCAGGCAATTTTTTTGCCTTTCATTTTTGGGGTAACAAAGGCTATTAACCAGTGTAAAATGACAGTTTCACGGAAAAATTTAGGACTTGTTGTGATGATTTGCGGGCAATATTTGCTGAGACAGCCTCTTTGGCCTTTTGGTGGCCTTTTGGTGGCAACGGATAAGTTTATTCAAAACCGTTGCGCAATTACCACCTGATTTGGATGCAGGCAAAAACAAAAATGCCTAATTGCTTTGTTTCATTCCGGCCCAGTCCGCGCCCTTTTTTCCCATTTCACGAAATTTACCCGAAATATCATTGAGCTTTTGCTCCCACTCAGGGTCGGGAACCTGCCCCTCGATTGCGGGAAAATAAACCTGCAACATGCATACAATTGCCAGTGGCTCCAGCACCGCAGCTTTTATGCTCCACACTAGCAAAAGCGCCACAACAATCCCAAAAGCTGACCAGCCACCGGGAACCATAAATGCAATAACTCCGGCTGGAGCCAGAACTATGAAGAATACAAAAATGGATAATCCATAGATTATCACCGTCAGCCAGGCGGCATTTTTCAGCATTATTTTATGGTTTTGACCATAAAGTATCAGCCCGTCACGAGCCGAGTTCCACGGATTTTGTGCGCGGGTGCGAATTCCATAAGCTAAAATTACCTCATCAATAAAACCAACTGCAATATTCAGGAACGCCCGAAAAATGCCCGCTAGTTGCTGCAATCCGGGAATTGGAATGAATGAGGCAATCCCTTGCGCCAAACCGGTTATAGCACGCAAAACCCCCTGAATAATCCTGTCCAATGCAAACAAAACATTGGCCTGCGCAAAGCGTTCCGCCACCACTTTTTGCCCATGGGAAATTTGAGAGCGCCCCTGCGGCATTTCATTGCCATCCATCAATTCCACCAGAACCGCAATATGGGCCGCCTTGACCATATAAAGAATATATTCGCGAGCCAGAAAAACTACCCCGGCAGTAAGAGCAAAACCTAACGCGCCGCCAATCAAACTGCTGGTGGCTTGAAAATCACTATCCCCGAACACACCAACTCCCCAGCCAATGCCCGACCCGGTGCCGGTAATTACAATAAACGCCAGCGTAATGCCAAAATAGATCACCAGCCTGAGAATAATAAACGGTAATGTTTTCATCATCAGACCAATGGCCTGCATCAATTTAAAGTCCCACATGGTTTTTACCCCTTTTCGCGCAAAATTACTGGTTGGTTTTTTGCTCTACTAGTTTGCCATTTATATGGATTCTCTTTCTCCAGTAAATTTCATTCTCTTTTATCAGTAAATTTCTCCCGCCATGTCTCAAAAATATCACCCTGCATAGGTTTTGCCTCATAAATAGCTCTGGCGATGGCCCGCGCCAGACAGATGGCGCCCCCATGACCAAGAATTGCCAGATCCATCATCGGGTTTTTCAGCTCCCGCTCTCCGGTTGAAACCGCAAATACCAGATCACCATCCACCGGAGTGTGCGAGGGCATAACCGCCCTTGCAATCCCGTCTTGTGCTGCCACCGCCAGCCGTTTGGCCTGAGCATTGCTCAGCCGTGCATCCGTTGCCACAATGGCAATGGTGGTATTTGCTCCCTGCACCACAAAATCCTGCTTGGTTGTGATTGTTTCTTCAAAGTCCAGCGCTTTTCCATAGGGTCCCATTCCGCCAAACTCTTTATCTATCTCAAATGATCCGGCTAAAAAATGCCCGCTTTTTGCCGCCGTAACCTGCCCTGTGGGATTGGCCGCCACCAGCGCACCAATGGTGATGCCGTTTTCAAGAACTATTGAAGCCGAACCAAGCCCACCTTTTAGCCCCGCTGTGGTGGCTCCGGTTCCAGCCCCGAAACTTCCCAGCTCAAAATCCTCGCTCAAATTCTCAAAGGCCTTTGCCCCCAAATCGCGATAGGGGTTTTGGCTCCAGTCTTTATCTCCGCCATTTATCAAATCAAACAATATAGCGCCCGGAACAATCGGCACAACAACATCACCAACCTTAAAACCGCGCCCAAGGGAACGAAGACTGTTCGCAACTCCCCCGGCAGCATCCAGACCAAAAGCAGAGCCGCCCGATAAAACCAGCGCATCCACCCCTTCAACAGATTTATCAGGAGCCAACAGGTCGGTTTCGCGGGTTCCCGGTGCCCCTCCCATTATATCAACCGCCGCCACGAAGGGTTTTTCGGCGCTTAAAACCGTAACCCCGGATTTTAAGTTGTGGTCAGACGCATTGCCAACTTTAAGCCCGCCAACATCGGTAATGAGATTTCTTAAGCCCGGCTTTGCTTTTTTCATATGCAGCGCCCGCCATCTACCTCCAGCGCCACCCCGGTAATCATTGAGGCTTCGTCAGAACATAAAAAACAGGCCGCATTGCCCATATCTTCAGGTTGTGAAAAGCGCCCGATGGGAATGGTTGCCAAAAACTTGGCCCTAATTTCAGGGGTGTCGGCTCCCATAAAGGTTTTTAGCAGGGGAGTTTCTCCGGCCACCGGATTTATGGCGTTTACCCTTATGCCGACCGAGGCAAGTTCAATCGCCATGGATTTGGTGGCGGTAATCATCCAGCCCTTGGATGCATTGTACCAGCTAAGGTTCGGGCGCGGGCTGACCCCGGCGGTCGAGGCAACATTTAAGACCACCCCTTTTTTGCGCCCCTTCATGTGAGGCACCACATATTTGGAGGTTAAAAAAACCGATTTTACATTTATGGCCATCACCCGATCAAATTCTTTTTCGGCGATATTTTCCAATTCTCCGGGATGATGGGTAACGCCGGCATTATTGACCATGATGTCCACATGCCCCATTTCCAAAATGGCTTTTGCTACCATGCTTGAAACATTGTGGGAAACCGAGATGTCAGCCCGGTGCGAGAGCGCGCTTTCGCCCAGCTCATCCGCCAGAGCCGCCGCCCCGTCCCCGTTGATGTCGCAGATCATCACCTGTGCACCCTCGGCCACAAACTTGCGCACAATGCCTTCTCCAAACCCGGATGCTCCCCCGGTGACGATGGCTGTTTTTCCCTTTAAGCGCATCTGTTTTTTCCTTCTTGTTTTCTTCGCATTGAAAGCTCTCGATAGAGCGCCTCCTTGCTAATTCCTATTTCGTCAGCCACATGGTGCCAAGCCCCCCGCGCCGGCAAAAAACCGTTATTCCACGTCAGCCACGCCTCAAGCCGTGCCTTCACGGTTTTTAGCGCCAATATTTCGGCCCGTTTGCGGGCCTCACGCACTTCATCAGCAAGGTGGCGGGCATAGGCACGCATTGCCTTGGTATCTGTCGCCAATAACGCCCGAACTTTGGGCAGCGGGTAGGCGCACAACTCGGCATCAACAATTACCACCGCCCCGCAATGATATTCACCCGAAAAAACCGAGGCCTCGGCCAGTATCTCCCCTGCCGCAGCCCGTTGTAATATCACCGCACCACCATCGGCTTGAAACCGCTGCAAATGCACCAGACCATGACGCACTACAAAAAGTGATTCAACCGGCGCGCCATTGTGCAAAACCATTTCGGCTGCACGAAATTGCAACAAACGGCCGGGCAGTTCTTCAAGATAATGTGCAAACGGTTTTGACATGATTGCTATCATGTAGCCTGCTGCACCAATATGCAAGAACAGCACCTAAAGATAACCAAAGGAAACCAAAAATGCTTAAAACTCTTCTTGTCTTTACAGCGCTTCTCAGCAGCCCGGCCTTGGCGCAAATGTCTAATAGCGGGACCATGAACGGAATGGATAGCGCAAACCAAAGCCAAATGATGGGACAAACTGTTGCCGGCAATGCGGGCAACATGCAAATGGGAGAAAATGATGGCATGATGCAGATGATGCAAAACATGATGGCGGGTAATAACGCCGCCGCTGGCGTTGGTGGCTCACCGCTTGCCGAGCCGGGACAATCAGCCTTTGCCGCCATCGCCGAAGTAGTAAAAACTCTAAATGCCAATCCTGATACTGACTGGTCCAGTGTGAATATAGACACCCTGCGCCAGCACCTGCGCGATATGGATGTGGTAACAATTGACTCAATAAGCGAGGCCACAGACATCGAGGGCGGAGTGCGCTTTACGGTCACCGGCAGGCCTGATGTGGCCCCATCGATCACCCGCATGGTGCTATCGCATGCCGTCGTGATGGACGGCGTAAACGGCTGGGTCTACAGCGCCGAGGCACTTGATAACGGGGCCGAAATCTCAATAACTGTGCCAGAATCAGACATGGAAAAGCTCAAAGCACTCGGGTTTTATGGCATGCTGGCCTCTGGCCCGCATCACCAGCCACACCATTGGGCCATGGCCAATGGTAAGGGTATGCAAGCCATGTCAGGCCAATAAAGACGGATTAGTGGTGGTGCAAAAAATGCGTCGCCACTAGCCGCTTTACAGCAATATTTTAGGGCCAGACTATTTTGTCAATATTGACAAGTTTTGAAAATCGTTTGAGTTCAGAACGCAATTTATTCTTGCGCTTCTCGCCCCAACCTACCCCCGGTTCTGCCCAAAAACCTGTGACCTGCATCTCGCCCTTGGCCCGATCTGCCTTGATTTCAATGCGCCCCACAAACCGGGATCCTTCCAACAAAGGATAAACATAATAGCCCCATTTGCGCTTGTTTTTTGGCACAAACATTTCATTGCGATATTCAAATCCAAACAGCCGTTGCAGGCGTTTTCGATCCCTGATTGCCGGATCAAACGGATTAATAATCCGCAAGCGTGATGAGGGCGTTGATACCGCCGCCACTCTCTGTGCAATGTCGGCGGGGGCATAAGACAAAACAATAGATTTGTCGGCCATCTCCACTTCGATTTGCTCCAGATGAGCACTTTTAGATGCCCAATCTTTAACCTCGTTGGCGCTAGCAACATCCCAGAACCGCTTGATTTCTCCAATGGAAGCAAAACAAAGCCTTTCAATTGCCTGCGTACACAACCAGTCGATTTGCTTTTGTTCACTATGGGAAATATCGCGGAATTTTTGCGGGAAAACCCGCTCCGCCAGATCATAAAACTTGATAAAATTCTCGCGATGGGCAGTGGCTAGTTGGCCGCTATACCACATTCTCTCCAGTGCTTTTTTGTGGGGCGGACGAGACCACATTTTGCGAGGTCCCTCGATTTTTGTATCAAAGGCATGGGTGGAGAGCGGCCCTTCCGCTTCAATGCGCTTGCGAACCGCCCCCATTTCATTTTTCACCGCATCGCTTTTATACCATTTTGCCACCTGCTGACCCTTGCGTGCAAATTGAACTTGCCACATGGGGAAAAATTCCATCGGTATCAGCGAAGCATCATGGGTGAAATGCTCAAACAAATTACGGTGCTCAACCAATAGCGGCCAAAGCATTTTCTCACGATAATTCTGGTTGCGGCTCCATAATATATGATGATGGGCACGGGTAACATTGCGCACCGTATCAATCTGCAAAAATCCCAGCGCCCGGATTAGCTCCGGCACATCCACCGTTCCCGTTGGCAGCGCGGCCAGACCAGTGGTAAAAAGCCAAAGACCCCTTGCATCCCGATTATTAAGTCGCAACATATTCACACAAAAACTCAATCATGCAAAAACTCAACCATGCCTGGCGGCAACAGTTTTGAGAATTGAAAATCCATAAAGCGCTTCAAAGCCCTTTTCGCGTCCATGACCGGATTTTCCGGTGCCGCCAAACGGCAGTTCTACTCCGCCTCCGGCCCCATAATTATTGATAAAAACCTGTCCGGCGCGGATTTTTTTTGCCAAGCGCATCTGGCGCGCTCCATCAGATGTCCAGATGCCTGCCACCAGTCCAAATTCTGTGCCGTTGGCAATCGCAATGGCCTCACTTTCGGTCTCAAATCTTATGACCACCTGCACGGGACCAAAAATCTCCTCACGAGCCAAAACATGCTCACCCCGAACACCCGCGATCAGCGCCGGGGCCACATAATGCCCTCCCTTTGGAGCATTTGAGACAATTTCTCCTCTTGCAACAATTTTTGCCTCCCCCTCGACCTGGCCCAAAAATCCGCTGACAATATCTTTTTGACGTTTGGAAATTAATGGCCCCACATCAAGGTCTTTGCTGGCCTCGCCGACTTTTAGTCCCTGATAACGCTCAACCATTTTTGCCAGCAGACGATCATAAATCCCGCTCTGGATCAAAATTCGTGAAGCTGCCGAACAGGTCTGGCCGGCATTTTGAATTCCCCCATTGACCAAAAAAGGCAAGGCCTCTTCAAGATTTGCATCATCAAAAACAATTTGTGGCGATTTCCCGCCAAGCTCCAGCACTACCGGCACAATGTTTTTTGCCGCCGATTCCTGAACCAAAGAACCAACGGCAACCGAGCCGGTAAACGAGATATGATTAATGCCGGGATGGGCGCTAAGGGCCGCCCCTGCCTCTTCTCCAAGGCCGGGCACCACATTAAGCGCACCTGCGGGCAACCCTGCTTTGTGGGCAATATCTGCAAAAGCCAGCGCGCTAAGACAGGCCTCTTCTGCAGGTTTTAGCACCGCCGCATTGCCCATGGCCAAAGCCGCACCAACCGAGCGCCCAATGATTTGCATGGGATAATTCCATGGCACAATATGCCCGGTTACCCCATGGGGTTCGCGCAATGTATAAACCGTATATCCATCCATATAGGGGATGGTTTCACCCATTATTTTATCGGCCGCACCCCCATAAAATTCCATATAACGGGCCAAAGCCAGCGCATCGGCTCGAGCCTGTTTTAGGGGTTTACCCACATCATTGGCTTCAATTATTGCCAGCTCTTCAACCCGCTCGCTCACCAATTGCCCGATGCGGGTTAACACTCGACCGCGCTCAAGGGCGCTATAAGTTCCCCATTCCCCATTCAAGGCGTTTTGAGCCGCCTTTACCGCCAGATCAATGTCACCAGCTTTGCCGCGAGCAATTTGACAAAGATTTGCACCATCGGAAGGGTTTTCCAGTTGCAGCTTTTCTCCGGCAATCGGGCGCACCCATTCACCATTGATGAAACATTTATCGGTTTTGAACCACATGCTAAAATCTCCCTTTTGGGTTTGAGCCTCGCCAAATAATTCAGGGTCAGGACCCTAGGCCGCTGTTCCGGCAAATAACAATGGCAATACTGGTATGGCGGTGAAAAAACTGATTTTCCCCAATAATGCCAGAGCCGCAATATTAAGCGCCAGAGTAACACCCACCAGCCAGCTAAACTTTGAAGGGACCTGAAGCAGATAGATATTGCCCATTAATAAAACCACCACGGTTCCATAGATCAGGGTGCCTCTGATAATATCGGATATTCCACCAATTCCTAAGGCAAATTCTATGACAACCGGCAATATTATATTCAGCAGTGCCCAATAATGAATGATATTTAGTTTTTTCAGTATCAACATTTTTCAACTCAGTTTTTTAAGCAGGTCAGTTTGAAAAAAAACGCTATTGCAGCCTGCGCGCTGCCAATGCTTTTTCAATATCTGGGACCGCTCCCAATAATTGCTTCGTATAGGGGTGTTGCGGATTGGAAAATACGGCCTGGCTTTCCCCTTCTTCAACAATCACTCCATCGCGCATCACCAATACCCTATCGGTGATGGCACGCACAACCGAAAGATCGTGAGAAATGAATAAATATGATATTCCTCTACGATCAGAAAGATGAGCCAAAAGATCAAGAATTTGCGCCCTGATCGAAACATCAAGCGCTGACACCGCCTCATCAAGAATTATCAGCGCTGGCTCGATTATCAAAGCTCTGGCAATGGCTACCCGCTGGCGCTGCCCGCCAGAAAATTCATGGATATATTTATCCGCATCCGCCGCCTCTAGTCCTACCTCGATCAGGGCCTTTTCCACCCGTTGACGCCGCTTTATTCCCCTTGGTGCATCGTCCAGCAAATAAAACGGCTCAGAAACCAGTTTTTCCACCCGATGGCGCGGATTAAACGAGCCATAGGGATCTTGAAAAACCACCTGCATTTTTCTTCGCGCCGCCCGACTTGCGCCCATTCCGGCACTGATTTTTTCTCCATCCAGATGCACCTCCCCCCCCTGCATAACATCAAGGGCCAACAAGGCCCGGCTAAGGGTGGATTTTCCGCAACCGCTTTCTCCAACCAGCCCGACATTTTCTCCCTTGGCGATGGAAAAACTTAACCTATCAACCGCCACAAATGGCTCAGGTTTTTTGAAAAACGACCCTCCCCGACCCGGATATTGGCGCAAAATATTACTGGCCTTGAGAACCGGTTTTTCTTTGTCAAACTTGCGCCTGTCTGCCCTTTTTGGCACATGGTTTGAGGCCGCAAAAAGCTGTTTGGAATATGGATGCTTCAGATCCGAGAAAACCTCAAGGGTTTCACCAGCTTCAACCACAATTCCATTTTGCATTATGACCACATTATCTGCCACTTCTGCCACCACCGCCAGATCATGGGTGATCAGAATAAGACCCATTCCATCCTC
>CAZMVQ010000015.1:0-8065 GCA_964569865.1 uncultured Devosia sp.
GAATATAAATCCATCTCCGGCTCCCTTGGCATCAAGACCGTGTTCTAAGGGGGGGAACCGGGCACAGCTTGTAACTGCGTATAAAAAAACATCCGATCACGTTAACCTGGCTTTTTTTATGAAAAATCAAAATTTCCTTCGATCGGCACATGATCAGATGGCTTGTCCCATCCGCGCAAACTTTTATGAACTTTGACAGAATTCAACAAATCGGCAGCCTGTGGACTTAGCATCAGATGATCAATGCGAATGCCATTGTTTTTTCGCCATGCACCCGATTGAAAATCCCAGAATGTATATGAGGGGGTTTCGGTGGTTGCTCTAAGGGCATCAATCAGGCCCAGATTGCTCAACTGACGAAACTTTTCAGCGCTTTCTGGCCGAAACAACGCGTCGCCGCGCCAGTTATCTGGATTGTAGCAATCAATATCGGCGGGGATGATGTTAAAATCTCCCAACAGAATAAATGGATCTTCAAGTAACAATCGCCCCTTCGCAAATTGGTTAAGCCGATCCATCCAGTTTAATTTATAGATAAATTTGTCGCTCTCCACCGGATTGCCATTGGGCAGATAAATATTACAGACCCTGAACGATCCAGCAGCAGTTGAAAAAACTCCCTCGATCAGCCGCGCCTGTTCATCATCTGGATCTCCGGGCAGGCCCTTATGAACTTCATCAAATGGCAATAGCGATAGTATCGCTACTCCGTTAAATCCCTTTTGCCCGTGGGTCTGAATATTATAGCCCAGAGATTCGATTTGCTCCCGTGGAAAACCCTCATCAACCGACTTAATTTCCTGCAAACAAACAATGTCCGGTTTTTCTTGCTCAAGCCACGCAAGAATTACCAACAATCTCGCCTTGATCCCGTTTATGTTCCAGCTGACGATTTTCATAAGGTTGCTTTCCGATAGTAATTTAGTTTAACTGTTTGAATTCATGAGTAAAAACACTAAAACTTGCGATTAAACAATGATTCACCCGATCCTTGTAACAGCAAAACCCATGCGTATTTAAGCAATAATTTTTTCTCAATTGTTGCAAAAATGACAAAACATAAAAGACTTAAGCAAAAAATAGCCATTTTTTAACAAATATACTCGTATTGAGATCGTGGTGCGGGGGCAGAACCGGAGGTTTTGTCATGAATCGAAATATTAAATTAGCTGGAATCATAGTCTGGCTAGGAGTTTTTCTCTCTAATGCGGGTGGGGCGTTTGCCCAGAGTTTTGAAGTAAATATTATGACCGGTGGCGCCACCGGTACTTATATCCAAATCGGAAAAGATATTGCAGCCCTTGCTGAACAATCTGGCAGGGACAATGTTATTGTCGTGGAATCGGCAGGTTCGATGGAAAATATTTTGGCGGTGAAGTCGCGATCCCAGACCCAGTTTGGTATTGTGCAAAGTGATGTGTTGGATTTTATTCGTACCTTTAGGTCCGAAGACGCCGAAATGCGCTCGATCCTTCGCAACACAAGATACGTTTATCCCCTTTATAAGGAAGAGGTGCATATCGTGGCTCGCAAGAGCTCTGGAATTGGCACCTTAACCGATCTGAACGGGAAAATTGTCGCAACAGGCGGTGAAAACAGTGGAACTTCTCTTACTGCATCGTTTTTGTTCGATGTGGGAAATATCCGCCCGGCCAGAACAGTTTCGGCTTCAGCCGCTGAATCACTTGAGCAATTGCGCGCCGGATCGATTGATGCCTTTGTTTATGTGGCCGGGTCACCGACCAAATTACTCAGTGATACCAATGCAGGTGATGATTTGAGGCTGGTTACAATTCCCGGAGCCATTGCCGGAGATTATTATGTGCCAACCACCGTTAAGGCGGGCACCTATCCATGGATGGCCGAAGACGTGATGACCGCATCGGTCCGTGCGGTTTTGATGACCTATGAATTTGATCCCAACCGCAATGCATATTTTAAAGCATCTTGTGATGCGGTTACCGAGATAAGCTATCTGATCAAGGAAAATATGGAACTGTTGCGCAGAAGCGGGCATCCGAAATGGAACGAAGTTGATATTGAAGCAGTTCCATCCGGGTGGGAGCAGGCAGCATGTGTGAAGGCGGCATTCGATCCCCAATACCAGCCCCCTCAACGTGGTGGTGTTGGCGTATTTACACCAACTAATTCTGACGCAGATTGCTCAGCACTGGCCAATCCTGTTTCAAGAAGACTTTGCCTGATGCAGCAAAACGAAGGTTAAGCTCTTGGTAAGAGCAATCGACCAGGTGTTCAAATAATACAGGCTCGCCGCTGGCGGGCCTTTTTATTACGGATATCGCAGCCGGTATAAAAAATCAGGCCACATCAAAACTGTTGCCGCACCCACAAGAGGCGACGGTATTGGGGTTCTCAATTTTAAAGGCCTGCCCCACCAGATCATCCACATAGTCAATTTTTGCCCCCCCAAGAAATTGCAGGGACATATTATCAATCAAAACCAAAGCACCTTCACGCTGCAAAACCAGATCATCTTTTGAGGCTGTTTCGCGCACCAGATTATATTCATATTGAAACCCTGAACATCCGCCCCCTGAAACTGCGATCCGAAGCACCGTTCCCTTTGGTTCTTTTTCAAGGATTTTGGCAATTTGCCTGCCTGCAGCTCCGGTTAATTCCACTGGTAAATCGGGTGCATCTGAATTAGTCATTTAATCCTCCTTTAGGCCCCAAGCTTAAGCAAAAGCCAGCGCCATGATGGCGATAGTAATTCCAAAAAATGCAAAAACGGAACCATAGGGGTCGGTTTTAATCGAAATTTTTACAGGCAGCCGCATGGTGAAAAGCTTGGCAACAAAACTGTTTTTTTCCAGCTTATTGTTAAAATCCTTATCAATCAGCATTAAAAGCACGCCAAATATAAACATTACCAACCCGACGCGGAATAAAAACTCGGTATTGTTGGAAAAAAATTGCGCCGGATCAAAATTCATCTGTAATATCTCTTTGAAAAAATCTTTTCACTATTCAAATAGGACCGGCAAGCGGCAATGAAAAGCCCTAAAGTTAAACAAACAACTTCTTTAGCCCCATTTGCCTCAGATCCAGAGCAATCCCGGGGCAGAGTTTTTACAACTGGCCAAAGCCTAACCCGCACCGATTTTCAGCGCGATCGCGATCGCATTATTCACTCTACCGCCTTTCGTCGCCTACAGCATAAAACCCAGGTTTTTCTCCATCATGAAGGGCTGCATTTTAGGACCCGCTTAACCCATACTTTAGAAGTTTCCCAGATTGCCAGATCACTGGCCCGCTCCCTTTGTCTCAATGAAGATCTGGCCGAAGCTATCGCTCTGGCTCACGATCTTGGCCACACCCCGTTTGGTCATGCGGGTGAGCGCGCCTTAAATCAGGCCATGGTTGATTTTGGCGGTTTTGATCATAATTTGCAGTCCCTTAGAACTATTTGCATGCTGGAAAACCGTTACGGAGATCATGATGGTCTAAACCTGACATGGGAAACTCTGGAGGGTGTATTAAAGCACAATGGCCCTGTTAAATCTGAGCCAGACCTTTTGTTTTTGCCTAAAAAACTTGATCTGGAAATCAAAAATTTTGCTTCGCTGGAAGCGCAGGTAGCAGCAATTGCCGATGATATTGCCTATGATGCCCACGATATTGATGATGCCGTGCGCGCCGGGCTTGTTGACCTTTCTCAGCTAAAGGACCTGCCGCTGCTGGACGAAATAATTAAAGAAGTTGATGAGCGTTGGCCGGTGCTGGAAAGGGAGCGTAAAACCCATGAAGTGCAACGTCGATTGATTACAAGGCTTATAGAAGACGTGATCGAAAACTCTGCATTTTTATTGGCTCGCTCTGGCGTGAAATCTCCTCACGATGTTGCACGGGCAGGGCGACAGTTGATTGCTTTTTCACTCCCCATGCAACAAGAAGAAAAACTGATAAAGCAGTTTTTGTTCAATAATGTTTATCGCGCCCCAACTGTTATGGAACCGGCTGAAGCGGGAGAGCTGGTAGTCACAAAACTATTTGAATATTATAGCACCAGCGGCGATTTGCCCGCCGAATGGCAAAGCAAGCTGCAACGTCATGATCTCCAAATCGCAAAGGAAGAAGCCAACGATATCAGTCTGACAACAGCGATTGATCATCGGGTGATCGCAGATTATATCGCCGGAATGACTGACCCGTTTGCTCTGGCAGAATTTGAGCGTCTTTATGAAAAATTCGATACCGGCCACGGTTGACCGGCCCGACGTCAACAATCTAAAATGATGCTATGAAAAATCAAAACACCTTCCTAAAATCAGCAGCAATCGCATTGTCATTGCTTATGATAAGTCCATCCAGTGCTCAAGAGAACCTGCCCACCTTCTTAAAACTCACCCCCGTTGCATCAGGCTTAAACAATCCGCTTTTGGTCGTTGCTGCGCCCAATGAGCCCGGATTGTTTATTGTCCAACAAAACGGGGTGATTGCATTGCTGATGGATGGTGAGGTCGCCGACGTTTTGGATTTGAGCGCAATTGTAACATTTAGAGGTGAGGCGGGAATGCTTGGCATGGCTTTGCACCCGGATTTTACAAACAATGATCTGGCCTACGTCTCCTACACCACCGGTAATCTGGTTAGCATGATTGAGGAATATCGTTTTGACAGGAAAAGCCAGAGTTTTGACATTGCCAGCGCCCGCCTTATCTACTCGCTTAATCAGCCGGCCGGTAACCACAATGGCGGCATGATTGCATTTGGTCCGGATGGATTTCTTTATGCAGGGTTTGGAGATGGCGGCGGAGCCTTTGATACATTCTCCAACGGCCAGAATTTTGATACCGCTCTTGGCTCCTTTATTCGAATTGATGTTGAGCCCGGCCCGTCAAAACCCTATTCTGTTCCCTCCGACAACCCGAATGTTTCAGGGCCGGTTCCCGAAAACTGGATATATGGATTGCGTAATCCATGGCGATTTTCTTTCGACAAGGATTTGCTTTACATCGCAGATGTGGGGCAGTCCGACAGGGAAGAAATTCATGTGGTTGCAGCAGGCGCACCATCATCTGGCTTGAATTTAGGATGGCCCCTTGCAGAAGGGGAGTTATGCCTTGCCGATGTTAATTGTAAAGATAGAGATCTGGAATGGCCGGTAATAACCTATCAAACCGGTGCTCGGTGCGCCATCACGGGAGGAAATGTCTATCGCGGAACAGCAATTCCTAATCTGAGCGGGCAATATTTTTATGGGGATTTTTGCAGCGGTGAAGTTTTCAGCTTTTCATATGTAGACGGCAAAGCGACAAATCAGCTCGATTGGACACAAATTTTAGGTCCGGTTGAATTATTGTCCGGATTTGGGCTGGATGGCTTTGGCGAGCTTTATCTGACTTCCCTTGCCGGAACGATCTATCGGCTTGAGCCAGTTTCCTAACCGTCGAAATTAACACCCGTTATTTGACCGTTAACAGGTTTTGCTTTAACGCCTGCTCCAGACGATATTCTCTCTGGATATAAAAAACTTATGGATATTTTTGCTGATTTTGCCGCCCGGATTTTAAACGCGCTAAAAGAACTTTACCCGGATCATAAAGAGTTGGACCAGTTGGCCCAAAAAGCCACGGCAGAGCCTCCTCGTGATCCCTCCCATGGTGCCATTTCTTCCAATATCGCTATGGTTTGCGCCAAGGCGCTAAAAACAAATCCCCGCCAACTGGCAACATCTCTAAAAGAAATTTTGATCAAAGACCAAGACATAACTGCGCTTGATATTGCCGGACCCGGTTTTTTAAATTTCACCCTTGCCGATAATGTCTGGCAGCGGGTTTTATCTTCTGTCCTAAATCACCCGAAGAACTTTGGCCGCTCGGACATTGGACAGGGCAGGGCGGTTAATGTGGAATTTGTTTCCGCCAACCCCACCGGCCCCATGCATGTGGGGCATACTCGGGGCGCAGTTTTTGGCGATGCTCTTGCCTCGCTTTTAGATTTTTGCGGTTTTGATGTAACCAGAGAATATTACATCAATGACGCTGGTGCCCAGATAAATATTTTGGCCCGTTCGGCGTTTTTGCGCTATCGTGAAGCCTTGGGGCAGCAAATTGGTGAAATTCCCGCCGGACTTTATCCGGGTGATTATCTGGTGCCTGTTGGTGAAGCATTGGCAAAGGAATTTGGCGACAAATTTGAGAATGCTGCTGAAACCGAATGGTTGCCGGTTTTCAAGTCAATTGTTTTAGAAGCGATGATGGACTTGATCAGGCAGGATTTGCAATTGCTTGGAGTAAACCATGATTATTTTTTCTCCGAGCGAAAATTGCACGGCGACGAGGGTAAAATTGCTAAAACCCTTGCAGCATTGGAAAAAGAAAATCTGGTTTATCAGGGAACATTGCCCCCCCCTAAGGGAAAGCCCACCGAAGATTGGGAAGATCGCGAGCAAACTCTGTTTCGCGCCAAACAGTTTGGCGATGATACAGACAGGCCGTTGATCAAATCCAATGGTGATTATACCTATTTTGCCGCAGATATTGCCTATCACCGCGATAAGTTTTTGCGTGGGTTTAATGATCAGATTATTGTTCTTGGGGCCGATCATTCAGGATATACCAAACGCTTGCAGGCGGCGGTTAAGGCTGTTTCTGATGGCAAAGCCTCCATTGATGTTAAAATCTGCCAGATTGTGCGCTTGATGCGCGATGGCAAACCCTTCAAAATGTCCAAACGCTCCGGCGATCTGGTTACGGTGCAGGATGTAGTGGGCGAGGTTGGCTGTGATGCTGTTCGTTTCATGCTGCTTTTTCGTCGCAATGAAGCGCCCATGGATTTTGATTTTGCCAAAGTTAAAGAGCAAACCCGTGAAAACCCGGTATTTTATGTGCAATATGCCCACGCGCGAGCCTGCTCGATTGTGCGAAAAACCTTAGAAGAAATGCCCCGGCTTGATATTTCTGATGCTAAATTGGCAAAAGCCGACCTGTCTTTGCTTTCCAGCAGCGATGATATTGAATTGTTGCAAACTCTGGCCCAGTGGCCGCGAATGGTTGCCGCTGCTGCCCGCGCTCACGAGCCTCATCGGGTGGCATTTTATCTTTATGATCTGGCGGGAGCGTTCCATGGTTTTTGGGCCAAGGGCGGACACGATAAATCGTTACGTTTTGTTAACCATGAGCAACCAGAATTAACCCTGTCGCGACTCGCTATGGTTAGAGCGATACAACATGTATTGGAGCAAGGATTGGGTCTTTTGGGCGTTAGCGCGCCCCAACAGCTTTCTTAAAGTTTGTGAGTAATCTTAAGGCAAAAAGAACGTTCCGAATATTATAAGGCTTAGTAAGAAAGACTTTCATAATTCAGGCACAATGCTGTGTTTTTTTACTTAACCTTCGGGCTTGCAAGTCTGGAATGAGTAAAGTTTGGTATATTTATAAGCAAGGGAATATTGGCGTATGGATACGGCAAAACCGCTAAACCCACCTAAAAATGATGAAGCTGCCGACGATCTGATTGAAGAATTGGCGCGTCTCATGGCTGATGATGCCCAATCTGGCACAGCTGGCACACCACCGCCACCATCTCCGGCTGCGGCGGGACAATCCGCCCCTAAAGTGGAAAAGCCTGACACACAGCCGCAAGGTTTCTCAGATTCTGCATCGGGTCAGGCATCCTTTGGTGCATCTGATAGTTCCACTGCCACCAAAACAGGTGAGCCCTCTTTTGATATGAAAGGGTTTGAGCTTGGCGCGCCCAAGGCAGAAGTGAGCAATCTCACTTCATCTGCGAGCAATCCACCTGCGGCAACCCATCAATCCTCCAGCGCTTCCACCGGCAGTTCACCAAATACTGACAATTCGGTAGTTGACTTTGATTTCGGTTTTGGTGTTGGCCCGGGTGCTGGCACATCGCAACACTCGCAACCTGCAAATCCCACCGCAACACCGTCTACCCCTGAGCCGTCTATTTCTGCGGTTCAGCCCGGATCAGACCCCATTGCAGACCTGATCAACGCTGCGGTTTCAAAACATACGCTTCCAGATATTGCGCCTGCTCCGCAACAAACTGCATCGCAGCAGGCTGCATCGCAACAGGTTGC
>CAZMVQ010000015.1:8165-32309 GCA_964569865.1 uncultured Devosia sp.
CGCAACAGGTTGCACCCTCTTCTTCAAATACGCCGCCGGTTTCTCATTCGCCACTTGGTCGCGGAACACTGGGTTCAGGTTCTGGCGCCCCTAAAGCGGGTGCTAGGGATAAGTTTGACTCTCCACCGGTTTTTGGTCTGTCGGGAAAGCCCTCAACGCCTGCCAAAACCGGCATGAGAAATCCTGCCACTGCGCCGGACGCAAACCGTGGCGCCATGGCTCTGGATGAAATTGAAAGCCTGATAGGTAATTCTGTTCAGGTTGATGCAACCGTTGATACGCCTGCTGATTTTAATGCTCAACAGGCTGTAGAAAATGGCCCGCGCACTGCCCCGGTAACTGCCAAAATCCCATCAACAGCAAATATTGCCCCTCAATCTCAGCCTGATTCAAATAATTCAACTTCAGCAAAAAAATCCAGCGCTGAAGGGGGCATATTGCGGGCCATGTCCAATTCTGGCGCTGCCGCCGCCAAACTAAGAACTTTTATGCCACCAACTCCGGGATCGTCAGCAAAGAAGGCCGGTATTGCCAAGGATTTATCCGATACTGCTGAGGGAACGGACGAAAATTTGCAGTTGGCAGCGGGACGGGCATCCTTTGATGAGCAACAATCGCGCGGTCTTGTTCGTTATGTTGCTCCGGTATTGGGCGTTTTGTTTGTTGGCGCAGTCGGTTTTGGCCTTTACACGCTGTTTAACCCTGGAACAGGTGAGGGCAGTGCCCCGGTATTGCGCGCTGATGGCGCCCCGACACGTCAGGCACCAGATGCTGTAGAAACTGGCACTCAGTCGGTGGTTTTGAATGGAATAGATGGCGCAACCCCGGTTGCACAAGGGGAACAACTGGTTTCTCGCGATCAGAGTGCCGGACTGGACGGCTCGGCAATTCGTCAGGTGGAAACACTTGATACATCAGAAACAGGATTGGCTAACCGGCGAGTTCGCACAGTTACCGTACGTCCCGACGGCACCATAATTTCCGGCGCTGATGCAGTGGCTGGCGGCGAGGTTTTGGACGTTGCTCAACCTGTTCTGCCGGATTTGCCCGCTAACGCCATTAATACCGAATTATCATCAACTACCGTTGCCGCACTGCCACAAAATCCTGCCGGTGGTTTGAACTTGAACCTTGAAAGTATTGCAACCCCTAATCCTACAGAGGCACCAACTCCAAGGCCCCGTCTTGCAAATAGAGATGCTTTGGGTTCGGTAATTGCAAATATTCAGGCCCCGAATAGTCAGGCTGCAACCAGCACGGTGGCCCAAACCACACCCGGAGCAGTTAATCTGGTCAGTACGGCTCCGGCTGTTACGGCAGCACCTGCAACCAATGTAGCCTCTGCGTCAAATTCCTTGTCTCAGCCGGTATTGAATCCGGGAGCATTTGTGCAACTTGCCTCCCAACGTGATGAAGGCATAGCCAATCAGACAGCAACTACTTTGCAGTCCAGATTTTCTTCTTCTCTGCAAGGGGGAAGCTTGTTGGTGCGCCGTGTGGATCTGGGAACCAGAGGGATTTATTATCGGGTACAATTGCCCACCAATACTCTGGCTCAGGCAAATTCCATTTGTGAATCCATCAAAGGGGCCGGCGGAGACTGTTTTGTTCGCAATTCTTAAAAAATAGTTCGCAATATTTCCGGTAAGAATTGAGAACAGACGTTTTTGGTAATCTCAAACCTGATTTGCACCGCTTGTTGGGGAGTTTGTCTAACAACTCCTTGACGTGGGGTGGCCCAATGGTGAAATTGCCCCATGGCGGATAAAATTGAAAACTCATCAAATAAAGATTGGGTTGCGAATGCTCCAGAGGGGCTGGAGCAAGCGCAGGTTTTATATGTTGATGTAGATGGTTTTGAGGGACCGCTTGATCTGCTGCTGGATATGGCGCGTCGGCAAAAGGTGGATTTGGCCAATATATCGGTTCTGTCTCTGGCCGAACAATATCTTTTGTTCATTGAAAAAGTACGCAAAGAGCGCATCGAAGTTGCCGCTGATTATCTGGTAATGGCCGCTTGGCTGGCATATTTGAAAAGCCGCCTGATGTTGCCGGAAATTATTGACGATGAAGAACCGAGCGGCGAAATGATGGCCGCAATATTGCAGTTTCGCCTAAAGAGACTTGAAGCAATGCGAAACGCTGCCGCCCAATTGGTAAATCGGGCCAGGCTGGGGCGAGAAATTTTTGCCCGAGGTGATCCCGAAACGGTTGCAATTGTTAAAGAAACAGCCTTTGACACATCTCTGTTTCAATTGCTCAATGCCTATGCCGGTATGCGAGAACGTAATGAAATTGTCGATTATGCGCCAAAAAAACGTGCTGTCTGGTCGCTAAAAGATGCCCGCGTTATTTTAGAGCGCATGATTGGCGAAGGGTCTGAATGGATGGCATTGGATAAATATCTGGCCCAATATCTGGCCAGTCCGACAGAGCGTAGTACGGCAATGGCTTCCAGTTTTTCTGCCGGGCTTGAGTTGGTGCGCGATGGCAGTATGGAAATGCGTCAAACCCTGACATTTGGACCATTGCTGATGCGCCGCAAACGCCCCGTAGAAAGTTCGGTCGAACAAAATTCAATCGAGGAAAATTCAAAGTGAAAACTGGTGCCACTCAACATATGGAACAAAAAACACCTGACAGCGCCGAAATGGATGCCGCTGGAGATACCCATATTGCCACTAGCGAAGCTGAGCAACTGGAAATTAACCGGCGCAATATCCGTGTAATTGAAGCATTGCTGTTTGCCTCGTCCGAGCCAGTTTCCATCAAGGAAATTTCTCCTTTTCTCTCCCATATGGCCAATACTGAACTGCTGCTTGCCCAACTGGCCAAAAACTATGCGGATCGCGGTGTTAATCTTGTGCAGCGCGGCGATAAATGGGCCTTTCGCACTGCTGATGATCTTGGCTTTTTGCTCCGGCGTGAAGAAAAAGAAACTCGCTCCATGTCCCGTGCAGCATTGGAAACCATGTCGATAATTGCCTATCATCAACCGGTCACAAGGGCTGAAATTGAGGAAATTCGTGGCGTTGCGGCCGGGCGCGGAACATTGGATATGCTAATGGAGGCACAATGGGTGCGCATGCGTGGACGTCGCCGCACCCCCGGACGCCCGGTGACCTATGGCACGACCCCAGAGTTTCTTGATCATTTCTCTCTTTCCTCACTTGGTGACCTGCCGGGGCTGGAAGAATTGAAAGGCTCAGGTATGCTCTCGTCCCGTTTGCCACCAGAAATGCAAATACCACTTCCATTCGAGGGTGAATTATCCGATGATGAGGACCCGCTGGAAGAAGATGACCCGGTATTTGCGCGCGATGAATGACAGCTCCAACTTTGGTGGTGAAAAATCTTTGGAACTGCCTGCTCAGGAATGGGGCACCAGAGGCACAGCAGGAGTTAGTTTTGCCTCCGCTCTTTGCTTGCAGGGTGTGGATGTTTCCATTGGTGGCCGACCTGTCCTCAATAAAATTGATCTGGAGCTGGTCCCCGGTGAAATCGTATGTCTGCTTGGGGAATCCGGTTCGGGTAAATCCACCGTTTTGCGAGTTGCCGCCGGTATTCAGGAAATTAGCGCCGGTCAGGTTCTGGTAAATGGCAAGATAGTATCAAAGCCTGGATTTGCCGTATCACCGGATCAGCGCGGCGTGGGCCTGATGTTTCAGGATTTTGCCCTGTTTCCCCATCTGAGCCTTTTGAATAATGTTTGCTTTGGTTTGAGCGGGATTGATAAAAAACAAGCCATAAAACAGGCGCGCGTCGCTTTGGCCCGGGTTGGGTTGTTGGAGCGGCAAGACGATTTTCCCCATATGCTCTCGGGCGGTCAACAGCAAAGGCTGGCACTGGCGCGTACCTTTGCCCCAAGACCGGGGATATTGATGTTGGATGAGCCATTTTCAAGCCTTGATGCCAGATTGCGTGAAAATGTCCGCTCGCAGACATTAGCTATTTTGCGTGAAACCAGCGCTACGACAATTATTGTTACCCATGATCCAGAAGAGGCCATGGTGGTTGGAGACCGCATTGCCCTGTTGCGTGACGGAAAGGTCGCCCAGATCGATACGGCGGCAAAAATATATCGCTCTCCCGTTGATTTGCAGACCGCAAGATTTTTTTCTCCTCTGACTGAAATTGAAAGCGTGGTTAATGCCGGCGTTGCCTCGACCCCGCTTGGGCAGGTGCCAACTCCAAACCATAAGGAAGGCGATAAGGTAACTATTGCCATTCGCCCGGTCGGTGCCCTTGATCTGACCAAGGGAAACAAAGGGGTTAGAGCGCGCGTACTAAGCAAAAGAGAAGCATTGGGGTTTGATATTTTTGAGATAGGGGTGCATAATATAGCAGCCCCGATTAACATCAGGGCACCATCAGATCATGACCTTGAGCCGGGAAAAGACATTTTTGTTACATTAAAACCCGAACATGTGCTCATTTTTGATCGTGCAGATGGTTGTTTTTGATCGTAAATAACAATATCTATGCAATATAAAGCGTTACACGCTTGTTGAAAAGGCGTTTGCGCTGCATAAATCAGGCGCTTGCGCTAAAAAATCTGGGTCTTGAGCTTTTGTGGAAGCATATAAGGTCATGACCAGCTACGGAGAAGAAAAATGAATCCAGGACCCTGGGGCATATTAATTATCGTTGTTGCAGTTTTGTTGTTGTTCGGGCGCGGAAAAATCGCCGGAATGATGGGTGAAGTTGCCTCTGGCATCAAATCTTTTCAACGGGGAATGACGGAAGAGCCCAAACCGGTTGAAAAAGCTGAAGTCAAAGACACCGAAAAAACTGACGCCTGAGCTAAAAATTGCAATCGAATTGTTGCAATTGGCTCGTGCCTGAGTGAGGGCAGTAAATGCTGAGTATTGGCTGGACTGAGATGATGCTCGTCGCCGCGATCGCTTTGATCGTGGTCGGCCCAAAAGACCTGCCCGCCATGTTGCGCCAGATTGGCAAAGTTGTTGGCAGTGTTCGCAAAATGGGTAATGAATTCAAAGCTGAATTAAATAAAGTTACAGCGATTGATGAATTAAAAGACATCAAACAATCGATAGCTGCTCCTCTGAATGAAACCCGGCAAAAAATTGAAGATGATTTTAATGCCATTGCGCCGGATGGTTCGATAGTTCCAAGCGGAAAAATCACCCCGGCCGACCCTGATGCGCAAAGTGTTGTCGACGAAATCAGGCAAGGGGCCGGACTTGAACCGATCTCGAAAAAAGAAAATCCCGGTCCCAGTGCCGCTCGCGCCAGCATGGCCGCGTCGGTAACCAAAGCGGTGCAGAAAAATCAACAGGCGGCAAATGATATTGAAGAGTTTGGCGATGAGGTGACACCGGCGCCAGTTGGAAATGTTGGGAAAGCTGCAAAAAAGCCAGCCAGAAAAGCAGCTAAAAAACCGGCCAGAAAACAGACCACGAAAGCCAGCGCTGCCAAGCCAAAAACCGCGCGCAAAAAGCCAATAGCTGCAAAACTCGCGGCACCTGAAGCCAAAACTACAATATCAAAGCCTGTTAAAAGTGAAGCTGGATAATGGTTGTTCGTGATCCAACAATTCCACCGAATTCAGATTCCGGGGACCCAGTTACTTCGGAAGCAATTGATAAAAAAGCCGAAGAATTGACAGGCACCGAAGCCTCGTTAATCGATCATCTGACAGAATTGCGTACGCGTCTGATATTTTCCATGATCGCGATTGCAGTTTTGTTTGTGATTAGTTTCATTTTTGCTGATCGGATATTTGATTTTTTATTGCAGCCTTTCAAGGATGCAACCGGCGGAGCTGAGGATGTTCGTTTGATTTATACGGCCCCTCAGGAGTTCTTTTTTACCAAGCTTTCTCTTTCGTTGTTCAGTGCGATATTCATGGCGTTTCCGGTTTTCGCATCCCAGATTTATGCCTTTGTTGCACCCGGACTTTACAAGAATGAACGCGGGGCGTTTTTGCCCTATCTTATTGCCACTCCGATATTTTTTGTTATCGGGGCCGCCGTGATGTTTTATGGGGTTATGCCTTTGGCGCTAAGGTTTTTCCTTTCAATGGAGGGTGGGGGAGACGGCTCGGTAACCATTGAAATGCTGCCAAGGGTTTCTGAATATCTCTCTTTGATAATGACCCTGGTTTTTGCTTTTGGGGTATGTTTTCAGCTTCCTGTTGTTTTGACATTGCTGGCCAGAATCGGGATCGTTGACAGCAAAAAGCTCAAATCCTGGCGCAAATATGCATTTGTTGCGGTTTTGGTTGTGGCGGCATTTTTGACGCCCCCTGATCCAATTTCTCAATTGGGTCTTGCCCTGCCCATGTTGCTGCTCTACGAAATCGCCATATTGTCTGTGAAATTTGTTGAGCGGTCGCGAAAAAAACGCGAAGAAGCTGAGGCAGCTAGTGACCAGCTTTGATATGCCAAATTGATATATTGCAAGACTGATGCTGATATATTGTTCAAGTTGATGTTTTGAAAAACCTTCCCGGGAAATAAATAGAGGCCCGCCAGCAGCGGGGCATTTTTATGTTCGATATTAAATGGATACGTGCCAATAGCGATGAGTTTGACCATTCTATGATTAAACGCGGCCTTGGCCCGCAGGCGCAAAAATTGATTGCCCTTGATGATGAGCGCCGCAAGACAATTGCCGCTCTTAATGATTTGCAGGAAAAGCGCAATTCATCCTCCCGTCAGATAGGACAGGCAAAATCCAGCGGTGATGAAGAAAAAGCGCAAAAATTGTTGGCTGAAGTTTCCAATCTCAGGGCAAAGGTGCAAGAGGGGGAGGAGCAACAGCGGATTCAAAGCGAAGCCCTAAATGATGCCATGCTGCAATTACCGAACCTGCTGGCCAGTGATGTGCCCGAGGGCAAGGATGAAAATGATAATGTTGAATTTCATAAGTTTTTAGCTCCGACCCGGTTCGATTTTACCCCCAAAGAACATTATGAATTGGGGGAGGCGCTCGGGCAGATGGACTTTGAAACCGCCGCTCGCATGTCAGGATCGCGCTTTGTGGTCTTGAAGGGGCAACTGGCTTTGCTGGAGCGGGCCTTGGCGAATTTCATGCTCAATGTGCACACTATCCACCACGGTTTTACTGAAATTTCAGCTCCCGTGCTGGTGCGCCCAGAGGCGCTTGTTGGCACCGGACAATTGCCAAAATTTTCCGAAGATGCATTTGAAACCACCGATGGCCGTTGGCTTATCCCCACCTCTGAGGTTACTTTAACCAATCTGGTTCGCGAGCAGATTTTATCAGAAGCTGAACTTCCCTTAAGAGTTACCAGTCTTTCCCAATGCTTTCGATCTGAGGCTGGATCAGCCGGGCGCGATACAAGGGGAATGCTGCGTCAGCACCAGTTTTCTAAAGTTGAAATGGTGGTGATCACCAGCCCCGAGAACTCCGATGAAGAACATAAAAATATGCTCAAATGTTCTCAGCAGGTGTTGGAAAGGCTGAATTTGCCCTATCGAACTGTCAGGCTTTGCACCGGGGATATGGGGGCAACCATGCGCCGCACCTATGATATTGAAGTGTGGATGCCGGGGCAGAAAACCTATCGTGAAGTTGCTTCGATTTCCAGCGCTGGCGATTGGCAGGCTCGGCGTATGAGTGCGCGCTATCGTACCAAAGATGGCAAGGTGGAATATGTGCACACCTTAAATGGCTCCGGGGTTGCTGTTGGACGCATAATGATTGCTGTAATGGAAAATTATCAGAACGAAGATGGCTCGATTTCTATTCCTGAACCTTTGCAGCGTTATATGGGTGGGCTGGAAACTATTGGCTCGATAGATGAATAAAAACCCGCGTATACTGATTTCCAATGATGATGGAATTGATGCTCCGGGTCTTGATCGGTTGCGCGATATTGCAGCTCAATTGAGCGATGATGTGTGGGTTGTTGCTCCAAAAAGTAATCAGAGTGGTGTTGGCCACTGTTTAACCCTTGGCACAGAGCTGCAATATACTAAAAAGTCTGACAGGGTTTTTGCCCTCAACGGAACTCCGGCTGATTGTGTAATTGTGGCCTGTACGGACCTGCTAAAGGACAAACAGCCTGATATTGTTCTTGCAGGTGTTAATCATGGTCAAAATCTTGGAGACATAATAAACTGTTCCGGCACCCTTGCCGCCGCAAGGGAAGGGGCCTTGCAGGGCGCATTGGGAATTGCCCTGTCTCAGGGGATTGATTATGAAAATCAGGCCGATGTTTTTTGGCACACCACTAACGGATTTGCATTGGAAGTTTTGCAAAAACTAATCGAGCAGGCCGGAAGCGCTGAAACAAGAAATCCTGATATTTATTATAATGTCAACTTTCCCATATGTGACATGAGCGAAGTTTCCGGCATTGAATTTGTCCCCCATCAGCGGTTTTTTCGCTCCGCCTTTCGTCATTATCCAAGCCGGAATGACGGAAAGTTTTTTGTTTCAATTCCACAAACGCCAACTCCAATGCAGCAAGGTCATGATTTTCATGTGCTGCATAAGGACAATGCGATTTCCATAACTCCCTTATCGTTGCGCCAGTCTGATCTGGAAGAAATAGAGCGCCTTCGCGGCAGGATTAGTCTGGATAACAGGCTGGGTTAAAACAGATATTTCGAATTGTCTGCTACAATTCCCAACAGGGTATTGTTGATGTCTGGTGGCTCTTACCAATGCATCGAATATGCTGTTTTGAAGATTTATATTAAATTTTAGGTATTTTAAGGCGCTATTTACCTTAGTGCGCTTAAGTCAAACTCAGTTGTTTAGTTGAGTATGAGTTGAGTAAATGAGTAAGCGTACGCCTGTTACGGGTTTTAAGAATGCCGCTGACAATAATTTGCGTTGTGATGAGGACGTGTCCTTGGCACCCGATTATTGCGATCACAAAACCAATTCGACTTTGAAAAAATTCAATTCTCTTGCTTTTAGTATGCTGGGTGTACTGGTTCTGAGTGGTTGTGCTTCGGTTGGATCCTTTGGCGGCCTTACTTCGGCACCTGCTGTGGATAGATCGCTGGTGACAGCTTCTACAGGAACAGCGGTCGAAGAGCAGTTGGGCCAGGCAATGCCAGGCGCATTGAACAATAATATAGCGACCATTACTCCTGCGGGGCCATATATGCCGCCGGGAAATGTTGGTGGCTCAATTATTGCGGTGCCGATTGCTGTTGCCTCGGTTTCCTCTTCGCAACTACCACCAGTTCCAAATAGTTCAGCAATCGTTCCGGGTGCGGCCCCTTTGGCCCAGCCTCAATCCACATTCGTTGGGAGTCAACAAGCCATGCCTGCTCAAACCCAGACCGCAATCTCGCCAGCGCGAGTTACGCAGCCTTTTCAGGATAGTTCTGTTCCCCGGATTGCATCGGGAGGTAGTGCGCCAACCTTAAGTGTTGTGCCCAATGAGGGGTATAAGCATACGGTGGAATCAGGCGAATCCCTATATGCGATTGCCCGCAGATATAATGTTAAAACCGATGATATTGTCCGGGTGAACGGTTTGAGTTCCGCCGATCAGATATTTGTCGGACAAAAAATTATTATTCCCGGTCGCGAAGATCTTTTGGCTTCAACTCCTGCTGCGCCAGCGGCAGCCGTGGAAGAGCCGGTTCGGGTTGCAACAGTTGCACCGGTAATTACCGCCCCGGTACAAACCGCCCCGGCACAAACTGCCGCTACTCAGGTTAACGGGTTTCGTTGGCCGGTAAACGGGCGCGTAATTGTTGACTTTGATCAGTCACGGCGCACCGGCATCAATATCGAGGCGCCAGAGGGAGCAGCGGTAAGAGCTGCTGAAGATGGCACCGTGATTTATGTGGGAGACGGCATAGAAGGCTTTGGCAACCTTGTACTTGTGCGCCATGCCAACGGATATGTTTCCGCCTACGCTCACCTAAAAGGATTTTCGATTGCCAAGGACACACAAGTTCGTCGCGGTGATCAACTCGGCACGGTCGGCATGACCGGGTCCGTTAATAGACCACAACTGCACTTTGAACTACGCCAGGGCGCGACACCTGTCGATCCCATGCCGCTTTTGGCGACTTAAGTGCAAAAAGGGCCAGATGAAATTCATCTGGCCCTTTTTTTTATTCCCGTTTTTCATCCGGTTCGTTTTTACGAATGTATGATTTTTGTTAAATACTTTTTCCCTGCTGTCCGGCAATCTGGCGCACAAATTGAATTGCCACCCGGCCAGAGCGGGCACCGCGCGTCAAAGCCCATTCCAGAGCTTTTGAGTGCAAATCTTCCCGGTTAATTTTGATTTCATAATAATCAATATAGCCCTGAACCATATTCAGATATTCTTGCTGTGAGCAATTATGAAAGCCCAGCCAGAGGCCAAAACGATCTGACAAAGAAATTTTTTCATGCACAGCTTCTGCCGGATTGATGGCACTTGATCTCTCATTGTCGATCATATCTCTATGCATTAGATGACGGCGGTTAGAAGTGGCATAAAAAAGGGTGTTTTGTGGCCTGCCTTCAAGACCTCCATCCAAAATGGTTTTAAGGGATTTATAACTGGCTTCCCCCGGCTCAAAGCTCAAGTCATCACAAAATATAATAAACTGAGCGGGCAGATTTCCAACCAGACGCATTAAAACCGGCAGGGAATTAATATCCTCTCGGGAAATTTCCACCAGAATGAGCCTTTTCAAGTCTTTTTCCTTACGGGTTGAAATATCCCCGTGCAGGGCTTTAACTAGCGAACTTTTGCCCATGCCTCTAGCCCCCCACAGCAGGGCGTTGTTTGCCCCATGACCACGGGCAAACTGCAAACTGTTTTGTTCCAGCTGCTTTGCCACATCATCAATTCCACACAATAAATGCAGAGGGATTTTTGATACGCTGGCTACTGGCGAAAGTTTACTGGTATCAGCATCCCAATAATAGGCGTTTTCTTTGCCCAGAGTGGTCAAGGCTTTATTATTGGTACTGGCTCCAGATTTCTTCAAAAATATTTGAATATCGCTGGACATTTGCGCCAGAGAACTGTTGATTTCTTGTAGTATTTGTTTCTTATTCACGTTGATTTGCATCCCTGAAAGCTGATTTGGCATTTCTTTGCATACTGATTATGTTGTTAGGTCTTTGCATAAAGCCAAAGGCGTTGTAAAAGCCAGAAATAATCCGTATTGCGGATTTTATTGCATGGAATACCCTATCCATGTCTTAGTCTTTTAATGAATTATTTTAACTGGTTTTGACAAGCCGCACTGCCTGCCTTAAAGCGAAGGCAACCAAGGAGTTTTACCAATGAATTTTACCCCCGTTTATGCACAGGCCGTCGGTGGCGGAGCGGACCTTATTACTTCGTTCTTTCCGATTGTTCTTCTAATTATAATATTCTGGTTTTTTATTTTTCGTCCCCAGCAGAAACGGGCCAAGGCTCATCAGGCTATGCTTTCTTCAGTACGGCGCGGTGATGTTATTGTTTCCACCGGTGGTCTTGTTGGCAAAGTGACTAAAGTTCGCGAAGATTTGGATTTAGACGTTGAAATTTCTCAGGGCGTTAAAGTAAAGATCGTGCGCACAATGATTGCGGATATTCGCACCAAGCCCGAACCGGTGAACGATAATAAGTGATCGGTGTTCAGGTCGGCGTTTCGCTTTAACCTATTGCAACATAACTGACTGATGTTAAGAGCTGACGTTTCAGGGGTATCTCCAAGAAACGATCATTCAACAACGCCTATTAAAGATTGACCATCAAGGAACTACCATGCTTCAATTTTCTCCCATTCGCACAGCTTTGATTGCATTTGTTGCCCTCTATGGAATATTGCTGGTTTTGCCCAATATTACCAATGGTGATTATCGGGAAAACTTGCCGCTATGGCTTCCCTCATGGACGACAAATTGGCTGCCATCAAACCAGATTGTCTTAGGTCTTGATTTGCAGGGTGGTTCCCATCTTTTGCTTCAGGTCAATCGCGAGGATATCGTTACAGAGCGGGTGAGGGATTTGAGGCGTGAAATTCGCTCGATTTTGGCCAATGACAATGCAATTGGACATTTAATTGCCACAGAACAGGATCGCCTGATTATCACGCTGACAGATCCTGCTCAGTTGGAAGAGGCCCGTCAGGTCTTAAGGGTGGTTGAGGCCCCGGTTTCAACTTCGGTATTTTCTGTTGGCGGTACTGTTGAAACAGAAATTTCTGTGACTGATGACGGCAAAATCATAGCCGCTTTGACCCAGCAGGGAATTGATGAGCGTATGTCTGCCCTCGTTACCCAGTCTATCGAGGTTATTCGACGCCGGATTGATGAACTGGGTACAACAGAGCCGACCATTCAGCGACAGGGAACCGATCGGGTGCTGGTGCAGGTGCCGGGATTTGCAGATTCTGAGCGCTTGAAGGATTTAATATCGCGTACGGCCCGACTGACTTTTCATATGGTGCATCCATCAATGTCGGCAGATCAGGCCCGTTCTCAAGGGCTTCCTGTGGGCACCATGATCATGGCCAGCGTTGATGGTTTTGATGAGTTGCTTTTTGAGGAAGTTTCTCTTGGCGGTGAATCTTTGATAGATGCCCAGCCCGGTTTTGATCAGCAAAATGGCGAGGCTATTGTCTCATTCAGGTTTGATACTCGCGGGGCAATTGTATTTGCCGAAATCACTTCGGCCAATGTGGGGCGCAGATTTGCTATTGTTCTCGATGGACAGGTGGTTACTGCACCAACCATTCAAACCGCGATTACCGGTGGTTCCGGCCAGATTTCGGGTAGCTTTAACGCTGAAACCGCTAATGACCTTGCGGTATTGCTGCGGGCAGGGGCATTGCCGGCCACTCTTGATATTATCGAGGAGCGCTCGGTTGGTCCCTCCCTTGGTGCCGATAGTGTGCAGGCGGGCATGATGGCGGGAATTGTCGGCTCCATAGGGGTAGTAGCCTTTATGCTGATCAGCTATGGCCTGTTTGGGGTTTTTGCCTCCATATCACTAACCTTGAATATAATAATAATTCTTGGTGTCTTATCCATGCTTGGCGCAACTCTGACGTTGCCAGGAATTGCCGGAATTGTTTTAACGGTTGGCATGGCGGTTGATGCCAATGTGCTGATATTTGAGCGCATGCGTGAAGAAATGGTGGGTGGACGAACGGCGCATCAGGCCCTTGAGGCTGGCTTTAAGCGCGCCATGGGCACGATTATAGATGCCAATGTCACCACCTTTATCGCCGCTGCGGTATTGTTCTTCCTTGGTTCTGGTCCCATTCAGGGCTTTGCCATAACTTTGGCAATCGGAATTTTGACAACGCTGTTTACCGCCTATTTCGTAACCCAGTTTATTATTGGTCGCTGGTATGCGGTTCGCAGACCAAAAACCTTAAAAATCCAGTTGCTTTCCCTTGTTCCCAGCGCCACCAAAATTCCGTTTATGGCCTGGCGCAAAATTGCCATGGGCTTTTCCATAATTGCCATGATTGCTTCGATTGGCCTGTTTGCTTTGCAGGGATTAAACCTTGGTATTGACTTTAAGGGCGGCTCATCGGTTGAGGTTCAGGCCATCGTCGGGGATGCGGATATTGGCGATATTCGATCCAGACTTGGTGAATTGGGCCTTGGTGATGTGCAGGTTCAGGGGTTTGGAACGCCTAATGATGTTCTTATCCGGGTTGAAGCACAAGAGGGCGGAGATACCGCGCAGCAGGATGCCGTGCGACTTGTCACCGCTGCCTTGGAGGCTGATTATGATATTCGACGAGTTGAAGTTGTTGGCCCAACTGTATCAGGTGAACTGGCCATTGCTGGCGCAATTGCTGTAGTCGTAGCCATATTTGCAGTGTTGGTATATGTTTGGTTGCGCTTTGAATGGCAGTTTGCTGTGGGTTCTATCATCGCTCTAATTCACGATGTGATATTGACCATCGGGCTATATTCTTTGATCGGATTTGAATTTAACCTGTCCTCGATTGCAGCAATTCTCACAATCGTTGGTTATTCCTTGAACGATACGGTGGTGGTCTATGATCGGGTGCGCGAGAATTTGCGCAAATTCCGCAAACTCAAGGTTTCTGATCTGCTGGACCTGTCGATAAATTCCATGCTTTCGCGCACGGTTCTGACCTCGGTGACCACCATTTTGGCTCTGTTGGCTCTGGTGATATTTGGCGGCGAAGTAATACGCGGCTTCACCATCTCCATGACGTGGGGTGTGCTGGTTGGTACTTATTCTTCCATATTCATTGCCGCACCGGTTTTGCTTTTCTTTGGGTTGAAAACTCGCGAAAATGTGCTGAAAAAGCCAGAAGAGAAAAGAACAGATGGCGCGCAGGTTTGATTTTTGAAAAAACAGAAAACTGCCTCAGATAAGTTACAAAAAGACGGGCATTATCCCTATCAGGCACCGATTGATGCCTATGGCAATGGTGGCTTTCGATTTGCGCAAATGTCTCATCGAGGTTCGCTTTTATGTTTGCCGGACGGCATGTTTGCGTGGGATGTGGATAATGTTGCCGGCATAGATGAAAACAGTCTTGCCCCGGTGCTGAAAAATCATCGCGAAATTGATGTGCTGTTGGTTGGTCTTGGCTCTGATATAGTTTTATTTGATCCAAAAATTCGCCAGATATTGCGTGATCACAATATTATTGTTGATGCGGTTGGAACCGGTGGAGCTGTCAGGACCTATAACATTCTTCTGGCAGAAAACAGGGCGGTGGCGGCAGCTTTGATTAGCGTGCATTTATAATTCCTTTGCGACAAAGTTGATTTTTCATGGCAGATAAAACAACTCAAATTCAAAAGCCCGGGCAAATTACTGAGGATGGGCAATATATTGCTCAATTTCTCAAACAGCACGATAGCACCCGCTATTATTCAACTTTGGTTCTTGATGAAAAATCCAGAAATGATGTGCAATCCCTATATGCTTTTGCTGTGGAAATTTCGCGCATCCGCTCAATGATCACCGAACCGGCACCGGGAGAAATTCGACTGCAATATTGGGTCGATTTATTGTCAGGTAGTGGGCATGGGGACACCAGCAAAAATCCGATTGCATCAGCTTTGCGAGCAACCATAAAACGATATGACCTTCCCACTGCTCCACTACTGCGCATGTTAGAAGCGCGCCGTTTTGACCTTTATGATGACCCCATGCCCGACCTGACAAGTTTTGAGGGTTATGCAGGGGAGACAAATTCCATGCTTTATCAATTGGCGACACTCATTGTGAACAAGGGTGAAGATGCGGGAGCGGCCACAGCCGCCGGACATATGGGTGTAGCCCATGCGCTGATCGGGCATATGCTTGGCATTGAAGAAACACTGTCCCGGGGCCAGATATTTCTTCCCATGTCGATATTTAGCGCCCATGGGGCTGATCAAAATCAGTTGCTTGCAAAACAAACCACGCCACAAACCATTGCCGCCTTCGCTTCGTTGCGAGAAATTGCAGGGCAGCATTTGCTCAAAGCTCATGAGGCGATTAAATCCCTTCGCCCTGAAGTGAGACCGGTTTTTGCTCTTTATCCGGTGCTGAATTGGCAGTTGCAGCGGTTGAATAATGGTGGAAAAAATCCATTTTCTGTTGTTGGCTCCATGGCGCCGTGGCTAAAAATTGCCAAAATCCTGTGGTGGTCATTAAGAAATTGAGGAGGGGAATATGAAAAAGCTTATTCAGATGGTATTTAAGCCCGGTGCTAGCGTGGGTGAGGTGTTGCTCAGGTTCCCTTTTGCAATATTGTTGATCGCCGCAAGCACTATTGTATTTATCGGGCTGATAACCGGCTTTCTTGATGATACCAGCGAATTTATTGTGAGGTTGGCATTTGGTTTTGGCATCGGCGCAGTTTTTTCAGTTGCCGGATCTTTGTTTGGTGAAAGCATAACAAATGGTGGCAAGCGCGGATTGTTATCTGGCGGAATTGCGATTTTTCTAACCTATATCATGCCAATTATCACAATTGGATTGTTGCAAATTGAAACATATCAATGGGTGGTTTCTTTTATGCTGGCCCCGATTTCAGTGCTGTGGCTCTCCCTTTCTCCCTTTGTTTATCGAGCACCTTCCACCGAAGGGGCTAAATCACGGGCCGTTCATTCTATCGATATTCAAAACCGCTTTTGGTGGTTAAATCACCGCGCTATTGCCTCAGCGATAATTGCCGGGTTTGGATTTTTGCTCATATCGGCTGGAATATTTGCCATCCAGACTTCACTGTCAGCATTATTTGGTTTGCAGACAGAGGAATTGTTTTACGAATATCTTTTACCGGTCACCGGCTTGTTTTTAACGCCCGTATATTGGCTGGCAACTATTCCAAAACTTGATGATTATCGCGAAAGCGAGATCTTAAACCCTGATTTTCTCAGCCGCGCTATCGGGTTCATGGGGCAATATGTCATGGTCCCGTTTTTGTTTTTATATTCACTGATTTTGTTTGCATACGGTTTGCAAATTTTGCTGGCGGGAGAATTGCCAGAGGGGATGCTCAGCTGGATGGTTCTGCCATTTACTACTGCTGGAGCGGCAACATGGCTGCTTTTGCATCCTGCCTTTATGCATACCAATATGCTGGTGCGCTATTTTCGCCGGTTTTGGTTCTGGCTGACCATCGTGCCCATCATTTTATATTTCATGGCAGTTTCAACCCGCATAAATTCTTATGGCATGACAGAAGATCGTGTGTGGTTGCTTGTCGGCGGCGTTTGGGCGACGCTGTTGGCATTAGCGTTTTTAAGTAAGAAATTTGCTGATATCCGGCTTATCCCCGGGCTGGCACTCATTATGATCATTTTTATCAGCGTTGGACCATGGAACTTCATTAATGGACCCAAAATTTTACAGGCTATGCGCCTTGAGACCTTGATTTACAACGCTGTTCCGCCCAATTTAAGCGCTGGTGGTTATGAATGGACCGATGAAACTGCCAAAGCGGCGCGGGGTTCATATCTTTATCTGATTGGGGACGAGCTTTCAGAATCAAGAATTGCGGAAATTCTTGATCGTCAGGGTATTACGTACGAAAAAAGTAATATCGACCATAATCACGTGCTTAATTCACTGGGCCTTCAGGACGACGAAGCAAAAGTTGCCGATGTGAATGTGCGGGAGTTTTCTCGCCCGCAGGGGACAAGCGTTGATCTTTCCCAAACTCCATATTTAGTCGGAGGAATAGAACTTTTTCTCAACAGACCGCATAGCATTGCTGGCATATTGTTTGACCTGGTAGATGCCTCTATCATGATTGATGGTGGCAACGATCAAAAGCAAAGCCTTGATATCGCAGATTGGGTTCTGCAGCAGCAAGGGAGCGTTATTACCGAGCCCGCATTGGATTTTGTCATAAACGGGAGCAGTTTCCGGTTAATTGTGCAAGAGCTCAATATTTGGGAAAATACTATGACCGGAGAAATTGAAAGCCTGTTCCGGGTTGAAGCATTGCTGTTCACAGATTCTGCTTTACCAGACCCAAATTAGCTTAGATGCAACCAAGCCTCGATGTCATTTAACGCCCGGTCGGAAACTGCTTTCTTTTTGATTTTTTTCCGGTCGGCCTTGCGCCAGCGTTTTACCCCTTCTGGCTTTTGCACTTCGATATCAGGGAAAAGGCCAAAATTGATATTCATGGGCTGGAAACTGCGCAGTTTTGCAGAACTATCTTCCAGATGCCCACCGGTAATGTGTCTCAGCAAGGCACCATGGGCAGTTGTTGGGGCAGGGGCGTTAAAAGACCTGCCAGCAAAATCTGCTGCGGCCATTTTACCAGCCATCAACCCGATGGCCGCACTTTCCACATAGCCCTCAACTCCGGTCATCTGTCCGGCAAATCTTAAGTGTTCGGCGCCTTTTAAACGTAAATCCTTGTGCAGCACTTTGGGAGAATTTAAAAATACATTGTGATGAAGGCCGCCCAATCGGGCAAATTCGGCCTTTTGCAAACCGGGAATAAGCCGAAAAATATCAGCCTGACTGCGATATTTCAGCTTGGTCTGAAAGCCAACCATATTCCAAAGTGTGCCAAGCGAATTATCCTGGCGCAATTGCACAATTGCATAGGGTTTATTATCCGGATCATGGGGGTTGGTAAGTCCGACCGGTTTCATGGGGCCAAAACGCAGGGTCTCCCGGCCCCGTTCCGCCATTTCCTCGATGGGCAGGCAACCATCAAAATAGGGTACATTTTCCCATTCGTGAAATTCATGACTTTCAGAAGCCAGCAGCGCATCAATAAAAATACCATATTCTTCTTCATTCATCGGGCAGTTCAAATAATCCGCACCGGTGCCAGATGGTCCCACTTTGTCATATCTCGATTGCGCCCAGACAATTTTCTTGTCTATGCTCTCATGATGAATGATTGGCGCAATGGCATCAAAGAAAGATAATGCATCTTCGCCGGTGATGTTTTGAATGGATTTGGCCAGCGGCTCCGAGGTTAGCGGACCTGTGGCAACAATTACCTGTCCCCATTCTTCTCCTGGAAGTTCGGTGAATTCTTCATAGACAATTTCAACATTTTCATGGGCCTCAAGCGCCTCTTTGATGAAAGAAGAAAATCCTTCCCGATCGACCGCCAGTGCTCCCCCGGCAGGCAGTGAATGCTGATCAGCGGCCTTCATGATCAAAGAGTTGGCGCGGCGCATTTCTTCGTGCAAAAGCCCAACAGCATTATATTCAAAATCATCAGAACGTAACGAGTTGGAACAGACCAGTTCTGCCAGATTCGAGGTGGTATGGGCCGGGGTCATTCTTTTTGGCCGCATTTCATAAAGTATTGCTTTTACGCCGGCCTGTGCCACTTGCCATGCAGCTTCTGTGCCCGCAAGACCACCGCCGATTATATGAACTGAATTTGATTTGTTTTCCATGGTCGCGCCATATCAGACCCGCACAAATCAGGCAAGGACGGCGTGAAATCTGGCGACAAAAAAACACCCGCTGCCTTTAAGCAACGGGTGTTCGAAATCCCAACAAATCAAGATAGATTGCTGACCGGTTTTTACATCAGGTTGGCGTGATCACGGGCAAGACGATTAATGTCGCCACGGTTGATGCCCAGATCGTTGAGCAGATGGTTGTCCAAAGAATTCAGTTCGCGAACGGTGCGGTTGTAGGCATTCCATTTGCGGATTGTTTTTACGATGTTCATTGTTCTATTCCTTACATGGTTTTGTTTGTGCTCTGCTTAATTGAAAATTTCGCTAATGAGCAGATTGTTTTTTTCATTTCAGCCCTGCATTTATTGCAGAGTAGAATTTGATAGGCTGTTAGTTGAATTAGTTATTGGTCTTTGATCGGGCGCTAAATCCAAAATCGTTTGTTCCGGTGTTGGTTCGCGCAAACTCATGAGAGTACAAACCCAAATTGTCGACCGTACGATCGGATAAAACATCCATTTCGCTTAAGATCTGTGGTAGGTTTAAAGCACGTCCCAATTGCCATACTGAGCGAATAATCATCTTCAAAACTCCTTTTTCAATTTGGTAATCGTTTGTTTCTACATTCTCCATATGGGCCTGATCCTCCCCTTTCACCAGAGCAAAAAAAGCACACCCGCTATGCATTTTTTGCATGCGGATTTTCATAAAAAAATCACAATTGGTTTTTTGATTTATGTTAGCGAATTCAGCGATCAACCATTTGCACAGTTGAAAAAAATTACTTGCGTGCAAGCACCGGTTTTAAGAACCTGCCAGTATGCGATCGCTCATTGGCGGCAATATCCTCAGGAGTGCCGATGCCAACGATTTCGCCTCCACCGTCTCCCCCCTCAGGGCCAAGGTCAATAACCCAGTCGGCGGTTTTTATCACTTCCAGATTATGCTCAATCACGACAACACTATTGCCGCTGCCAACTAGCTCGTGCAACACATCCAGCAGTTTTGCCACATCATGAAAGTGCAACCCTGTGGTTGGTTCATCAAGCATATAAAGGGTACGCCCAGTTGCCCGCTTTGAAAGCTCTTTGCTCAGCTTGACCCGTTGTGCTTCACCCCCGGACAGGGTGGTGGCGGGTTGTCCGATTTTAACATATCCCAGACCCACTTTTTGCAGGGTCGCCATTTTATCCCGGATCGAGGGCACTGCGGAGAAAAATTTAACACCCTCATCGACCGTCAGTTCTAAAATATCGCAGATGGATTTACCCTTGAACATTACCTCAAGGGTTTCCCGATTATAGCGTTTCCCGGCACAGGTGTCACAGGTGACATAAACATCAGGCAAAAAATGCATTTCGATTTTAATCAGACCATCGCCCTTGCATGCTTCGCATCTGCCGCCCTTAACGTTGAACGAAAAACGGCCCGGGCCATAGCCGCGCACCTTTGCTTCAGGAAGCGCAGCAAACCACTCCCTGATCGGTGTAAAAGCCCCCGTATAGGTGGCCGGATTAGAGCGAGGGGTGCGTCCGATGGGGCTTTGATCAATTTCAATTACCTTGTCCAGATATTCAAGACCCAGCAATTCATCATGGGGGGCGGGGTTAAGGCGCGCTCCATTTAGACGTCTGGCGATCGCCGCGTAAAAAGTATCAAGCATCAGGGTGGATTTGCCCCCGCCTGAAACTCCGGTAATGGCAACAAACTGGCCAAGAGGAATATCCACCGAGACGTTTTTAAGATTATTGCCACTAGCCCCTCTAAGAGAAAGTTTGCGGGTTTTGGAAGCCGTTCTTCGCTCCGAGGGGATTTTGATAGATAAATCCCCGGACAAATATTGTCCGGTTAAACTTTCGGAGCATTCAATAATTTGCTTGGGTTGCCCCTGAGCAACTATTCTGCCGCCATGAATTCCCGCTCCGGGGCCGATGTCGACCACATAATCGGCGCTTAATATGGCGTCTTCGTCATGCTCGACCACAATCACCGTATTGCCCAGATCACGCAGACGGCGCAGGGTTTCCAGCAATCGTGCATTGTCCCTCTGATGCAGACCAATTGAAGGCTCATCAAGCACATAAAGCACTCCGGTAAGCCCCGAGCCGATTTGTGAAGCCAAGCGGATACGCTGACTTTCTCCGCCAGAAAGAGAAGCAGATCCGCGTGAAAGGGTGAGATATTCCAGCCCCACATCATTGAGAAAATTCAGCCGATCGACGATTTCTTTCAATATGCTTTTGCCGATGGTTGTCTGTTGCTTATTGAGGGATTTTGGAAGGGCTTTGAACCAGTCGGCGGCGGCGCTAATTGATTTGTCCGCCACTTCAGAAATATGCAAACCGTTGATTTTTACTGCCAGTGCTTCAGGTTTCAGGCGTTGACCGTTGCATTTGTCGCACGGGGCTTTGCTCATATAGCGCCCTATTTCTTCGCGCATGCCGCTTGATTCGGTTTCTTTGAAACGGCGTTGCAAATTGCCAATCACCCCTTCAAAGGGTTTTTGTGTTTTGTAGGAGCGCAAACCATCATCATAAACAAAGCTGATTTTGTCTTTGCCTGTGCCATGCAAAATTGCTTTGGTCAGTTCTTGGGGCGATTGCTCAAATGCAATGTCCATGCTGCCGCCATAATGATTACAAATTGCCTTTAATGTCTGCTGATAATAGGGCGATGAGGTGCGCGACCAAGGCACGATTGCCCCGCCGTTCAGGGATAAAGTCGGGTCGGTGACTACTAGATTGGGGTCGATTTTTAGTTCAAAACCAAGCCCGTCACAGGTTGGGCAGGCCCCGAATGGATTGTTGAACGAAAATAATCTCGGCTCGATTTCAGCAATGGTAAAACCGGAAACCGGGCAGGCAAATTTTTGAGAAAATAACAGCTCTTTGGGCGCGGTTTCATCCTTGGGCAAATCGGCAAATTCAGCAATAGCCAAGCCCTCGCTTAACCCCAGAGCGGTTTCAAAACTATCGGCCAGCCGACCCTCAATTCCTTTTGTAATTACAACCCGATCAACCACAACACTGATATTGTGCTTGAACTTTTTATCCAGATCAGGAGCGTCTTCTATTTCATAAAACTCACCGTCAATTTTTACCCGCTGAAAGCCACGTTTCAAAAATTCCGCCAGCTCTTTTTTGAATTCGCCCTTGCGACCACGAGCAATCGGAGCCAACAGATATAGTCTTGTATCTTTGGGCAGATCCATGATCCGGTCAACCATCTGACTAACGCTCTGACTGGTGATTGGCAGGCCGGTTGCGGGAGAATAGGGAATACCAACTCTGGCAAACAGCAATCGCAAATAATCATAAATTTCGGTAACGGTGCCAACGGTGGAGCGAGGATTGCGCGACGTGGTTTTCTGCTCGATGGAAATGGCCGGGCTAAGGCCCTCAATTTGCTCCACATCCGGCTTTTGCATCATCTCCAGGAATTGGCGCGCATAGGCCGAAAGGCTCTCCACATAGCGACGCTGCCCTTCTGCATAAATAGTATCAAATGCCAAAGATGATTTGCCCGAGCCGGAAAGGCCGGTCATAACAATAAGCTTGTCCCGGGGCAGGGTTACGTTGACGGATTGCAGATTATGTTCGTTGGCTCCGCGAACGATAATTTCCCGGTTCATGCCGTTTTTTTTACTCATGGAATAAATTCTGGCCTTGTTTTTTCCGCCTGCTAAACATTGCCCCGAAAATCTTTGGAGCGTTTTATTTGGGGATGTTGGTGATTTCCTGCATGTTCTGTGACAGAACATAGATAGAACAAATTCAAGTTTGGTCAAGAGTTTTATTGGTTTTTTTTAGGTTCGCAATTCACCAATATCTGCCAGATATTTACGTTCTTGTGGGCTGGCAAGGTTTTGATCCCAGTTTTTCAGCAACGGTTCACTGATTTTTTTCCAATAGGGGGGCCATGCGGAACAAAATATCATCGGCATATAACCCATGGGTAATACGGGGGCTTTGCCGGATGCGTGTTGTAACTTCCAGAACGGGCGGCTGGCAAATCTATGATGGCTGGAATGAAGGGGAAGATTATAAGTCATTCCTGTAGAAATTCGCCGATGCGAATCCCATGAGTGGCGCTCTTGAATGGGCTGCCCTTCAACTCTAACCAAACCATAATGTTCAATATAATTTACCGCCTCCAGATAAACCTTGCCCACTGCTGCACTAAAGGCAGAATAAAAAATGCCAATTGGACCAACCATTAATACGTAAAGCAAAATCACGACGACACTCATCAATTGACCGCGCCAATAAATATTGGTGAAAATATTATTGGCAATATTACGTCGTTTCAGGCGGGCATTTTCAAATTTTATTGCAGAAATTATCTGCCCGATGGTTGAGCGGATGACGAAAAACCACAGGATTTCACCACGTCTTGCGGTTGCCGGATCGTTTTTTGTTCCCACATGCCGGTGGTGACCATAAACATGCTCAATGGCAAACCCCGTATCCCATGTAAAAGCCAGCAACCAACGACCCAATATCATGGAAAAGCGGCTTTTTGTTCTGTGCACCAATTCATGGGCGACATTTACGCCGGACAGGCCATAAAACATGCCAACACTGACCAGTCCGCCGCTTGCCATAAAAAAATTGGTATTATTGCGAGCCGAAACCGGATCAAATCCT
Source organism: uncultured Devosia sp. (assembly GCA_964569865.1). Taxonomy (GTDB): domain Bacteria; phylum Pseudomonadota; class Alphaproteobacteria; order Rhizobiales; family Devosiaceae; genus DROE01. The sequence continues at coordinate 31,634 of CAZMVQ010000015.1, forward strand.
ATTCCAAACAGTGCCTGATCGATAAATTCAAATCCCGGGCCAATGATATTGAGGCAAATTATGGTGATAATCAATAATAGCGGCCATGTGATAAACAGCATCAGGTTTAAATACCAGGTGGGTGGCAGCTTCTCATCATCGCCCGCATCTCCTACCAGCTCTTCAAACAGGCCGGCAATAAGAAACGATAAAAATAGTCCAGCCCACATCCACCACCCGCCAAGGGCAATGGTAACTGCGCCGCCAACAATGAATAAATTCATCAAAGAATATCGGATTGTATTGGCCCAGCGCGACCTTAGAAAATTTGGTGGTGTGGAATTAGTTTTATTTATCCGTGCCATTGCATATTTCCAGATATACTATTTTTTTGTAAACAACTGGTTTGACATTGGCATGTGCAACCACGCGCAATTGCTTAAAACCATTATAACGCTCAAATCCAAAAATTCTCAAGTAGTATAGACAATAGTTAGAATCCTATAGCAAAACCCCTATTGACAAAAACAGAACAAACTAAGAACATACTTATCTAATGAAGTCAAAGTTTAAAAACAATTGGCAATAAATTTGTTTGTTGGGGACAAGCGAGGGCAGGGTGCGATAACTGTGCAAACAATATGTGCGGAACCTTTAATTGTGCGGAACCTTTAATTGTGGAAGAAAAATAATAGCT
>CAZMVQ010000015.1:32409-39537 GCA_964569865.1 uncultured Devosia sp.
TGTGCGGAACCTTTAATTGTGCGGAACCTTTAATTGTGGAAGAAAAATAATAGCTATGGGCATTTCACTGTGGATTTGCGCTATTGTGGGTCAGTTCACATCGTAGTATTTTTTATTCTGGGTAATTGATGCCCGGACATTTTATCTGGGGAATTTTTGGTGTTTTGGGATCAAAAATAATTTTTCAGGAAAGGAATTAACATGGCGGGAAGCGTAAACAAGGTAATATTGCTTGGCAATTTGGGAGCGGATCCGGAAGTTCGCACATTTCAAAATGGTGGCAAGGTCTGCAATCTTCGCATTGCCACCTCTGAGAGATGGCGGGATAAAAATACCGGAGAAAATCGTGAAAAGACCGAATGGCACACGGTGGCGATTTTTAGTGAGGGACTGGTTCGGGTCGCCGAGCAATATCTCAAAAAGGGCTCTTCGGTATATATTGAGGGGCAATTGCAAACTCGCAAATGGCAGGACAAAGATGGTAATGATCGCTATTCCACCGAGGTGGTATTGCAGGGATTTAATTCCAATCTGACCATGCTGGGTAGCCGCAATGATGGCGGCGGCGGCGGTGGTGGATTTTCTTCTGGCGGATCCGGTGGTGGCGGCGGGGGGATGAGCAAACCTGCGGAAAATGCACCCTCGTTCAGCTCTAATAATTCCGACGACGACATTCCGTTTTAATACACACTCTTTGGGTGCGAAGTTTTTTCGAATAGAACACCCTTCAGGTGGAGTTGAAATCGGGTTTGCGCTTCGGCAGCGCGACCAAAAAACTAGCATAGCCAGAGCGCTGCCAAAAATACAACCGTCATTGCGAGCGCCTGATCTTCAGGTGTGCGGCAATCCAGTTCAAATATTATAAAATTCTGGATTGCTTCGTCGCTTCGTTTCTCGCAATGACAGCTTTTGGACAATTTTTTGCAAACCGGTTTTGATACATTTCAATTGAAAGCAAATAAGCGCCACAAGTGTCGCCGCCTATGCGACGTGCGTTGCAGGCTCGGCTTCGCCAGTAGCTTTTTAAGCGTCATTGGTTAAGCGATGCGAGCCGTAGGTTATAAAAAAGGAGCGTTTCAATTTTATTTGAAACGCTCCTTTATCTAATCACCAATCTTTAGACGAATTTACCGCCGGTCGAAGGGAATTTGGGCTACAAGTTTTGATCCATCGTCACGCGTGACTTCAAAGCTGACTTCGATATCACCATCAGACAGTCCAAAACCGGCTTTGACTCTGGATACCATGCCATCTTCTGCGGTGGATTGCAGGTTGAATGTAACATTTTCGCCACGCCTTGTGCCAACAGCAACACCGGTGAAGGCGGTGTTTGATGTCATGATTGCTTCATAGCGATTTTTATCTGAAATAAAGGCCATGGTGCCATTCATGGAAAGATTGGCTCCGGCCAGTGTGCAGCGACCGCGATAGTTTATTTTTTCGGCGCTGGAGCCGGTGACACTGAGGCGACACACCACAGTTTCGTCTTCCTGTCCCTCAGCAGTAAGAGTGCCTCGGCCGCGCCATTCACCGATATAAGACTGGATCAGCGCCAGATCTTCAGGAGCTGCATAAGCTGGCACGCTAATGCCTAATCCCGATAATGCAATTGCTCCGATAATTCCATACCGTAGCGCCGAGCGGCAAATGCTCGTTGAGTTAATCATTTCTTCAGACCTCCAAGAGAGTTAAAAAATCGCCCCCCGGCGAGAAGCATTGCGGGAAGGATGAACAAATCGCCCACCAAAGCCAACAAAAGAGTTAAGACTGTTAGTGTCCCAAATAAGGCGACCTGTGGCAAGGCGGAAAATACAACGATAAACGTGCCTGCACAAAGAATAAATGTGGTTGCTATGAGGGCAGGGCCAACCCGCTCCAGCGCCCTGTCGACCGCCTGTTCGTGCTCCAGACCATTTTTTCGGGCTCGCTGGTAATTGGCAAGAAAGTGGATTGTATCATCAACCGCAATCCCAAAAGCAATCGTTAAGGCAATAACCGTGGTTAATTGCAATCCGGCTCCGCTTACCCACAAATATAGCTCGGTTCCAAGAATGGGCAAAATATTGGGCACGAATGATATCAGGGCAATTTTCCATGACTTGAATGCAAAACCAATTACAAAAATCGAAACAAATACCGCCAGCGTTAATCCCTGCTGCATAGAGCGGATCATATCCATGGAGGCAAAGGATGTCAGAACACGAAACCCTGTGAGTTGCGCATCCCCAAGTCCGGCCTCGCGCAATTCCCTGTCGGTGTTCTCCACCAATTCTCGCAATTCATCGCTTTCCACAATGGTTGGCAAAAATCCGGTGACCAATGCCTGAGTTCCGTCATCGGTGACAAAGCGTCGCTTGAGAAACGGACCAACCGCATTAAATATCTGATCGCGACTAAAGCCGCTATCCGCGTAAAATCCAAAACTTGCCGCCGAAATTACCTTGCCCACCCCGATATTGTTTTCAAGAATCCTGTGAACGGCCTCAATTTTTGCATAATCCGCATCGCCGACAGATTCTAACCCTTCAGATAAAGGTACGCGCACATAGATGGGAGATACTCCGCCAACGCCATCATCAATCTGTTGGGCAACAACAAGGGATTCTGAATCTGCGGGTAAGAAATCCTGAAACGAAAATCTTGGTTCAAGATCAAAATGGGGGTAAAACAGCAATGCGGTTGCAACCAATCCAAAAATACCCAACGGAATTTTGAACTTCCAGACCACCTTTCTGATCAGCGGAATTGGAGCGGTAAGCGCAGCACTTGGCTGGCGTGGTGATTTAAATCCAAGCCTGATCGCCAATTTAAGCGCTAATGGCAAAAAAGTAACCAATGTTACATAGGCAACAACAACTGCGATCATGCCGGACAGGGCAAATTCCTGAATACCCTGCCCCTGAGTAAGGCCAAGTGAAGCAAATGCTATAATGGTGGTGATAGATGTAAGTGCGCAGGCCGGGCTTACTCTAAGCACGGTTTGGCGCACGGCCTCGTTTGGTTCCATGCCATCACGCCATAATCTAAGCCAGTGAAAACAGAAAAACATGCTCTCCGCGAAGGCGATCACCAGCACCAGCGTTGTAACAATATTGGTTAAAAACGTGAATGACCCAAATAGCATAATCACCACGCCCATTACCCAGATAACCGAAACAAACGGGGTAAGGGTGGCCAATACTGCCCCCCAGAATGAGCGGAAACTGATAAGGGCGGTAGCAAAGCCAATCACCACTCCATAAATTGAAAATTTGATCTGATCATCAATGCTGGCATCAAGCATTTCTGTTTTCCAGATCGGGGCACCGGTCAGCTCGACCCGAATATCCGCAGACTGGTAGAATGAGATTAATTCCTGCAAATCAGCAATCATGGCTTTTTCGCCAGCGCCCTGAGTTTTTTCGGCGTTGGGGAACATGATCATGACCATACCGGTCAAATCCTCAACTATCAGATTGCGCATAATCGGGTCGTTCTGGCGCAATTGAGTAAGCTCACGCGCCACCTGCTCAGCAGAAATCATATTTTCAGGGACTGCCGGAAGAGTAACATTGTCAGCGGCTGGTTTTCGAAGTGAAAACGGAGACAATGTACCAACCGCAAAATCGCTCAATTCAAGATCAAATGCCAGATCTCGCAAAGTTTCCAGAACTTTTGGGTCGGTCATATTGTCAGAATAAACAAGGATATAGGCATCATTATCAAATGTGCCAAAAGTCTGGCCCAGCTTTTCGTAGCGATCATACATTTCGCCCGAATTCTTATATACCCTGAGCAAATCCCCATCGACGGAGGCCTGCGGAAGCAACGAAACGCACAATATCGTAAATGCTACGACAAATAATCCCACCACCTTGGGATATTTCAGCGCAAGCAACCCAAGACGTTCAATCCCAAACCCGATGGACAAGAATCATTCTCCCAAAACTGATTTCAAAACCATTAATGCCTCTTTTGGCTTTCGTCTAGCATCTGTTGATTTTGAATTGGCCAAATTGGTAAATAAAATTTTATATTACTTATATTGCATCCCTCAATATTTATGGGAGAAATATATCTGCTGCATTTGAACATGTTTCAACAAAGCCAAAAAGAAACAACAGAAAACCAAAGAAAAACCTGAGAAAATGCCACATGAGAGGTCAGGGGGAGTTCAAGGGAAGCTCCAAGAAAACATGGCGGGTTGTGATGGTCTATCCAAACGGAATCATCTATAAAATACAAATGTAAATATGGCAGGATAAATTATTTGTGACTGACACTCCCGATCAACCTCCTATCGCGCCTACTGATGGCGACATTCTTCCCGTTTCAATAACCGACGAAATGCGTAAATCCTATCTGGATTATGCCATGAGCGTTATCGTTTCGAGGGCGCTTCCCGATGTCCGTGACGGATTAAAGCCCGTGCATCGACGCATTCTGTATTCCATGCACGAAAATACATATGAGTGGAACAAGCCCTATCGCAAGTCTGCAAGAATTGTTGGTGAAGTAATTGGTAAATATCACCCCCATGGTGATCAGGCGGTATATATGTCATTGGTGCGCATGGCCCAGCATTTTTCTCTTCGGGTTCCACTGATTGACGGTCAGGGGAATTTCGGCTCGGTGGATGGGGATATGCCAGCTGCCATGCGTTACACCGAAGTCAGGATGGAAAAGGTAACACTTTCCCTGCTTGAAGACCTGAACAAGGATACGGTTGATTTTTATCCCAACTATGATGATTCAGAAAGCCAGCCTTCGGTTTTGCCGGCCCGTTTTCCCAATCTTTTGGCCAATGGGGCAGGGGGCATTGCGGTTGGCATGGCCACCAATATCCCCCCCCACAATCTGGGCGAAGTTATAAATGCCACATTGGCGGTTTTGCATGATCCTGATCTTACGGTTGATCAATTGCTTGAAATTATGCCCGGACCGGATTTTCCCACCGGTGGTATAATTCTTGGGCGAGCCGGAATTCGCTCGGCCTATGAAACCGGGCGCGGATCAGTTTTGATGCGCGGTCGCGTGGCAGTTGAAGAAATTCGTAAAGATCGCGACGCTCTGATCATTACTGAAATTCCCTATCAGGTGAATAAAGCCACAATGATCGAAAAAATCGCCGAACTGGTTCGCGATAAGCGGATCGAGGGGATTTCTGACATTCGCGACGAAAGCGATCGTCACGGCATGCGGGTTGTCGTTGAGATAAAGCGCGATGCTTTTGCCGATGTGGTCTTAAACCAGCTCTATCGCTATACGGCACTGCAATCCTCGTTCGGGTGCAACTTTGTGGCCCTGACCGGGGGCAAGCCCGAACTTATGGGCTTACAAAAAATTCTGGCCTGTTTTGTTGAATTTCGTCATGTGGTGGTTACGCGACGTGCTAAATTCCAGCTTAATAAAGCTCGTGACCGGGCCCATATTCTGGTTGGTCTGGCTGTTGCTGTTGCCAATGTTGACGAGGTGATTGCCCTTATCAGAGCTGCACCAAATCCCGCTACAGCCCGCGAGCAATTGATGGAGCGCAATTGGCCGGTTGGCGATGTGGCCCCGCTAATTCAGCTAATTGATGATTTGCGCCATAAGGTCAATGAAGACGGCACTTTCCGTCTTTCAGAAGAACAGGCTCGAGCCATTCTTGATCTGCGCCTTGCCCGTTTAACGGCTCTGGGTCGCGATGAGGTAGGTGATGAGCTGGCAATTCTTGGCGAGCAAATTACCGATTATCTGGATATTTTGCGCTCTCGCGAGCGTGTGGTCGCCATAATCCAGGAAGAACTTGAGGCGGTACGTGATCAGTTTACCACCGAGCGTCAAACCGAAATTTCCGATTATGCCGCTGATATGGATGATGAGGACTTTATCGCCCGTGAGGATATGGTGGTTACGGTTTCCCATGCCGGATATATCAAACGGGTTCCCCTTTCCACCTACCGCGCCCAGCGCCGGGGCGGCAAAGGCAGAGCGGGCATGTCGACCCGGGACGAAGATTTTGTAGCGCGTCTGTTTGTGGCCAATACTCATACGCCGGTATTGTTTTTCTCCTCGCGAGGTATTGCCTATAAATTAAAAGTCTGGAGATTGCCTCAGGCTGCTCCCCAGGCGCGTGGCAAGGCGCTGATTAATCTGTTGCCGTTGCAAGAGGGTGAGCGCATCACCTCGATCATGCCGCTGCCTGAGGATGAGGATAGCTGGAGCGAACTGGACATTATGTTTGCCACCACTCGCGGCACTGTAAGGCGCAATTCTTTGGCCGATTTTGCCGAAGTTCGGGCCAATGGCAAAATCGCCATGAAGCTTGAAGAGGGCGATGGAATTGTCGGCGTTGATACATGTGATGCGGCCGATGATATTTTGCTGACTACTTCGCTTGGACAGGCAATTCGCTTTAATGTTGGTGATGTGCGGGTATTTACGGGCCGCAATTCCATTGGAGTTCGTGGGGTCAGGTTGGCTCAGTCCGATCATGTAATTTCCATGACCGTACTCTCACATTTTGATGCCACACCAGACGAGCGGACGGCTTTTATCAAAATGAGTCGGGCCATGCGCGGCGAGGCAGAAGACGTAACAAGTGATGTGCCAAACGATGTAGAGCCAAGCGACTTGGATCAAAGTAGCGACTTGGATCAAAGTAGCGATTTGGATCAAAGTAGCGATTTGGATCAAAGCACTGAAATTGGCGTGCTTTCTCAAGAGCGCTATGCGCAAATGAGTGCAGCCGAACAGGTGGTGTTGGCCATTTCACAAAATGGCTATGGCAAGCGCTCGTCCAGTTTCGAATATAGAGTTGCAGGGCGTGGTGGCAAGGGTATTGCGGCGATGGCTGTTACCGATAAAACCGGACCGATTGTGGCATCGTTCCCGGTTGATAATGACGATACCATTATGCTGGTTACCGATGGCGGCAAACTTATCCGGGTGCCGGTTACGGGCATTCGCCTTGCCGGTCGCGCCACGCAAGGTGTAATTGTTCTTGATACGGCGGAGGGGGAAAACGTGGTTTCCGTCGAGAGGATTTCTGAACCGGAACCAACAGAAGATGATGTTGATTCTGAAGAAGAAGGTTCAACTGAAAACTCGGACGCTGATGAGAATTCCCCGTCGAGCAATGGTTCTGAGGAAAGTCCGTCGACTGAC
>CAZMVQ010000016.1:0-5140 GCA_964569865.1 uncultured Devosia sp.
ATTCCTTCCACATGGCCATCACATGGTGGGGTGAGCAGGTGTTTGACGAGATGGAGGCGATAACCAAACGCGGCATCAATACGTTTAAACATTTCATGGCCTATAAGGGCGCTTTGATGGTTGATGATGATGAGATGTATTCATCATTTCAGCGCTGCGCCGCCCTTGGCGCTTTGCCGCTGGTGCATGCGGAAAATGGCGACGTGGTGGCCCAGATGCAGGCTAAATTGCTGGCCGAGGGCAATAATGGTCCCGAAGCCCACGCCTATTCCCGCCCGCCCGAAGTTGAGGGTGAGGCCACCAACCGCGCCATTATGATTGCCGATATGGCCGGGGTGCCCCTTTATGTGGTGCATCTATCCTGTGAGCAAAGCCATGAGGCAGTGCGCCGCGCACGCCAAAACGGTATCAGGGTATTTGGCGAACCTTTGATCCAGCACTTAACCCTTGATGATAGCGAGTATCAGAACAAGGATTGGGACCATTCGGCCCGCCGGGTTATGAGCCCACCTTTTCGCAACAAGAAGCATCAGGATAGTTTATGGGCCGGTCTGGCATCTGGCTCGTTGCAGGTGGTTGCCACCGATCATTGCGCTTTTACCACCGAGCAAAAACGCTCCGGCATTGATAATTTCACCCTTATTCCCAACGGCACCGGTGGCTTAGAAGATCGCATGCCCATGCTCTGGACTTTTGGGGTCAATACCGGTCGCTTGACCATGAACGAGTTCGTCGCGGTCACCTCCACCAATATCGCCAAGATATTAAATACCTATCCTAAAAAGGGCGCGATTCTGGTTGGCTCCGATGCGGATATTGTGGTCTGGGATCCAAAACGAGAAAAAACTATCGAGGCAAAAACCCAGCAAAGCGCCATTGATTATAATGTATTTGAAGGCAAGCATGTGGTTGGCCTGCCAAGGTTCACCCTGACCAAGGGTTATGTGGCTGTGGAAGAAGGCACCATAAAAACCCGCGAGGGACACGGAAAATTTGTCGCCCGTGAACCTTTTCCGGCGGTTAATAAGGCGCTTTCAAAATATAAGGAAATCACCTCACCAAGAAAAGTCCAGCGCACCGGCATTCCGCAAAGTGGGGTTTAACTCAATGAAAAAATCAATTTTCACATGCTTGATTTTGGTATTAATCACCTCCTCTCAGGCGAGCGCTCAAACACTTACTGCCGGAGCGATATTTGGAAACGAGCTTGGCTGCATAAAACAGGGCGGCGGTGATGGGCTGGACGGGTGGCGCCAACTCACCTTCAAGGGAATTGCTGCCCATGAAACATATTGTGAATTTGTTGATTTGCGGGTTTCATCCCAAGGCGATTATTTGGCCTCTGCCATCTGTTATTCTGAAGGGTTTATAGCGCCGGACCTGTTTTCCATTTCTCCAATCTGGGAGGGCAATGGCTTTGAGGTCAGCAATGTTGGAAATGATATTATCGCCGGTCCGGTGGGAATTTTTGAAAAGTGTGAAGTTCAATGAGCCCGGTAATTTTAGCCAAAAAACTCTCCCTGACTTTTCAGACTAATGACGGACCGGTGCATGCATTGTCTGAAGTTGATTTGGACATCAATAAAGGCGAATTTGTTTCGTTCATCGGCCCTTCCGGGTGCGGCAAAACCACTTTTTTGCGGGTGGTGGCCGATCTAGAGCAGCCCACAGGCGGCGCGATCACAGTCAACGGAAAAACCCCGGCCGAGGCGCGCATGAACCGCGATTATGGCTATGTTTTTCAGGCTCCGGCGCTTCTTCCATGGCGCACAGTGCAAAAAAATGTTGCCCTGCCGCTTGAAATTATCGGCATGAGCAAAGCTGAACAAGAAGAGCGCACCAAGCGCACCTTGAAAATGGTCAATCTGGACGGATTTGAAAAAAAATTCCCATGGCAACTCTCTGGCGGTATGCAGCAGCGTGCCTCCATTGCCCGTGCATTGGCCTTTGATGCTGATCTGTTGCTGATGGATGAACCGTTCGGGGCGCTGGATGAAATTGTGCGCGATCACCTCAATGAGCAATTGCTAAAACTATGGTCGGACACAAAGAAAACCATTTGTTTTGTCACCCATTCCATTCCCGAAGCGGTTTACTTGTCGACAAAAATCGTTGTCATGTCGCCGCGACCGGGCAGGGTAATAGATGTGATAAAAAGCACATTGCCAAAAACCCGACCGCTGGATATTCGTGAAACCCCTGAATTTCTAAAGATCGCCCATCGGGTGCGCGAAGGCTTGCGCACCGGAAATGCCTATGAGGAATAGGGGCATGTTCAACCGGCTTTATCAGGGCAAGGCCCTTCCTGTTTTAATGATCGTTAGTATCATTATTGTCATTTGGTACGCTTCTGCCGTATGGCTGAACGCCCCTTGGCAGGTCGGAGTTTATGAGCGTGCTGAAATATCTGACTGGACTGCCTCCCGGTTTGTTGTCGATACTCTAAACCAAAAAAGACCGGTTTTGCCCTCGGCCCATCAGGTGTTTGTTGAAATCTGGAATACTACGGTTTTAAAAAATCCCACCTCGCGCCGTTCCCTGCTTTATCACGCATGGATTACCTTATCGGCCACCATGCTTGGATTTACCATTGGCTCGGTTTTGGGCATATTGCTGGCGGTGGGCATTACCCATTCCAAAGCCATGGATAAATCCACCATGCCATGGATTGTTGCCTCCCAGACCATTCCTATTCTGGCCATCGCGCCGATGATCATTGTGGTTCTTAACGCTATCGGAATTTCAGGAGTATTGCCCAAGGCACTTATTTCCACCTATCTGTCATTTTTTCCCATTGCCGTTGGCATGGTAAAGGGCTTTCGTTCCCCCGAGCAGATCCAGCTTGATCTGATGCATACCTATGGGGCCGGCAAGATTCAAACATTTTGGAAATTGCGCTGGTTTGCTTCCCTGCCATACCTGTTTACGTCGATGAAAATCGCTATCGCCATCTCGCTGGTTGGGGCCATAGTCGGCGAACTGCCCACCGGGGCGGTTGCCGGGCTTGGCGCGCGGCTTTTGTCCGGCTCCTATTACGGCCAGACAGTGCAAATCTGGTCGGCCCTTTTTATGGCCGCAGCCCTTGCCGCAACTCTGGTGGCGCTGGTTTCTGTGGTTGAAAGAGCGGTCACACGCAATCTTGGTGCCCAAATAATTGGTGCGCAAACAAAAGGGGCGAATTAGTGAATTATTCCCTTGTTGTGGCGGCTGTAATTTTTTGGCTAATTGCCTGGGCGACCAATGAATGGCTGGTGCGGCTAAATGTTCAAAACCGCACTATTGGCCGATCAATTGATTTGCTGGTGCCCCTATTGTTTGGGGTTTCCATTCTGGTGCTTTGGGAAGGTTTGGTGCGCGGGCTTAATGTTTCCCCGATTCTTTTGCCGCCCCCCTCGATGATCTGGGCCAGAATTTTGGTCTCGGGATCAATCCTTTGGGCTGATTTTCAACAAACATTTTTGAAGTCGGTTCTTATAGGCTTTGCTTTTGGCTGCGGGTCTGGATTTTTGGTGGCCATTGCTGTTGATCGTTCGCCGTTTTTACAGCGCGGCCTATTGCCCATCGGTAATTTTGTCTCTGCGCTACCCATTGTCGGGGTGGCCCCGATTATGGTCATGTGGTTTGGTTTTGACTGGCCCTCAAAAGTTGCTGTGGTCGTGGTGATGACGTTTTTCCCCATGCTGGTAAATACAGTATCGGGCTTAGCGGCGGCCTCGTCCATGCAAAAAGACCTGATGCGCACCTATGCAGGCTCCTATTGGCAGACCCTGTTTGCGCTAAGATTACCGGCTGCGGCGCCGTTTATTTTTAATGCCCTAAAGATCAACTCGACCCTGGCACTAATTGGTGCAATTGTAGCGGAGTTTTTTGGCACGCCGATTGTTGGCATGGGTTTTCGTATTTCAACTGAGGTCGGGCGGATGAATGTTGATCTGGTCTGGGCAGAAATTGCGGTGGCGGCCTTGGCTGGTACCACTTTTTACGGTTTAATCGCCCTGATCGAGCGCAAGGTTACATTCTGGCATCCATCGGTTCGCGGGTGAATTTTTTTTTATAGGTAGAAAATCAAGTAAGAACGGGTCCAAGACCCAAAAACAACCAAAGGGAGACTAAAATGAAAAAACTACTCACAACTCTTGCACTGGGGGCCATGGCTTTTACAGCTGTTCCCGCCGTTAACGCTCAAGAAGTTACTCTGCAACTCAAATGGGTAACGCAAGCTCAGTTCGCGGGTTATTATGTGGCGCTGGAAAACGGCTTTTATGATGATGAAGGCCTTGACGTAACCATCAAGCCCGGCGGTCCCGATATTGCTCCGGTTCAGGTTCTGGTTGGCGGCGGCGCTGATGTGGTCATCGACTGGATGCCTTCGGCTCTTGCAGCTCGCGAAAAAGGCGTGCCATTGGTCAATATCGCCCAGCCCTTCAAATCTTCGGGCATGATGCTGACCTGTCGCGCCGATAGCGGCATCACATCCCCCGCCGATTTTCCCGGTAATACTCTTGGGGTCTGGTTCTTTGGCAATGAATATCCATTCCTTTCATGGATGAGCCAGTTGGGCATTTCCACCGATGGCGGAGATGACGGGGTTGAGGTTCTAAAACAGGGCTTTAACGTTGATCCGATCCTGCAAAATCAGGCGGCCTGCGTTTCCACCATGACCTATAATGAATATTGGCAGATTATTGATGCGGGTCTTACAGCGGATGATCTGGTGACCTTCAAATATGAGGACGAAGGTGTAGCAACCCTTGAAGATGGCATTTATGTGCTTGAAGATCGTTTGAATGATGAAGAGTTCTCCGACGAAATGGTGCGATTTGTTCGTGCATCCATGAAGGGCTGGAAATGGGCCGAAGAAAATCCTGATGCGGCTGCTGAAATCGTCCTTGAATATGATGAGACCGGTGCCCAGACTATTGAGCATCAACGGCGTATGATGGGCGAAATCGCCAAATTGACCGCCGGTTCCAATGGCGCTCTAGATCCTGCTGATTATCAACGCACAGTTGATACGCTGATGGGTGGTGGTTCTGATCCGGTTATCACTATGGCGCCAGAAGGCGCATGGACCAGCGTAATTACCGATAAAGCGCTTGGTATGTAAAAATACCAAAACATAAAAATGAATGGGCGGGGC
>CAZMVQ010000016.1:5240-16590 GCA_964569865.1 uncultured Devosia sp.
CTGAATATTTGCAGAATAATTATACCGAAATAGATGGCGTGATATATCGTCTCGTGCCTGATACGGGAGAAAAAATTCCAACGCGTGCCAGGTTTTTCGATGGATTTGAAAACGCTTCATCGCTTAAGGATCTGATCGGTCTTGAGCGCGGTTGGACATCGCTGACCCTGCAAAGTGCGGGCGCTCCAACGGTTGGTGAATATGTGGCCCTGCGTCAAAAAATCCTCCGTGGGGAGACGGATTTTATTGATAACCGCATTGAGCCTTCCCCTTTGCGACCCTTTGTTGGAAATAGTTCGCTGCGCGCCTTTGCACCAGCGGCGACCGGTCCGGTGCCTTTGACCAAAGCATCCCTTGAAAGTGAATTGCTTTATTTCGAACGTGGAGATGATTTTTGGTTCTCTGCAATGTTTTATATTGAATCCGGCACTCCCACTTCGCTGGTAGATATTGAAGCGGGATATATTCTAAACGGCCCCGGCATGCGCCTGATGGTTTCTGAAAATATGGTGCCACGGCTAGAACTCAAGTGGGGCGACAAACCTACATATCGTCCAAATTTGGGCATTGCGGCAAAGCTGCCATTAGGGAAATGGTTCAAAATAGATATGCATTTTTTTCTTTCGGACGATAATAGTGGGGTTGCCAAACTCTGGCTTGATGATGAGTTGGTAATTAGCGCCAACGGGCAGACCTTGCCTATGCCCGACACGGTGCTGACCCGATTACAAATCGGGATCACAGCCAACTCGCCAGATGAAAATACGCTGGTCTATGTTGATCAGGTGGCCTTTTCCAAAACCGCCCCATAGCCGGATTAAAACACTGGCTCTGCCTTTTTTCTATTTTGCTTACAAATATTTTTTCCCCTTTTTGGTTTTTTACTGCTTTATTTCAAAAATATGATTGTGACCGGGGGCAAAGATTAAGTGAGCACGTTAAATATGATGAAAAATTCCAGCCCGGTCTCGTTCTGGGAAAATGAATTTGGCAATTATCAGCCAAATCAGCCCTTTGCCGGTGATGCAGACGTTGATGTGGCGATAATCGGGGCTGGCTATACGGGCCTTTCCATCGCCCGTGAATTCAAAAAAGATAATCCCGGTGCCAACCTGATTGTGCTTGAAGGCAAATATGTGGGTTTTGGAGCATCGGGACGCAATGGCGGATTTAACATGTCTCTGTTTGGCCTTGAGCCGGAAGTGACAATTTTTCGCTGGGGAAAGCAGCGCGCCAAAGAAGCCCATGACTATATGGCCCGCGCCGTTTCCTATGTGCATCAGCTGGTAAAAGACCATGACTTGAAAAGCGATTATGAGCATAATGGCATGCTTAGAATTGCCTATACCCCGGCTCAGATAAAGCGCTTGACCGCCATGTCTGAAATGCTTTCAGGGCTGGATGATACCGGACAGCGCTATCAATTTTTACAGCAGGATCAATTGCGCGACCAGTTTGGATCAGAAGTGTTTCAGGCGGCCATTTTCGAGCGTGATTCTGGCATATTAAACCCCATAAAACACGTGCGTGAACTAAAGCGGCTGGCTCAGAATGAGGGTGCAAAAATCTATGAGAACAGCCCGGTATTAAATGTTGATCGCAGTGCTGACAAAATAATTCTCAAAACTGCCAATGGCACCATAAAATGCAAAAAACTGGTTATTGCCGTCAACGCCTGGTCGAGCCAGATCAAGGGCATTAAAAAAATCCGCTCTCGCCAGACCCCTGTCTGGACCTCTCAGGTGGTGACTAAGATTATCCCTAAAGAAACGTGGGCCAAGATTGGCTGGGCAGATCGCGCCTCAATCGAAGATAATCGGCAAATGGTGCATTATCTGCGACGCACAAAATGTGGCCGCATAACAATTGGCGGCGGCAATGTGGCAATTCCCAATAGTCGCGCCATGGCAAATATGGACACGGCAAAAATCTTTTCAGCTTTGGAAAATCGCCTTAAATGGATGTTTCCGGCCCTTAAGGATATTGGCTTCGATTATCGTTGGGGCGGGCCGGTTTCGGTAAATCTTGATATGACCCCAGAGATCGGTTTTATCGGTGATGAGCGGGTAATTTACGCCAGCGGCTGCATTGGCCATGGGGTATCTTTGACGCAATTGAACGGGCGCTTGATTGCTGATCTGTTGCTGGATAAAAAAACCGAACTGAGCGAATTTTGGGTGGTGAACCGCAAGGCAATTCCATGGCCCATTGATCCAATTGGATTTGCCAGCATTCACGCCATTAAATCCGGCCTTAATCTTTGGGATAAAATAGAAGAAAAGTCACTGCCCAAAGGCATGTGATAAAGGCCTAAAGGTATGTGAGATGAGCCGGCAAAATCACCCCAAAAGAACGAAGGGAACAATCAGTGCAAGACGTTATAATTTCAGCAACCGCTTCGTTTGACAAAATGCGCGAGCTGGTGCGCGTGGATAATACAACTTCCTACGAGGATAGAATTCAATATCTCAAAGCACTGCGACAAGTAATAATGGATAATATCGGGGCCTTAAAAAAGGCACTGGATGAGGATTTTGACGGCCGCTCACCCCATGAGACCCAGATGGCTGACATTATGCCTACAATTTCAACCATAGATTATTCCATCAAAAACCTGCGCAAATGGCTAAAAGGCGAAAAGAAACCAACAGAAATTCAGTTTCTGCCGGCAAAAAACCGCATTGAGTTCCATCCCAAAGGGGTAATTTTGATAATTTCGCCATGGAATTATCCGATTTCCCTTTCGCTTTTGCCCATGGCCAGTGCAATAGCTGCGGGAAATCGAGTTATATTAAAACCCTCCGAGTGTACGCCAAAAACATCTGAACTGCTGGTAAAACTGGTAAAATCCGCTTTGCCACCCGACAGGGCTATGGTTTTTACCGGCGGGCCGGAATTGTCAGCCAAGCTGACTTCCCTTAATTTCGACCATATTGTCTTTACCGGCTCCACCCGCGTCGGGCGCATGGTTATGCAAAGCGCCGCCAATAACCTGACCCCGGTGACTTTGGAACTGGGGGGGAAATCCCCGACGATTGTGCACGAGGAATATGATCTTGAACTGGCGGCATCTCGCATTGCTCGCGGTAAACTTATCAATGCCGGTCAATCCTGCGTTGCCCCCGATTATGTGATGATCCCGGCCAACAAAACT
This sequence comes from uncultured Devosia sp., assembly GCA_964569865.1. GTDB lineage: Bacteria > Pseudomonadota > Alphaproteobacteria > Rhizobiales > Devosiaceae > DROE01. The sequence goes on from CAZMVQ010000016.1 coordinate 8,395, forward strand.
GATGATTTTGTTGCGTTCTTTAAAAAAGCGGCGCGCCGCCTTTATCCAGAATTTGCCGGTAATGCGGATTATTCATCCATAGTCAGCAAGGCCCAGTTTGATCGCCTTAATGCCCTGCTTGATGATGCTAAGAAAAAGGGGGCAAAAATAATTTCTCTGGATAAAAAAAACCAGCGCAGTTCAGGAAATCGCTGCCTTCACCCCCATCTGGTTCTTGATATATCCGATGATATGAAAATCGCCGAAGAGGAGATTTTTGGGCCGATACTTATCGTTATTCCCTATGATGATTTCAAAGAAGCAAGCGCCTATATCAATCAGCGTCCGCACCCTTTGTCCCTATATTATTTTGATGATAGTCCAACGCGAGTGCAGGATTTTTTGAACAAAACCATGTCGGGCGGGGCGGTTGTCAACGATACCATTTTGCAGTATGTGCAGGAAGCCCTGCCCTTTGGCGGCGTTGGCAATAGTGGCATGGGTGTTTGCCACGGCTATGAGGGTTTTAGGGAGCTTTCCCACGCAAAATCGGTTTTTTATCAATCAAAAATCAATGCCGGCTCCACAATTTACCCCCCCTATGGCAAACTGTTTGAAAGAATTATGGGATTTCTTGTTCGCTAAACCCTTGACCTGACACTTCCCAAACGTGCAAAGAATTGATTTTAAGGGTCAGGAACAGATCTGGTGCCACAGAAAATAATCCTGCCGGTTTTGGATGGGTTGAGCGCTGTCATTTTCATCATAGATGGCAACCGTAAAATTACCTTTGTCAATAAAAGCGGGCGTAAAAATTTTGGCCCAAACCTTGTTGATCTGGATTTTGTACAGGTAATTCGCAATCCCGATTGCCTAAAAGCCATTGATAAAGTCATTCGGGGAAAAAAGTCACTGCAATTGGAAGTCGGTATTCAGGGCACAATATTGACCACCTATAAAGCCAATATTTCGCGCCTCGGGGAAAAATCAAAATCAGAAAATTCAGATGAATGGCGGGCCGTTATTAGCCTTGAGGATATTTCTCCCATTCGAGAGGCTTTGATCATGCGCACGGAGTTTGTCGCCAATGTCAGCCATGAACTGCGCTCGCCACTCACCGCAATTTCAGGTTTTATCGAAACCCTAAAGGGCAGCGCCAAAGATGACCATGAGGCGCGAGAGAAATTTCTTGGCATTATGGAGGAACAGTCCCAAAGGATGGTGCGCCTTGTTGATGATTTGCTTTCTCTTTCAAAGGTGCAGGCCAGCGAACACTTGCCGCCAAAAAACAGGGTCGATCTGATAGCTATAATAAACCAGACGATTGCAACTTTAAGCCCGTTGGCCAGCGCAGAAGATGTGGAAATCAACCTTGAGATTGGAAAAAATACTGAAGCAAAGGTCAAAGGCGAGAGTGATCAATTGTTGCAGGTTTTTTTAAATCTGGTGGAAAATGCCATCAAGTATGGCGGCGACGGCAATCAGGTTGATGTGGTTTTAAGCTCCAAAGCCAAGGCCCCCGGCATTGCTGGCCCCGCTTTTGTGGTTGAAATAATTGACAAGGGAACAGGTATCCCGCGTCAACATTTGCCCCGCCTTACAGAAAGGTTTTATCGGGTTGATACAGGGCGTTCGCGCCAAAAAGGCGGCACCGGGCTAGGGCTTGCTATCGTTAAACATATTGTTGCCCGTCATCGCGGTCGCCTGCAAATTAAAAATAATGATGATCGCGGAGCAAGTTTTAGCGTATTTCTTCCTCGCTGATGTTGCCGATAATTTTGTCACAAAACTGAAACATAAATATTCTACCAGCGATTTTATTGGCCATGAAAACGCTGGAGAATTTTTGTTATGGGTTGGAAGAACAGGTTACGTCCGGTTTTATTCAGTGGATTTATTTTCCTTGCAGGTGTTTCGAGTGTGCAGTCCCAGCAACAAATTAAAATTGTCGGCTCCTCCACGGTTTTCCCGTTTATCACTTCGGTTGCCGAACGGTTTGGCAAAAATACTGACTTTAAAACCCCGATTGTTGAAAGTACCGGCTCTGGCGGCGGGTTAAAACTTTTTTGTTCCGGGCTTGGCAATTTAACCCCCGACATTGCCAGCGCATCCAGACGGATTAAACTTTCCGAAGTTGAACTTTGCGCCTTAAATGGCATTGCAGACATTGTTGAAATAAAAATTGGCTTTGATGGCATTGTTCTGGCCAATTCGCGCACTGTTGAACTTGTCGATTTTTCCCTCCGCGATATTTTCCTGGCTCTGGCAAAAAATATCCCGACGGAAAATGGCCAGATTATCCCCAATCCGTTTTCTTCATGGCGTCAAATAAATCCCGACCTGCCAGATGTAGCCATTGAAGTAATGGGTCCGCCCCCCACCTCTGGCACTCGCGATGCTTTTGTTGAGCTGATCATGGTGGCGGGTTGTGAAACATTTGACTGGGTCGAGCAGCTAAAAGCCACCGATAAACCAGCATATCAGGCACTTTGCCAGACCATGCGCGAAGATGGGGCCTATATTGAGGCGGGTGAAAATGACAATCTAATCGTGCAAAAACTGGTGGCAAATCCGGCTGCCTATGGCATTTTTGGCTTTGGGTTTTTAGATTCAAACATGGATATAATTCAGGGCAATTCCATAGCTGCAATCTCACCGGAATTTGAAAATATAGCCTTTGGTGATTATCCGGTTTCCCGCTCGCTTTATATTTATGTCAAAAAAGCCCATGTGGGCCGGGTTGCAGGCATTGAGGAATTTTTAAGCGAACTCATGGCCCAAAAAGCCTCAGGACCAGACGGTTATCTGGCCGATAAGGGCATGATCCCCTTGTCAGAGGAAGAGCATGAACTCTGGTCATTGCGAGCGCTCAATTTAGAAAACCTGCAATTTTGAATGCATCGGTAGCAACAAAAATGAATATCAAGACAGCAGGATTTCAAAAAAACAATTTTTCGTCCCGTAATCGGCTGGGGGAAAAGGCGATCTATGTAATTTTGATCTGTTCTTCACTTGTGGCGGTTGGCACTACGGCAGGTATTATTTTTTCGCTGGTTTTTGAGGCCTTAAAGTTTTTTTCACTGGTTCCCATAACCGACTTTTTGTTCGGTCTGAACTGGAGCCCGCAAACCGCAATCCGGGCTGATCAGATAGGATCATCGGGCAGCTTTGGTGCCTTGCCTTTAGTTACCGGCACCCTGTTGATCAGCGCCATTGCCATGCTTGTTGCCGCCCCCCTTGGTCTGGCGTCCGCCATATATCTTTCACAATATGCCAGCCCATCGCAGCGCTCCATTATCAAGCCTTTGCTGGAAATTCTGGCCGGAATCCCTTCGGTTGTGTATGGGTTTTTTGCCGCTCTGGTTATTGCCCCGTTTATTCGCATGAGCGGTTCGGGGTTGGGCCTTGAGATAGCTTCTCAAAGTGCTCTGGCTGCGGGTCTGGCCATGGGGATAATGATCGTTCCGCTTATCTCTTCTCTGTCCGATGATGTTATCAACGCGGTGCCAACAGCCCTAAAAGACGCTTCGATGGGCATGGGGGCCACCCGGTCAGAAACCATTATTCATATTGTATTACCGGCCGCATCATCAGGCATTGCCGGCTCCATGCTGCTGGCAGCCTCCACCGCCATTGGCGAAACGATGATCGTTGTGATGGCGGCGGGGCTAGCCGCTAATCTTTCTGCCAATCCACTTGACGCGGTGACCACCATCACCGCCCAGATTGTAGCACTTTTGACTGGCGATCAGGAGTTTGACAGCGCCAAAACCCTCTCCGCTTTTGCCCTTGGACTATTGTTGTTTTGCGTCACGCTGGCCCTGAATTCTATCGCCCATAAAATTGTAAAAAACTATCGGACTAAATATGAATAGGCACTTTTCTGTACGCTCAAAAAACCTTAAAGCCCGCCACAGGGCAGAAACCATATTCAAATGGTTTGGCCGCATTTCTATTATTATTGCGCTGGGGTTTTTGGTTTTGATGCTGGTCATAATTGCCAATATGGGGGCCGGAGCGCTGCAACAGACCCGCATTGCCCTTGATATCCCGTTGTCACAAGAGGAAATTGAGAATATTTCTTTGGGGAATGCAGATTATGACGGCCTGATAAAATCCGCATTGCGCCAGAGATTTCCCACTGCAACTTCGCGCTCCCAAAAACGCCAGCTCAACAGGTTGCTGAGTATTGAAGCCCCCTTCACGCTGAAAAATTATGTGGCTGAAAACCCTGATGCGATAGGCAAAACCTCTCGTCTTTGGTTTATCGCATCCGATGATGTTGATCTGTTTTTTAAGGGATCCATTGAACTGGCTCCTGAAGGCAACGCTGGCCGTTTGCCAAGCGAAGCGGTTTTTTGGATCAGTGAATTAAAAGCTGCTCAGGCCATTAAAATCGTGTTTAATTTCAATTTTTTCACAGGCGGGGATTCTCGTGAGCCCGAACTGGCCGGAATATTTTCCGCTCTTATCGGCACAGCTTTAAGTCTTGCCATCTGTTTGGCCATTTCTTTCCCCATCGGGGTGCTTAGCGCCATTTATCTGGAAGAATTTGTCGCCAAAAACCGCTGGAGTGACTTTATTGAAATTAATATTACCAATCTGGCGGCGGTGCCCTCGATAGTGTTTGGAATTTTGGGATTGAGCATTTTCATCAATGCTTTTGGCCTGCCACGATCCTCCCCTCTGGTTGGCGGAATGGTTTTGGCGCTGATGACTTTGCCGACAATAATCATTGCCTCAAGGGCAGCGCTGCGCTCGGTCCCTGTCTCAATTCGCCATGCTGCCATTGGCCTTGGTGCAACGCCGATCCAAACAATATTTCATCATGTGACCCCCCTTGCCATGCCCGCCATGTTGACAGGGGCGATAATCGGCATGGCGCGGGCGTTGGGTGAAACTGCACCGCTTTTAATGATTGGAATGGTTGCCTTTATCGTTGATGCCCCCGATTCAATTTTTTCGCCTGCCACAGCGCTTCCGGTACAGATTTTTTTATGGGCCGATAGTCCCGAAAGAGCATTCTTGGAAAAAGCCTCGGCGGCGATCATCGTGCTGGTGGTGTTTTTGATAATCATGAATCTGAGCGCCATCATTTTGCGCCAGAAATTTCAAAAAAAGTTTTGATTGAAGAAAGTTTGAACAATGGATCAGGTTTTAAAAATGCGTGCCGATACTGCCAATGCCTCCGATTTTAACAACCCCATAGTCAGCGCAAAAAAAATTGATGTTTTTTATGGCAATAAACAGGCCCTGTTCGACATTAGCCTTGATTTTCCGGCCAATCAGGTCACTTCGCTGATCGGGCCTTCGGGATGTGGAAAAACCACATTTCTTAAATGCATCAATCGAATGAACGATCTGATCTCGACCTGTAAAATTGAGGGGAATATCGAAATTGAGGGGCATGATATTTATGCAAACAGTGTGGATGTTGTGGCCCTTCGCGCCCATGTGGGCATGGTTTTTCAAAAGCCCAATCCCTTCCCCAAATCCATATTTGAAAATGTTGCCTATGGGCTGCGCATTCACGGCTTGACCAATTCCAAAACTGAGTTGGCGGACCGGGTTGAAAACTCACTGCAAAAAGCTGCCCTGTGGGAGGAGGTTAAAGACCGGTTGGATGAGCCGGGCACTTCCCTTTCTGGCGGGCAGCAACAAAGATTGTGCATTGCGCGCACCATTGCCATACAGCCAAAAATTATCCTGATGGATGAACCGGCCTCGGCCCTTGACCCGATTGCTACCGCAAAAATTGAAGAGCTGATTGATGAATTAAAGACGAACTATACGATTATTATCGTCACCCATTCCATGCAGCAGGCGGCCCGTGTCTCCCAATATACCGCGTTTTTTCATCTGGGAGAATTGGTGGAACATGGTAAGACAAAAACCATCTTCACCACTCCAAGGGACGAGAGAACCAAAAATTACGTGACCGGGAGAATAGGATAAAAAATGTCAAATACTCATATTGTGCATGCCTTTGACAAGGATCTGGAAAAGGTAACGGACTTGTTGCTGGAAATGGGCGGTCTGGTTGAAACTCAACTAAGCGAAGCCATTAAATCGGTTGTTTCGCGCGATCTTGTATTGGGTAAAAAGGTCAGGAAAACCGATCGGCGCATTAACGAGCTGGAACAGCAAATCAACGAGAAGTCCGTTCGGCTTTTGGCTTTGCGCCAGCCCATGGCCGAGGATTTAAGGATTATTGTTGCGGTGATGAAGGCGGCCTCCAATCTGGAGCGCATTGGTGATTATGCCAAAAATATTGCCAAGCGGGCCAGCGTTCTTTCCAAATTTCCCCCCGTTGCATCGGCCGCCAACACTCTGGTGCGCATGAATAAAATGGTTCATCAGATGATTGTTGATGCGTTGAATGCGTTCGTTGATCGCGACAGCATGGCAGCAGAAGATGTTCGCCAGCGCGACGAAGAAGTGGACCTGATGCACAATAGCCTGTTTCGCGAATTATTGACTTATATGATGGAAGATCCGCGCAATATCTCCCCATGTATGCATCTGCTGTTTATTGCGAAAAATATTGAGCGCTGCGGCGATCATACGGTGCAGATTGCCGAGCAGATACATTATCTGGTTGAGGGGAATTTCCCTGCGGATAGACGCCCCAAGGGAGATAAAACCAGCACTATGATGGTGGAATTTGAAGATGAATGAGGCGGATAGTGCAAATGTCTGCAAATAAAAAAAGACTTTCAAAAGCAAAAATTCTGGTGATTGAAGATGAGGAAGCCCAGTTGGAGCTGATAAGTTATAATCTTCAGGCTCTCGGTTTTGCGGTTGAAAAAGCCCAGAGCGGCGAGCAGGGTCTGGAGCTTGCAATTGAGATTCTGCCCGATTTAATAATATTGGATTGGATGTTGCCCGGTGTGTCGGGAATTGAAGTTTGCCGGCGCTTAAAGGCAAAAAAATCTACGAAAAAAATCCCGCTGATCATGCTCACGGCGCGTGGAGAAGAGGCAGACCGTATTCGAGGTCTTGAAACAGGGGCCGATGATTATGTGGTTAAGCCCTATTCAATCAACGAGTTGATGGCCCGGGTGCGCGCCATGTTGCGCCGCACCAGCCCGACGAGTGTGGGCGAGGTCTTAAGCCATAACAATCTGGTGCTCAACAGTTCTGAGCAAAAAGTTTTTCGCAATGACAAACCCATAAAACTTGGCCCGGTTGAATTTCGTTTGCTGGCGGTTTTGATGGGAAATCCCAAGCAGGTTTTTACCCGCTCTTTGCTGCTCGACAAGGTCTGGGGGTTAAATTGTGATTTTGATTATCGCACAGTTGATGTGCACATTGCCCGTTTGCGAAAATCCTTGAAACAACAAAATCAGCCCGATCTTATCAGAACCGTGCGCGGCACCGGCTATTCCCTTGAATGAATAATTTGCCCCGTTTATGAGCTTATCCTCTATCCAAAAAATATTCTCTCGATAAACCACCAGCCCCCGATGGAGCCAATGGCGATTGATCCGGGGATCACCACATAGGCGCGATACCAGTCTTTTTGAGAAAACCAGAAACCCACCAACAGGAAACAGATGGCGATAATGCTCAACTGCCCCAGTTCAACCCCCACATTGAACGATATCAAGCCGGCGACAAATTCATTTGATGGCAGCCCGATCTCTTTAAGCACTCCGGCAAAGCCAAGCCCGTGCAAAAGGCCAAAACCAAAAACTACAACCGGTCGCCAGCGGCTTAGCTTTTGGGTAAAAATATTTTCAACACAAACATAAACAATTGAAAGTGCGATAAGCGGCTCAACGATCAAAGCCGAAACGGTCACCACCCCGCTCATTCCCAAGGCCAGAGTTATGGTGTGGGCCAGAGTAAAAGCGCTAATCTGCCAGACCAGCGCATGCAGGCGCGTTGAAAGCAAAAACAGCCCGACAACAAACAATATATGATCAACCCCCTTGGGCAGAATATGCACATATCCAATGCCGATATAGTTGAAAATTATCTGCACCAGTGAGCGCTGACGGCCCCCCTCGATTGTTATCGGATCGCTTTTTTGCCCCTCAAGTAAAGATGCAGAATAGGCTTCGCTCTCACCATCGTCTGCAATATTAATTGTGCTCGGGCCAAAATTTGGGTCCCATTCCCAGACGAAATTACTGGCCCCCTGTTCCATTTTTCCCGCAAGAAAAATTTTGGATGTCCGCACCATATCCAAACCAACTGGATTAGGTATTTCAA
>CAZMVQ010000016.1:16690-23206 GCA_964569865.1 uncultured Devosia sp.
CGAAAAAAATACTGAACAGGAAAAAAAACCACCTGAGTCTAAAAATTCGAACCACGTTAAATCAGCCCCAAAATTATAATAGAAATAGTTTGAATTCGTTTAGTCACGGCGCTGGATAAACGCAACCGCGATTTTCCACCAAAAACTGATTTGATTTAATTGAACCTATTTATCAAAAACCATCAATTCATCCCCCGAAAGGGTGGCCACTTCCATTGCGGCTTGTTTGGCGGTTTTAAGGGCCAGAACGGTAGGGGCTGAAATTGTTGCCACTGACGAAAACCCGATACTTGCTGCTTTTTGTGCCATTTCTACCGAAAATCTGCTGGTAAGAACCAAAAAACTTTTTTTACAGCTTAAACCCTGTTTTGCCATTGCTCCGGCCAGTTTGTCCAACCCGTTATGGCGCCCGATATCTTCGCGCAGCAATATTATATTGCCGTTTTTATCCGCCAAAGCGGCCCCATGGGTGGAAAAATTCAGCCTGTTTTGCAGTTGCTTTGCATCAATTTCTCCAAGGGCCTTTAACATTGCAGATGGAGTTGCCACCAGCCCGTGGTTTTTTTTTGGAACCGGCATCACTGCCGCCAGAGTTTGCGCCCCGCATATGCCACAGCTTGAGCCGGCGGTTATGGCGCGTTTACGTTCGCGCGCTATTCGCAAGGCTTCTTCGCCAACAATTATATTTGCCAGCATGCCCTCGGCTATGGTTTCAAATCTTATATCCAAAATGTCTGAAAAGGATTTGACGATGCCCTGAGTGAGGGAAAAGCCGATGCAAAAATCCTCAAAATCAGATGGGGTAATCATCATAACCCCAAGTTGTTCGCTGTTATAAAACAATACCAGCGGCACCTCGTCAGCCAGCCGCCACACTTTTCTCCGGCCTTTCAAGTCACCTTCATTGCCGGAGAATATTTGGCCCGATATTTTAGGTGACAGGGTTTTGGGGTCGCTATCCTTGGTCAATTTGCTTTTGGTTTCATTATTCAGCCGGAATTGGTTTGTCAGAACTGCGCTTATAATGGGATTTGGCAATTTCGCGCTGTTCATTTTGCCAGTCAGAAAGCTGATTGACCAGTTTCACCTGCACCGCCGTCACCTTGTATTCAGGGCAATTGGTCGCCCAATCAGAATTTTCGGTGGTGATTACATTGGTGCCGCTCAAGGGATGGTGAAAAGTTGTATAGACAATCCCCGGTGACATTCTCTCGCTCAACACTGCACGAATGCTTGTATTGCCCATGCGTGAGGCGATCTCGATCATATCCCCGTTATTGATGCCCCGCTGCTCGGCATCATGGGGGTGAATTTCCAAGACATCTTCTTCATGCCATTTACTATTTTGTGTGCGCCGGGTTTGTGCACCAACATTATATTGGCTCAAAATTCTACCCGTGGTCAAAATAAGCGGAAATTTGCGCGAACTGCGCTCGGTAGTGGCAACAAATTCTGTGATTACAAACAATCCCTTGCCTCGAACAAAAGCTTTCTCATGCATAATTTCTGTGCCGTTCGGGGCATCACTATTGGCTGGCCATTGCAGGGAGCCAACCTCATCCAGCCGCGCGTGGCTGACCAGCTCAAAACTGGGTGTCAGACGGGCAATTTCATCCATAATCTGTGACGAGTTGTCATAGTGCATGGCAAAACCCATTTTTGTCGCCAAAGCCGCCGCCACCTGCCATTCCGCCATGTTACACTTTTCTTTCATGGCCGGGCGCACCCGGTTAATCCGGCGTTCGGCATTGGTAAAAGTGCCATCCTTTTCTAAAAATGAGGTGCCGGGCAAAAACACATGGGCATAGGCGGCAGTTTCATTCAAAAACAAATCCTGCACCACCAGACAATCCAGCGCTTCAAGGGCTGCTGTGACGTGTTTTGTATTGGGGTCAGATTGGGCAATATCCTCGCCCTGAATAAACATGCCGCGATAGGAACCGTTCAAAGCCCCTTCAAACATGTTGGGCAGGCGCAGACCCGGTTTTGACGATAAACTAACGCCCCAATCCGCTTCAAATTCAGCGCGTACCTGATCATCTTCAACGCTGCGATAGCCGGAGAATTCGTGGGGGAACGAGCCCATATCGCACGATCCCTGCACATTGTTTTGTCCACGCAGGGGATTTACCCCAACCCCTTGGCGCCCGATATTTCCCGTCGCCATGGCCAGATTTGCCATCGCCATTACGGTTGTTGAGCCTTGGGAATGTTCGGTTACCCCAAGCCCATAATAAATCGCACCGTTTTTGGCGCTGGCAAATAATCTTGCCGCTTTGGTCAGGGTTTCTGCTTCAACTCCGATGATTTTGCTCAAGGCCTGTGGCGAGTTTGAGGGAAGTTCAATGAAAGATTTCCATTCCGCAAAGGCTTCATTGTCACATCGCTCTTCGATAAAATCTTTATCAATCAGATTTTCACCAAGGGCCACATGGGCAAAAGCGTTCAACACCGCAACATTGGTGCCGGGCTGCAAAGGAATGTGATATTGCGCTTCGATGAGCGGGGAGCGCACAAGGTCGATCCGGCGCGGATCAATTACGATGAGTTTTGCCCCTTCCCGAAGGCGTTTTTTCATCCGCGAGGCAAAAACCGGATGTCCATCGGTTGGATTAGCCCCGATCAGCAAAATCACATCGCTTTTTGCAACCGATTTGAAATCCTGAGTACCGGCTGATGTGCCAAAGGTGGTTTTTAGCCCATAGCCGGTGGGCGCATGGCAGACCCTTGCGCAAGTATCCACATTGTTGGAGCCAAAAGCGGCGCGGATCATTTTTTGCACCGCAAAAACTTCTTCATTGGTGCAGCGCGATGATGTTATGCCCCCTATGGCCTCGCTGCCATACTTGCCCTTGATTTCCATAAATCTTTTTGCTGCAAATCCGATGGCTTCATCCCAGCTGACAATGCGCCATGGGTCGGTAGTTTTCTCTCGTACCATCGGGCTGGTTATGCGGTCTTTATGGGATGCATAACCAAAGGCAAAACGCCCTTTGACGCAAGAATGCCCCTCGTTGGCTCCCCCGTTTTTATCAGGGATCATGCGAATAATCTCATCCCCCTGCAATTGGGCGATGAACGAGCAGCCAACCCCGCAATAGGCGCAGGTGGTGGCAACAGAGCGGGTTGGAACTCCATGATCTACCACTGCTGTTTCAACGAGCGCCGCCGTTGGACATACTGAAACGCAGGCCCCGCAGGATACACATTCCGAAGCAAAAAAATCTTCACCCTTAAGACCAGCGCTGATGATTGAGCCAAATCCGCGCCCCTGCACTGCCAACGCCAGAGTTCCCTGCACTTCATCACAAGCCCTGACGCAGCGCGAGCAAACAATGCATTTTGTCGCATCAAACTGAAAATATGGATTGGATTGATCAACAGGATCAGCGTTTGCTTTTTCGAAATGGTTTTCGCCATTATAGCCATAGCGAACCTGACGCACCCCGACCTCTCCGGCCACATCTTGTAGTTCACAATCCCCGTTTACCGCACAGGTTAAGCATTCCAGCGGGTGATCAGAAAGATAAAGCTCCATCACCCCTTTTCTTATCTTTTCCAATCTTGGGGTTTTGGTGGTGACCTTCATACCCTCTTTTACCGGAGTGGTGCACGAGGCCGGAGTGCCGTTTGCCCCTTCAATTTCCACGAGACACAGACGGCACGAACCAAAAGCCTCAAGAGTATCGGTGGCGCATAATTTTGGAATATTGCGCCCGATTTCGCGCGCCGCTCGCATCACAGAGGTGCCCTCAGCAACGCTGATCTCAACCCCGTCAATAACAAGATTGACCTGTTTTTTGCCGTCATTGCCTCTGACCGCCGGAGTGCCCATATCTTTTGAGTTGCCCATATCTTTTGGATTATCTAGCGACATAATTTTGCTCCTGTCAGCGCTCAAGTCCAAAATCCTTGGGGAACAGTTTTATGGCCGAGCGCACCGGCAGAGGTGTTAATCCGCCCATAGCACAAAGAGAACTTTCCTCAAGTATGGCACATAAATCCTCGATCAGCTCAAGATTTTGATCGACATTCTCTCCGGCCAGCAATTTGTCCATGGTTTCATATCCGCGAACGCTGCCAATCCGGCATGGTGTGCATTTGCCACAACTTTCAATGGCGCAGAATTCAAAAGCAAACCGGGCCATTTCCCCCATATTTACTGTTTCATCAAAAACCACAATTCCCCCATGGCCAAGCATGGCCCCGCCCTTGGCCAGAGCCTCATAATCCATGGATAAATCCAGCATTGAACGGTCCACATAAGCGCCCAGCGGGCCGCCAAGTTGTGCGCATTTGAAGGGTTTTTCAGATTTTGTCCCGCCGCCAAAATTTTCGACTAATTCGCGTAAGGGAACGCCAAAAGCCAATTCAACCAAACCGCCATGTTTGATATTTCCCGCCAGTTGGAAGGCCTGAGTGCCGTGGGATTTATCCGTGCCAAGCTCTCTATAGGCTTTGGCACCATCGGCCAAAATCATCGGGACTGATGCCAGGGTCAAAACATTATTGACCAGAGTTGGTTTGCCAAACAGGCCCGAGATTGCCGGAATGGGTGGTTTTACCCTAACCTGTCCGCGTTTGCCCTCAAGGCTTTCAAGCATGGCGCTTTCTTCACCACAGACATAAGAGCCTGCCCCACGGCGAATTTCGATTTCAAACCCATGTCCGGATCCGCCAATATCAGGCCCCAGCCAATTGGCCTTTTCAAGGATTTTAATCGCGTTTTTTAAGGTTTTTATGGCGCTGGGATATTCCGAGCGCACATAGATCAGCCCTTTATTGGCGCCGGTGGCGATGGCGGCGATTATCATCCCCTCGAGCAGGCAAAACGGGTCACCCTCCATCAGCATGCGATCGGCAAAAGTGCCGCTATCGCCCTCATCGGCATTGCAGCAGATATATTTTTGTTTTGCTGATTGCTCGGCCACAGTTTTCCATTTTATTCCAGCCGGAAAACCCGCCCCCCCGCGTCCGCGCAGACCTGAGGTCAAAACTTCTTCAACGATTTTTTCACTTCCAATAGCGATGGCTTTTTTTAACCCCTCAAACCCACCATGTTTTTGATAGTCCTCAAGGTTAAGCGGCTCGATAATCCCGACGCGCTTAAAGGTAATTCTTTGTTGTTTTTTTAAGTATGGAATTTCTTCAACCAGACCCAAGAATTTTGCATGGCCTGAATTTGTAAAGTCTGTATTTTCAAAACTATCTTTGGCAAGAGCATCAAAAATACTCCCAACATCTTCAGGCGATACCGGCCCAAACCCCATGCGACCGGATTTTGTTGCCACCTCCAGCAATGGTTCCAGCCAGAACATACCGCGTGAGCCATTGCGACGCAGTTCAATTTCCAGATCGCGACCTTTGGCCTGCCTTAAAATTTCTGTTGCCACATCATCAGCCCCAACCGATATTGCGGCGCTATCATTGGGCAGGTAAAAAACTATGCTCATTGGCCTGCCTTTTTCGCAATTTTGCTCAAGGATTTTTCATCCAGCAACCCGATCAGCTTTTCCCCAACCATCATGGCCGGGGCCAGAGCGCAATTGCCAAGGCAATAGACAGGTTCGCTGGAAATTTTATCGCCTAAATCCACGCCTAACTGATTTGCCTGTTCAATAAGAGCCTCAGCACCCATGGATTGGCACGCTTCCCCCCGGCAGATTTTAAGATGGGTATTGGCAATAGGGGCGGTTTTGAAATCCTCGTAAAAGCTGATAACGCCATTAATATGCGCTCTGGTGACATTTAACCGATCAGCAATTTCCGGCACCAGATTTTCTGGCACGAAACCCAAACTTTCCTGCACATCATGCAGAATTTCAATAAGTGAGGCCGGGTTGTTTTGATATTGAGCGCATATTTCCTTTGGCAGGTCAGCGCCGATACTAATTTTATCCATCCCAACATATTGAACCCAAAATTCAATTGTGTCGATAAAATTTAGTCACCTTTTGTCTTATTTTATCCTCTGGTCGATAAACTTATAATGTCTGAACATTTTTTGTTCCAAAATTTCCATATTGTTTTTTGTTGTGGCTCGTGCCATCCTCGCCTCGAAGGTGCTTCGAGCCAAAACCGGCAAAGGGCATAATAGGGAACACGGAACGGCGTACCCATCAGGGACCAAGACCGTGGCTGCCCCCGCAACTGTGAACGATGGGTTTTTTCTTAGAATTTACCACTGGTGCTTTTGCATCGGGAAGGTGAGAAAAAACAAGGGTTGAGATTTTCTCTCCCTGCCATTGTGAGCCAGGAGACCTGCCTTCATTAACCGGGCGTAAGCTCTAAAAATTCACGTCACACGGAGGGTGCTGACAAATGACTAGTACAACTCAAATACAATCTCTTTCCCTTTCTCAAAGAATGATCGCTGGCTCTTTGGCCCTTTTTATTGGCCTCTCGCTGATTGTTGGAACCGGCTTTGCCCAGAATATTGCTGTGCATAATGGTGCCCATGATACCCGCCACGCCATGGGTTTTCCCTGTCATTGATCAAGAGCGCTGCCAGAAAAA
>CAZMVQ010000016.1:23306-36319 GCA_964569865.1 uncultured Devosia sp.
GTTTCGGCAGCGCGACCAATAAAAATCTCAAAGCTGCGGTTTGATTTATCAAACCCAAAAAAGCTTTGATCTTTGAGTTAAGGGATTTTAAAAATGCAACTTTTCCAGCGAATTTTCTTCGCTGCGGTCCTAGCCGGGCTTGCAGCAGGCCTTGTGTTATCTGCAATTCAGCAATGGCGGGTTGTGCCGCTGATTGTTCAGGCTGAACTTTATGAAATCAATGATGTTCATGCCCTTGAACACGCCAATGATCCATCTCCTTCCGGGCCGCATTTACACCTGCCAGAAGCTGAGAATATTGGCGCTGGGGCATCGGGTACAACTGACGCGTCAGGAACAAGTATAGATTTTGAACGCGCTGGCCTAACGGTGCTGGCAAGCGTTCTGACCGGGCTTGGTTATGCGCTTGTTTTGGGGGCTGTTTCGATCTTTTCAAACATTCCCATAAATCGTAAAAACGGAATAATGTGGGGATTGGCCGGCTTTGTCTCGGTCGCCCTTATGCCCTCGATTGGCCTGCCGCCTGAGCTTCCAGGCATGGTGGCAGCTGAAATTGGCCAGCGCCAGATCTGGTGGATTGGCACGGTGCTTATTTCGTCTCTGGCAATTTATGTGCTTTATAAAAACCCCAATCCAGCTGGTATGCTTATTGGCCTTGGTCTTGTTCTGGTCCCCCACATTATGGGCGCTCCTTTGCCACCGGCCGAACCTGCAAATGTTCCGGCAGCATTGGTATTGATTTATGTGGCCAACGCCATGTTTTCTTTGTTTGCCTTTTGGCTCACTCTTGGTTTTGCCTTTGGCTGGTTCAATCAAAAATTGAACAAAGATGAGGGCGCTTGAATGGCTAATAAAATCCTGGGAAAAATTCCGGTTACTATTGTCACCGGCTTTTTGGGGGCGGGGAAAACCACCCTTGTTCGCCATGTGCTCTCAAATAATAAAGGCCGTCGCATTGCCCTGATCGTCAACGAATTTGGCGATGTGGGGGTGGATGGTGATCTGCTGAGCGGTTGCGGTGATGAGGCTTGCAGTGACGATGATATAATCGAATTGGCCAATGGCTGTATTTGTTGCACCGTGGCCGATGAATTTATTCCCACCATGCAGGCTTTACTGGCCCGCAATCCTCGCCCTGATCATATCATCATTGAAACTTCTGGCTTGGCTTTGCCCCAGCCGTTGGTGCGGGCCTTTAACTGGCCCCAGATCAAGGCCGAAGTCACCATTGACGGCATTGTAGCGCTTGTTGATGCGCCAGCTTTAAGCGAGGGGCGTTTTGCTGCTGATGAAAACCGGGTCGATGATCAGCGCAAAAGCGATGAAATGCTCGATCATGAAACACCCCTTGGGGAATTGTTTGAAGATCAGCTGGTTTGCGCCGATATGGTGGTGATCAACAAGACCGATTTAATCTCCAAAAGCGATGTTGAGCAGGTTGAGAAACAAATAATTGCGCATATGCGAAAGGGTACAAAAATCATTCGTGCCAAAAACGCCAAGGTTGATGTGGCGGTTTTGTTGGGAATGAATATCAATTCTCAGGATGATCTTAATGGCCGCCAAAGTCACCATGAGCTTGAACATGATGGCGATCTGCATGAGCATGATGATTTTGAAAGTTTTTCCATCGCGATGGCCCCTTCCGGTTCAAAAGCTGCTTTGCTGGCCGATATTGAAAAGGCCATCATCGAGCATGATATTTTACGTCTTAAAGGCTTTGCGGCAATTTCAGGCGCTTCGGCACGGCTGGTGGTGCAGGCGGTTGGTCCACGAATAAACACATGGTTTGATCGGGATTGGCAGCGGCAAGAGAAGTTTGAAACCGCTCTGGTGGTTATCGGGCAGGCTCCTTTGGATCAAAAATCCATTACCGGGGTGTTGACGGCAACCGGAACAGATTAATGCACCTTCTGGCTGCACAATCGGGCATTTTGCAACAGGAGGGTGAAGCGATTGATCTGGGCCAGGTACCCGGTGAAATCATCTTTGCTTCCGCTGCCGATAGTGAACTTTGTGCACTTGCATCCTGTGCCGACAGGTTGGGCGAAAAACAGCTCCGACTGGCCAATTTTTTGCAGCTTTCCCACAATATGTCGGTGGATCTTTGGCTCGATAACACCGTAAAATCAGCCAAAATCATTATTGTTCGCTTGCTGGGCGGCATGTCCTATTGGCGATATGGTGTTAATGAATTATGCGCTCTGGCCAAATCCAGTGGAAGCAAAATTGTGCTTTTGCCGGGGGATGCCAACCCGGACCCTGAACTGCTGGCACGCTCCAATATCCCCGAAAAAGACTGGCATGCCTTGCATGCGCTTTTTATCGCTGGCGGGCCACAAAATATGGATAAGGCCTTAAGCGCCTTCAGGCTTTTGGCAGATTCAAAGCCAGTTGAAGAAACCCCTCCAATGCCGTTTCCCCGCTTTGGAATATTCTGGCCCGGTAAAGGCATTATTGATTTTGATCAACTCAGCAATATGCACCGTGATGTCGCAATAAAAGAAAAAAAATCCGAAAAAGTTTCCAAAAAGAATGTGCCCATATTGTTTTATCGTGCCGCCCTTGAGGGTGCAGGCACCGCAACCATCGAGCATCTGATTGGCGAACTTTTACAGCAGGGTTTATTGCCGGTTCCGTTGGTGATTTCTTCCCTAAAGGAAGGGGCGTGCATTCGTTTTGCGCGCAATGCTTTTGAGCAATTTCCGCCAAAAATTATCCTTAATATGACAGGTTTTGCCCTTGGCCTTGATGGTATTGAACCCAAACAAAATCCCTTTGCCAATACAACTGCGCCGATTTTACAACTAGTGCAAAACAGTCGACCAAAACAGGCTTGGCTTGATGATATTCAGGGATTGTCAGCCAAAGACCTGGCCATGCAAATTGTATTGCCAGAACTTGACGGGCGCATTGGCGGCTTGATCGTTGGCCATAAACAACAAGCGCTCTGGCATGAAAATACCCAGTGTTTTTTAAGCTCCTATGCCCCGGACGAAAATGGAATTTTTCGGGTGGTAACATTGGCCAAAAACTGGATAAAGCTGCAAGATACGAAGCCAAAAGAGCGGCGGATTGCTATCGTTCTGGCCAATTACCCCATTCGCGATGGCCGCATTGCCAACGGGGTTGGCTACGATGCTCCTGCCTCTACATTGGCAATTCTGCGCGCTCTTGCTGGGGTTGGGTATGATCTTAAAAACATCCCCAAAACCTCAAATGCCCTGATTGAATTGCTCCAGTTAGGCCCCACCAATGCCAATCCGGACCGGGGGAAAAGTCTAGCGATTTTACCCCTTAAATCCTATAACCGGCTTGTTGAAAAACTGCCCGAAAAAATCCGTAACGAAGTGAATTTGCGCTGGGGAAAACCGGATAAAGATCCGTTTTTTCGCAGTGATGGATTTCATCTGCCGGTGGTAATGTTTGCAAATACTGTCGTGCTGCTACAGCCCTCTCGCGGGTATAATCTTGATGAAAGCGCCTCTTATCATGATCCCGATCTGGTGCCACCCCATGCCTATCTCGCCACCTATCTTTGGCTAAAGCATGTCTTTTGCGCCCATGCTCTTGTTCATAACGGTAAACATGGCAATCTGGAATGGCTGCCCGGCAAAGCAACGGTGCTTGCAGAACATGATTATCCGCAGGCCCTTTGGGGCGAATTACCTCACTTTTATCCCTTTATCGTCAATGATCCGGGCGAGGGAACTCAAGCCAAACGGCGCACCGGCGCTACTATAATCGACCATCTTGTTCCTCCGCTAACCAGAGCTGAAACCTATGGACCCTTAAAAGATCTGGAGGCTATGCTCGATGAATATTATGCAGCCTCGGGCATGGATCAGCGCCGTTTGCAGGGACTAAAAAAACGTATTTTAGATTTTACCCGTGATGCAGCGCTGGACAAAGATATTGATCTGCCAACTGACGAAGATGAAGCCCTTGGTAAAATTGACAATTTTCTTTGTGAATTAAAAGAGGCGCAAATCCGCGATGGTCTGCATATATTTGGTAGCTCGCCCAAGGGAGATCAACAGCGTGACCTGCTGGTTGCGCTAGCTCGAATTCCCCGTGGGGAAGCGCCAGAAGATGGCTCGCTTATTCGCGCTCTGGCCGATGATCTAAAACTTGGTTTTGACCCACTTGAGACCAAATTGGGCGATGAGTGGAATGGCCCGCGACCGGATATTTTGAACGCCATAAGTGATGATCTTTGGCGCTCTAGCGGCGATACGCTGGAAAGGCTAGAGCTGCTGGCGGCAAAGTTAGTGATTGGCGCGCCACTGCCAGAAGATTTTACCAATACCAAAGTGATTTTGGATTATGTTAATTCCTCCATTCGTCCAAAAATTTCCGCCTGTGGTCCGGCCGAAATATCGGCACTTCTAACTGGCTTAAATGGTGAATTTATTGCTCCTGGTCCTTCCGGCGCTCCTTCGCGTGGTCGCCTTGACGTATTGCCGACCGGACGCAATTTTTATTCGCTGGATAATCGCGCCGTTCCAACCCCAACCGCGTGGGAGCTGGGGCAAAAATCGGCTGAAAACGTAGCGCTTTTGCATTTTCAGGAAAGTGGCACCCATTTGCAAAGTATTGCTCTAAGCGTTTGGGGGACGGCAAATATGCGTACCGGTGGCGATGATATTGCTCAGGCGCTGGCCTTTATTGGCGCAAAACCAAAATGGGATCCCGGCTCTCTTCGTGTCAATGGTTTTGAAATTATTCCTCTGGCAAAACTTGGGCGGCCGCGAATTGATGTGACTTTGCGCATTTCCGGATTTTTTCGCGATGCCTTTCCCCAATTGATCACCCTTTTTGATCGGGCCATCAGGGCTGTCGGCTCACTGGATGAGCCTGAAAGTCAAAACCCGATTGCCAGCAATATGCGTAGCGAAACATTGCAGCTAATAGAGAAGGGCAAAAGCGATATGGAAGCAGCGCTGGCGGCCGGGCATCGTATATTTGGCTCAAAACCCGGCTCATATGGTGCCGGATTACAAGGGTTGATGGACAATTCCAGTTGGGAAAATAAATCCGATCTTGCAGACGCATTTTTGAACTGGGGCCAATATGCCTATGGTCTTAATGCCAAAGGTCTGCCTGAATATGAAAGGTTTGCCGCCCGCCTTGGCGATCTTGATGCGGTGGTACACAATCAGGATAATCGCGAGCATGATTTGCTTGATAGCGATGATTATTATCAGTTTGAAGGTGGCCTGATTGTTACCGCCCAATCCTTAAGTGGTCAAAAACCCGCTGCCTATCACAATGATCATTCCCGTCCTGAAAGCCCAAAAGCGCGCACATTGGATGATGAAATTTCAAGGGTAATGCGCTCGCGGGTATTAAACCCAAAATGGATGGCAGGGGTAATGCGCCACGATTATAAAGGCGCTTTTGAGATCATCGCCACGCTGGATTACATGTTTGCTTTTGCCGCCACCACGGGAGCTGTAAAAACTCATCATTTTGATCTGGCTTTTGATGCATTTGTGCTGGATGAAAAGGTGCGCGATTTCATCAAAAACAACAATCAATATGGCTATGATGAATTATTGGCCAAATTTAATGAGGCCATTAATCGTGGCCTGTGGACACCAAAATCCAATTTCGCCTATGCTGCGTTGAACGGAGAAAACTAATGGAAAATCCCCCACAAAAACGCCCGCCAAAAAAAGTTGACCTGATGAGCGAGGAAGAGCGCAATATTTATCACGCCCAAAAAATGGCCAAAAAAAAAGCCGCCCGCGATAAAATTCTGGCCACAAAAACCGATGAACGTGGCCTGCTCATTGTTCATACCGGCAAGGGAAAGGGCAAATCCACCGCTGCCTTCGGCATGGTATTTCGGGCAATTGGCCACGGGTTTAATATTGGCATTGTTCAATTTGTCAAAGGCAAATGGGGCACCGGAGAGCGCGATGTTTTGGAAAAATTCCCCGATCAGGTAACCATTAAAGCCATGGGCGAGGGATTTACGTGGGATACCCAAGATAGGGCCCGCGATATCGCAGCGGCAAAAGCCGCATGGGAAGTGGCCAAAACAATGATTGCCGATCAGGATTATAAGATGATTTTGCTAGATGAGTTAAATATCTGTTTGCGCTATGATTATCTTGATATCAATGAAGTGGTTGCGGTTTTGAAAAACAAACCAAAAGACACCCATGTGATTGTTACTGGGCGCAATGCCAAGGACGAGTTAATCGAAATTGCAGATCTTGTTACCGAAATGACCCAGATTAAACATCCGTTTCGTGGCGGCGTTAAAGCTCAGGCCGGCATAGAATTTTAGTTTTTAGGTCGACTTTCGACATCCTTCATACCGGTCGGTATGGACATATATTTGCCCGCCGATTCAAACGAAGCTACTACGCCGCTTATAATTTTCATCAAAACGAGATTGACTCCACGTGAAAAAACCTCAGGAAGAAAACGGATCAAATCCCACCAACAGCGAGCTAAATGCCCGGCCTGAAAAGGTAATGGAGCTGTTTAAGGGCTTTGAGCAATCACAAAATCTGGCCCGCCAAATCGGGTTTATTCTGGAAATTGACAAGCTAAAGCAAATCTGGCGACAGACCCCGCTACTTGATCGTTCCCGCAAAGAAAATGACGCGGAACATTCATGGCAGTTGGCGCTGATGGCCGTGGTGTTGGCAGAATATGCGCCCAAGGGCACCGATATGATGCGGGTGATCAAGATGCTCTTGATCCACGATATTGTGGAAATTGATGCGGGCGACAATCCCGCGTTTTCAGGCAAAAGTGATGCGGCGCAGTATAAGGCTGAGCAAAAAGCAGCAGACCGACTGTTTGGTATCCTTCCATCTGCGATGGCTGAAGAATTTCGTGAGCTTTGGGAAGAGTTTGAAGCAATCAAAACCAGCGAGGCAATGTTTGCCCGTACCATTGATCGCTTTCAGCCGTTTTTGCATAATTATTTCACCGAAGGCCATATGTGGATCGAACATAAAATCCATGCCGAGCAGGTGCAAAAGCGCTCAGAAATTATTGGTAAAACCTCCCCGCAATTGCACAAAATTGTTGAGCTGATGATATCCGATGCTGTTGCCAAGGGGTATTTGATTGGTTCGGCTGTTAAATCAGGTTGACCCTTAATTTTTGTTGACCATGTGATAAAATGACTGTTAGTTCTGTTGCTTCGCAGCGTTCTATTTTGGGTCTATTCCCGCTATAAGGAACTGAAAGACAATTTTGGTGCGGCCGACCCAAACAGGGGGCCAAGTCCAAAGCTGCCCGACGGTTCAGGCCAAAAGCCTGAAGTGGAACCTGCCATTGTTATTCTTAAACAAGAGGTAGATATGAAAATCATTCTTTTTGCGTTTTTTGCGCTTTTCTCCACCACAGCTTTTGCCCATCCCGGTCATGTTTCCATGGTTGCAGGTCATACCCACTCCTTTGCCGAACTAGCCATGTTTGGCCTTGTTCCCGGTCTTGCCGCTTTGGCATTTATGGTATTTTTGCGCCGTCGTGCCCGTGGCTGATAATCTGATTTTA
This sequence comes from uncultured Devosia sp., assembly GCA_964569865.1. Classification (GTDB taxonomy): domain Bacteria; phylum Pseudomonadota; class Alphaproteobacteria; order Rhizobiales; family Devosiaceae; genus DROE01. The sequence goes on from CAZMVQ010000016.1 coordinate 30,831, forward strand.
CCCGAGAAAACCGGAATAATGTTGTGCGGTCATGGCTCGCGCAACAAATTGGCCGTTGCTGAATTTGCTGCGCTTTCTGAGCGTTTGAAACTGGCTTTGCCCGGAGTTCCGGTTGAATATGGCTATCTGGAATTTGCCGATCCGGTTATTCATTTTGGTCTGGATAGGTTGCGCGCTGCGGGAATAAAAAAAGTGCTGGCGATTCCGGGCATGTTGTTTGCCGCCGGACATGCCAAAAACGATATTCCCTCGGTTTTAAACACCTACGCCGCTATGCATGATGATTTTGAAATTATCTACGGGCGCGATTTGGGGGTTGATCTAAAACTTATCCGCGCTGCCTCTGAGCGCATTGGCGCGGCCGAAGAAAGCTCGGCCAACAATGTGTCGCGCCACGATACATTATTGATGGTGGTGGGGCGTGGGGCATCAGACCCGGACGCAAATTCCAACGTTGCCAAGGTCACACGCATGCTTTGGGAGGGCATGGGTTTTGGCTGGGCGCAAACCGCCTATTCCGGGGTGACTTTCCCCCTTGTTGCGCCAGCGTTGGATCAGGCGGTTAAACTTGGTTTTAAGCGGATTATAGTTTTTCCCTATTTTTTATTCACCGGCGTGTTGGTCAACCGAATTTATGACGCGGTGGATGAGGCGGCGAAGAAATTCCCAAACATTGAATTCTTGAAGGCTCCATATCTTAATGATCATGATCTGGTGATAGAGACGTTTATTGAGCGTTTGCATGAAATTGAAGCCGGACAAAACCTGATGAATTGCTCCATGTGCAAATTTCGCGAGCAGGTACTAGGTTTTGAGGATGAGGTTGGAGCGGTTCAGGAAAGTCATCACCATCATGTTGAGGGGATAGGCGGTGGTCTGGAAAACTGCCCATGTAATGGAGATTGCGACGCTTCGTGTCGGGATGAGGATTTTTGCAAAACCCACGGCCTTGAATTCACCCCCCTGCATAATCACTCCCATTCTCACGAACATAAACATGACCATGTGCAACACGAAGGTGTTCATCATGCTTATCCCCATGCTGATCATCCTATGGGACCGGTGACTCTGCCAAAAATTCAAGGCCCACGGGCCCGCGCTCAAAAGGCTGCCAAAAATCCTCCGAAAGCGCTCTGATAATGGCATATCTGCGCGATCCGGCAGCGATCTATGAAAAAAGCTTCACGACCATTCGCGATGAGGCTGACTTGAGCCGGTTTTTGCCCGAGGAGAGGGATCTGGTGATCCGCCTTATTCATGCATGTGGCATGGTTGATATTGTTGATTCCATTAAAATTTCCAACAATGGCATTGCGTTGGGAGCGCAGGCCATGGCAAATGGCGCGCCGATTATTTGCGATGTTAATATGGTGGTCAGGGGCATAATCACTCGCAAGCTGGAGGCTGATAATCAGGTGCTTTGTGGGCTTGATCTGGAGGGGGCAAAAAAATTCGCTGCGGATAATAACCATACCAGATCAGCGGGAGGAATTGATGCTTTGGCGAAAAAAATTGACGGGGCAATAGTGGCCATTGGCAACGCTCCCACTGCTTTGTTTCATTTGTTGGAAATGATTGAGAATGGTGCAAAAAAACCTGCAATTATTCTTGGCTTTCCGGTTGGATTTGTTGGTGCGGCGGAATCCAAGGCTGAACTGGTGGCAAACAGGTTTGATATCCCTTTTGTTACCCTGTTGGGCCGGCGCGGTGGCTCGGCGTTTGCCGCCGCAGCGGTTAATGCCTTGGCATCTGGCCTAAAAACATGAGTGGGGGGAAACCAAAAAAAAAGCAGCAATGGCTGCATGTAATCGGGCTTGGCGAAAATGGTTTGGCTGGCATTGACCCAACGGCAAAAAAGCTGATTGATGATGCATCATATGTGCTTGGTCCAAAGCGTTTGCTGGATAGATTGCCTGCCCAGATCGGCCAGAATGAGCCCCAACAGCGTGTTGTCTGGAAGTCTCCTTTTGCATCCATGATCGAGCAGATTAAACTAAGGCAGGGCCGGCCGACTATTATTTTGGCCAGTGGCGATCCCAACTGGTTTGGTATTGGCTCTTCCCTTGCCGGTCGATTTGATGTCAAGGAATATTCATTGCATCCGGCGCTTTCTTCTTTTCAGCTGGCAGGGGCAAAAATGAGTTGGCCCTTGCAGGATGTGGAAAAAATTTCCATGCATGGTCGCCCGGTTGCAAATCTGATTGTTAAACTTTATCCGGATGCAAAAATTCTTACGCTGACCTCCAACAAAAATACTTTGCAAGAAGTTGGCCAATTGCTGATTGAGCAGGGGTATGAAAATTCTGAACTTACCGTTTTGGAAAACCTTGGCAGTAGCGATGAAAAACTAACCTCCTTTATTGCTTCAAACGCCGCTGATGCTCAAATTTCAGATTTTTATGTGCTGGCGATCAATTGTATTTTTAACCCCGAAAAAACCACGTTGCCCCTAACTCCCGGCCTGCCGATAAACGCTTATGCGCATGATGGTCAGATAACCAAAAGTCAGGTTCGAGCAGCGACTATTGCAGCACTGGCCCCTACAAATGGCCAATTGCTTTGGGACATCGGTGCAGGCTCTGGCTCGGTTGGCATCGAGTGGATGCGCGCCGCTAAAAATGCCAAAGCTATAGCTTTTGAACAAAACCTTACCCGTTGTAAAAATATCGAACTTAATAAAGAAAAACTTGGGGTTCCGGGCTTAAAAATTGTTTCCGGCACAGCTCTTGAAAATCTTACGGGCGAAAATCTTGGCGATAAACCCTCTCCCAACGCCATATTTTTAGGGGGCGATGTGGCCAATGAACAACTTTTTGAGGCCTGCTGGCGCGCATTACTTCCGGGTGGTCGACTGGTGGCCAATGCGGTAACGATCGAAAGTCAAAGCGCTTTATTTCAACGGCAAAAAACCTATGGCGGTGAAATTATCTCCATCCAGATTTCAACCCTTGAATATATCGGGACCCGTGCCCTAATGCGCCCGTCTTTACCGGTGACCCAGTGGGTTGTAATCAAATCTCTCGATCTGCAGGGAGAGAAATAAATGGCTGGCACTTTTTATCTGATCGGGGTCGGTCCGGGGGACCCTGAACTCATTACCCTGAAAGCGGCAAAAATTCTTGTCAGCGTCGACATGGTGACCTTTCCGCAAAAACCGGGCACAGATTCGCTGGCCTTGAAAATTGCCGCGCCCCATTTACGTAAAAATATTGCGCAAATGCCAATAATTCTACCCATGGAGAAATCCCGTCAACCGGCCAAAACTGCCTATGATCAGGCGGCGCTGCAAATTGGCGAGCAATTAAATGCTGGCAAGTCTATTGCTTATCTTTGTGAAGGTGATCCGTTTTTTTATGGCTCGGCCATGTACCTGTTTTCCCGAATGGCCCGTCAATATAATGTGCAGATAATTCCGGGAATTTCTTCGCTTAATGCCGCCGCTGCCGCTATTAACAGACCCTTGGCAGCGCGGGACGAAATCCTCAAAATTCTCCCGGCAACGCTGGATGATGAGACTCTTCTCGAAGAACTTAAAAACACTGAAGCTGCCGCGATCATCAAGGTTGGCAGGCATTTTAACAGGGTCAAAAAAATCATTGCCCAAAGCGGCCATGCAAGGGGAGCAATGGTGATAGAATTTGCTAGCCAGCCCGCTCAAAATATTCGATCCATCAGCTCGATTGATGGGCAGGAATTGGCCTATTTTTCCATTATTCTTTGTTATCGCGGACAGGAGCCGTGGGGACAGGGTACCTGGGGCGAAGGGGAGGATTCTTCATGAGTAAATCCGCAAAAATCGCCACCGTTTATTTCACCGGTTCAGCCAAAACCACGGCTGAAAAAATTGCCTCCACTGTCGAGGCTGAGATTTTTAACCTTGGCAAAAAATCAGATAATTCTGCGAAAATTTTGCAGGACCTGTTTGAGGAGAATACTGCAATAATCGGTGTCTGTGCAGCGGGTATTCTAATGCGCCTATTGGCACCAGTGATTGCCGATAAGCATGGCGAACCGGTCGTGATTGCGGTTTCTGGCAACGGCAAATTTATTGTGCCTTTGCTTGGCGGTCATAAGGGTGCCAACGCGCTAGCCAAAAAAATCGCCCATGGCTTAGACGGGGTAGCAGCGATTACCACCGCCTCGGATACGGCATTTGATTTTGCCCTCGATGATCCGCCCGATGGCTATGAGCTGGCCAATCCAGAGGCTGCCAAAAACGCCATGGCCGCAATATTAAATGGCGAGGCATTGGATGTTACGGGTGATGCCCCCTGGTTGGAAAAAGCAGGATATCCGGTAGAAAAAACCGGCTCGGTAAAACTAGTAATTTCTGAATTTTCCAATCCCGAAAATTTGAACAAAAATACTCTTCTTTATCACCCAAAGACTTTGGTTGCCGGAGTTGGCTGCGCTCGCGGTACCGGGGCAAAAGAAGTGATTGATCTGATCGAAAAAACATTGATTGAGGCCGATCTTTCAGCCAAAAGCCTTGCCGCAATTGCCACCATCGACATCAAAAGCGACGAGAGTGCGTTCCATGCGGCAGCGGAGTATTTCGACGTACCTCTAAAATTGTTTTCGCCCGAAGAACTGGCCAGAAACGAAACTTTGGTTCCCAACCCATCAGAAATTGTAAAAGCTGAAACCGGGACCGCCTCCGTGGCAGAATCCGCTGCTTTGTTTGCCGGTAAATTGCTGGTTGAAAAACAAAAAACCACCAACGCCACCTGCGCCATCGGGCGCGCTGATCAGCCCATAGATTTGAGAAATTTCGGGCAAGCCCCCGGCCAGCTACATCTGGTTGGCATAGGACCCGGTGCGCCAGAACAAAGAACTTTTAGCGCCACCAACGCCATGAAAAATTCTAATCATTGGGTTGGATATGGCCTTTATCTGGATTTGATTTCTGACCTGCACAAAAATCAGGCTCAGCATCGTTTTGAACTTGGGGATGAAGAAAAGCGGGTTCGCTTTGCTATGGAACTGGCAGCAACCGGCAAAAATGTGGCCCTGATCTGTTCCGGCGATGCCCAGATTTATGCCATGGCTTCACTGGTCTATGAGCTTTTGGATGCGAGGGGCAAGCGCGCTGTTTCTGCGGGCGCGAAACGCTTGCAGGTCTTTAGCCATCCGGGAATTTCAGCCCTGCAAATGGCTTCATCTAAAGCCGGGGCCTTACTTGGCCATGATTTTTGCGCCATTTCCCTGTCTGATCTGTTAACCCCGCGTGAGGATATTGAAAAGCGTTTGCTGGCCGCTGCAAAAGGGGATTTTGTTACCGCTTTTTATAATCCGCGCTCCAAACGCCGCCTTGATCTGATGGAAAAAGCCAAACAACTATATTTGCAATATCGCCCCGGTGATACTCCGGTGATTATTGGCACAAATCTTGGCCGCGAGGGCGAAAGCGTGCGCATAACAAGTTTGGAAGAATTTGACCCGGAAGAAATTGATATGCTGACCATTGTGCTTTTTGGCTCAAGCAATTC
>CAZMVQ010000016.1:36419-39387 GCA_964569865.1 uncultured Devosia sp.
TTGGCAATATGAGCGTATATTTTATAGGTGCCGGTCCCGGCGCGCCCGATCTGATAACCGTTCGCGGTCAAAAACTGATCCAGAATTGCATGACCTGTCTTTATGCGGGCTCGCTCGTGCCAAAAGAAATTGTCGAGCAGGCCCCAAAAAATGCTTTGGTTATGGATACGGCTCCCATGCATTTGGAAGAAATCATCGCGCACATGGTTGGGGCCAATGAACGCGGTGAAGACGTGGCGCGGGTGCATTCCGGCGACCCTTCAATTTATGGGGCCATCGGGGAGCAAATGCAGGCCTTAAAACAGGCCAATATCCCCTTTGAGATTATTCCCGGTGTGCCGGCCTTTGCCGCTGCTGCTGCAAAAATAGGCGCGGAACTGACTCTGCCGGGAATTGCCCAGACCATCATTATCACCAGAACTCAAGGCAAAGCCTCTGATATGCCAAAAGGGGAGGAATTAGCGACATTGGCTCAATCGGGCGCCACTCTTGCCATCCATCTTTCCATTCGCAATCTCTCGCACATCAAGCGAGAATTAACGCCGTTTTATGGGGGGGATTGTCCGGTTATCATTGCCTATCGTGCCACATGGCCGGATGAAAAATTCATCCAAACCAATCTGGATGAAATGGCAAAAAAGGTCCGCGAGCAAAAAATCACCCGTACAGCACTGATTTTTGTCGGCAGGGTATTTGAGGATCAAAAAATCACCCCCAGCTCTCTCTATGATTCAGATTTTGCCCATATATTGCGCAACCAGGGCAAAAAGCGCGACCGGGCATCGGAACCGGGAAGTTGAACAAGAGCCTGCTTAAGCTCATCGATGGAATTGACTTCGCGGGCCGGGGGCAGGGGTGGTCGCGAAATCATAATCACCTGCACCCGAAGCATAAAGGCGGCCTCCAGCTTGGCGCTGGTTTGCTCTCCTCCAGAATCCTTGCAAACAAGATGGGTGATGGATTCGCGTTTCATCAACTCCAGTTCTTCTCCGATATTAAAGGGGGGGCGCTGTTGAATGGCCGTAAAGTTTTCAGGAAGTTCAAATCCTATCGGCTCGATCGAACGTATCAAAAAGCGCAAATCAGGACGGGTAATAAACGGTTCAATCCCCTTGCGTCCGATAGTCAGAAAAACCGCAGATCCGGCGGGGATTATTTCAGTCGCCTGACTGATGCCATCAACCCGCCACCAATTGGCCCCATCCCGCTCGACAAACGGCTCTCGTATCAGGCGGATCAGCGGCACTTTGGATTTTTCCGAAGATATTACCGCACCAGAGGACATTTTGGCGGCAAACGGGTGGGTGGCATCGATCAGCAGGTCAATATCATTGGTTTCGAGATAGGTGGAAAGGCCGTTCGGTCCGCCAAACCCGCCAGTGATGAATTTACCCTTCGGCTTTTTAGGGCTAAGAGTAGCACCGGCCATGGCGGTTGTGACCTTGTGCTTTTGCCCGTGCAGATAGTTGGCCGCTTCATAGGCCTCTTGTGTGCCTCCAAGGATCAGGATTCGCACCAAAATTTTCCTTTTTCAGTTGGCCTCATTGCTGTTCGCAATAATTTTTTTGTCACGATCAACTATAATTATGTCTACGCCTATTTCATCCCGTTGCAATATTTTTCGAGCATTTTGGGCCCCCTTTTTGGCGATAATCGCCGCCAGATCAATTTTGCTGTCAGCGAAATTAACCTCGTTGGTTTTTGTCCTTTGACTGATCTGCAAAATCTCGTTGGCGTTATTGGCTTTAAGAGCTTTTTTGACAGTTTTTTCATCAGCTCCCGATTGGGCCAGCAATTGGCAAAGCCAGTCAATATCCACCTGCGAGCGGGCGGAATGCAGATCCATAGCTCCATTGGCGAGCTTGGAAATTTTGGCAAACCCTCCGGCAATGCTTATTCTTTTCACCGTGTGACGGCGCAGATATTTCAGCATGCCACCAACAAAATCACCCATGTCGATAAAGGCCTGCTGGGGCAGATCAAAATATTGTTGCGCCCCGATTTCAGAATTTCTGCCGGTAACTCCAACAATGTGGCTGATCCCTTCGGCCCGGGCCACATCAATGCCACTTCGAATGGAGTGGATCCAGGCCGAACACGAATAGGGAATGACAATGCCGCTGGTGCCAAGAATGGAAATACCGCCAATAATTCCAAGGCGCGGGTTCCAGGTTTTTTTGGCAATTTCCTCTCCCCCCGGCACTCGGATTGTCACATTGAAATCAGGCGCGCAGCCCTCGCTGGCGCAGATTTTTTCCATTTCTTTGGTAATCATTTGGCGCGGAACCGGATTGATTGCCCCCTGACCAACTTCTATGGCAAGGCCGGGCTTTGTGACCGTGCCAACACCTTCTCCGGCAAAAAACACTATTCCCTTCCCCTTTTTACCGGGGGATATTTTAGCAATAATCATCGCCCCATGGGTTACGTCCGGGTCATCCCCCGCATCCTTGATAATTCCAGCCTCGGTAAAATCTTTGCCGATTTTTTCGTATGCCAACGCAAAGGCTGGAACCTGTCCGCCGGGCAGGGTGATTGTTACGGGGTCGGCAAAACCCTTGCCCAGCAGCGCCAAAAGGGCCGATTTGGCCGCCGCCGTCGCACAGGCTCCGGTTGTCCATCCCCGTTTAAGAGCTGGCGCATCTATATTTTTGACTTTACCCGTTTTGTCCATAATTCTCTATACATCTTCCATGCAAAACCGCAAAATCCCTCTCCAACAGGAGTATTGAAATGAATAATCATAACAATCATTTCGCTCGCCTTGATGCGGCTCATTTCCCTGAATTTTTGCCCAATACAGTTTGGCTGGTGGGGGCGGGGCCGGGCGCTCCCGGCCTGCTCTCCCTGCTGGCATATTATGCTCTTGGACAGGCCGATATTATAATTCATGATGCCTTGGTAAATTCCCAAATTCTTAACATGGCCAATCCGGATGCAAAGTTGATTTATGCGGGAAAACGCGGCG
>CAZMVQ010000017.1:0-22732 GCA_964569865.1 uncultured Devosia sp.
ACATGGGTGAAGCGCTGAAAAATCTTGAAAAATTTGAGGCTTCAAAAGGGCGCGGGGAAGTTTTGGTTTTTAATGCCGATAACAAAACCATTGAGCTGATTGATGAAAGTTATAACGCCAATCCTTCGTCGATGGCTGCAGCACTTACAGTATTTTCTCAACGTGAGAAAAAGGGGGGTAATCGCATTCTGGTGTTGGGAGAAATGTTGGAATTGGGAAAAAATTCCGATCAAGCGCATTTGGACTTGGCAGCCGCAATTAATGCATGTTCTGCCAATAAGGTTTTTATGATTGGTAAACATATGCAAGCCTTAAAACCTGCAATTGAGCCATATAGTGAAGTTTTTTGGGCAAATGATGCCAAACAGATTTGTCCCCAAATTGTAAATGGTCTTGATTGGGGGGACCAAATTATGGTCAAAGGGTCAAACGGGGTTGGACTTTCTCATATTGTTGAGGCAATTCGAAGCCGTTTTGCGGGGGCATAAATGTTAAAGATTACCCGATGGGATTGAAGTAAAATTTATGTTCTATTTTCTTGAGCAACTAGGAGACGGTTTTGGTGTCTTCAACATTTTTCGCTATATAACATTTCGAACCGGCGGCGCTGTGGTTACTGCGATGTTTTTTGTGCTGTTGTTTGGCCCGGGAACCATCAAAAGACTGGCAAAACTGCAAGGGGGTGGCCAACCCATTCGCGAAGATGGCCCTCAAAGCCACATAATCGAAAAAGCGGGAACCCCGACAATGGGCGGGCTGATTATCATCGCCAGTCTGGTGCTATCCACTTTACTTTGGGCCAATCTTGGCAATGTTTATGTGCTTGTGGTGTTGGGGGTGACAGTTTGTTATGGCGCCATCGGGTTTTATGATGATTATCTGAAAATTACCCGCTCTTCCAACAATGGATTTGGTGCGCGCCAACGAATATTGCTTGAAGCATTTGTAGGGATAATTGCTGTTTTAATTATCTCGCGGGTTGGTGAGCCATCAACGGCCACATCAATATTGTTACCGTTTGTAAAAGATATCGCCATTGATCTGGGGCTTTTCTTTTTCATTTTCGGGGCGTTTGTAATTCTTGGTGCGGCCAATTCAGTTAATCTGACCGATGGTCTTGATGGTTTGGCAATTGTGCCGGTGATGATTGCAGCTGCCAGTTTTGGCTTGATTGCCTATCTGGTGGGCAATCAGACCTTTGCCGATTACCTGTTGGTCAATTTTGTGCCCGGAACCGGTGAACTGGCAGTGGTATGTGGCGCTATAATTGGTGCCGGTTTGGGTTTTTTATGGTTTAATGCCCCACCGGCGCAGATTTTTATGGGTGATACCGGGTCATTGGCCCTTGGGGGCGCGCTTGGAGCCATCGCAGTGGCAACCAAACATGAGATTGTTCTGGCTATTATTGGTGGTTTATTTGTTTTGGAAACCCTGTCGGTGATTGTGCAGGTTACGAGCTATAAGCTGACGGGAAAGCGGGTGTTTAAGATGGCACCCATTCACCATCATTTTGAACATCTGGGCTGGACGGAAAGTCAGATTGTCATACGTTTTTGGATTATTTCCATCGTATTGGCCATGGTTGGGCTTTCGTCGCTAAAACTTCGATAAATTTTATTCGTTTTTTTTGAAATCGTGGCCATCGGTTCGTGATCTGGTAACCATACCCATATATATTTGCATTAGTTTCAACAGACCGGGACGCTGCTTTTTTTGAAAGGCGGTGATCAAACTGATGTTTTCACGTGCTAAAAAAACTCCGATTGCCGAATGGTGGTGGACTATTGATAAGGAATTGCTGACAGCGCTGGCGCTGTTGCTGGCGATTGGCATGATATTGTCGTTTGCCGCCAGTCCGCCGGTTGCCGAACGTCTTGATCTTTCCCCATGGCATTTTGTTATCCGGCATGCGTTTTTTGCCACGGCAGCATTTTTTGTGCTGGTTGGTGTGTCATTTTTGAATGTCAGGCAGGCCAAGCTTTCATCTCTTGCTTTGCTCGCCGGTTCGATTTTTTTGCTGATTGTCGCCTGGAGATTTGGAGTTGAAATCAAGGGCTCGCGCCGCTGGGTAAAAATTTTAGGGCAGAGTGTACAGCCTTCCGAATTTGTAAAACCGGCATTTGCGGTGATAGCGGCCTGGTTGTTTGCCCAAAAAATGAAACACCCCGATATGCCTGCACGTTTGATTGCGGCCGGATTAATGGTGCTGATTGTTACTTTGCTAATGCTGCAACCTGATTTCGGACAGACGGTATTGTTGGTAGCCACATGGGCTTCATTGTTGTTTTTGACGGGTATTTCATGGTGGATTACTCTTGGGCTGCTTGGATTGGCGGCCGGGGGTGCATTGGCGGCTTATATTATTATGCCCAATGTGGCACGCCGGATTGATGGATTTTTAAACCCGGAAAGCGTTGATACCTATCAGATTGATCGGGCATTGCAGTCTTTACTCGAGGGGGGATGGTTTGGCCGTGGTCCCGGAGAGGCAATTGTAAGGCGCTATGTTCCTGATGCCCATGCGGATTTTGTTTTTTCTGCGGCGGCGGGAGAGTTTGGCATATTGTTTGCGATGGTGCTGGTGGCTTTGATTGCATTTATCACTCTAAGATCGCTGTTTTTGGCCCAGCGTCAGAGCAGTTTGTTTGTGCGTTTGGCAATTAGTGCGCTGGCCATTCAGTTTGGTTTGCAGGCGGGAATAAATCTAACGGTTAATCTTAATATGGCTCCGGCCACGGGCATGACCCTGCCTTTTGTTTCTTATGGGGGGACTTCTATGTTGGCCACGGCGTTTTCAGTTGGGCTGATTTTGGCGATGGCACGTCGAAAGCCTGAAGAAACGCTAATTTCGGGAATTCCTTCCTATAAATCAGCTATGGTGCCGGGTGAATAATGGCCACGTATGTTTTGATGGCTGGAGGAACCGGGGGGCATTTATTCCCCGCTATGGCCTTGGCCCAAGAATTGATAAGGCGTGGTCATGAAGTGCATTTGGCCACTGATGAGCGGGTGGAGGAATATGGAAGTGATTTTCCTGCCACCAAAACCCATATAATTCCCTCCGCAACGCCTTCACTTAAAAACCCGATAAAATTTATCGGCGCAGGATTTAAGATTTTAGGTGGAATGTTTTCCAGCTTTTCCATGTTGCGTGAAGTAAAGCCCGATGCTGTTATTGCCTTTGGCGGATATCCGTGCTTCCCGCCATTTCTTGCCGCGTCCATGATGAGAATTCCCGGACTGTTGCATGAGCAAAACGCCATTGCCGGACGGGCAAACCGGGCCTTGGCGCGATTTGCAAAAGCAATAGCTGTGCAGTTTGAAAATACTTCAGGGTTTAATAAATCCCGTCTGATTGTCACCGGAAATCCGGTGCGCGATATCGTTACCAAAGCGGCAATGATCGACTATCCAAAGCTGGTTGAAAAATCTCCGCTTAATCTGTTGATATTTGGCGGTAGTCAGGGGGCAAGGGCGTTTTCGCAATTCATTCCGCCGGTGATTGCTGCTTTGCCTGATCATATCAGATCGCGTTTGCAGGTCACTCAGCAATGTCGTTCCGAAGATCTGGAGCAGGTGACAAAGGTCTATTCCAAAGCACGTATTAATGTGGAATTATCGACTTTTTTTGCCGACCTTCCCCAAAGAATGGCCAAGTCGCATCTGGTAATCGGGCGGGCCGGAGCCACAACAATCGCAGAATTGGGCGTCATTGGGCGACCGGCAATATTGGTGCCATTGCCCGGTTCCCTTGATCAGGATCAGCGCGCAAACGCGCTTTTAATGCAAGAGGCCGGTGGTGGCTGGCTGTTGGATCAGAACATGCTTTCAACGCAATCTAAAGACAAAAAGCTTTTTTTTGCCAAACAGCTTGAAGAATTGCTAGGCAATGCAGACATATTAAAAACCGCTGCGCAAAAAGCCAAATCTTTGGGACGTAAAGACGCTGTGAAAAGACTGGCAGATGCTGCTGAAAACCTGCATAAATAGGGCCTACCCTCAACTACAAAACAAAAAACTGTTGGAAAAAAAATATGAAAATGCCTCGTGAAATTGGTCCGGTTCATTTTGTGGGAATTGGCGGCATTGGTATGAGTGGAATTGCTGAAATTTTACACTCCCAGGGTTATACGGTTCGTGGCTCGGACATGGCGGGCAATCCCAATGTTTTAAGATTGCGCGATATGGGCATTGAAGTGGCGATTGGCCATGATAGAAAAAATCTTGGCGATGCAGCTGTGGTGGTTATTTCTTCTGCCATCAGAGGCGATAATATGGAATTGATGGAAGCCAGACGGCGGGCATTGCCCGTGGTTCGCAGAGCTGAAATGCTGGCGGAAATAATGCGGTTTAAAAATGCCATCGCCATTGGTGGCACCCATGGTAAAACCACAACAACCTCGCTGGTTTCGGCTTTGCTGGACGCAGCGGATATGGACCCGACGGTTATAAATGGCGGAATAATCAATGCCTATGGAACCAATGCCAGACTTGGTGATGGGGACTGGATGGTGGTGGAAGCTGATGAAAGTGATGGAACTTTTACCAAATTGCCGGCGGATGTTGCAGTGGTAACCAATATGGACCCGGAACATCTGGATCATTACGGTGATTTTGAAACTATGAAACGCGCATATTATCACTTTGTGGAAAATGTGCCGTTTTACGGATTTGCGGTCATGTGCACAGACCATCCGGAAGTGCAGGCACTGGTGGGGGAAATTCAGGACCGGCGGGTGATAACCTACGGGCAAAATCCGCAGGCCGATGTGCGGATTTTGAATTTTATCAATAAAAACGGTGGCTGTGAATTTGATGTGGAATTGCGCGATCGTCTCAGCGGAGAGCAAAAAAACCTGAATAATATCTTCCTGCCCATGCCGGGTTTGCACAATGCCTTAAATGCAACCGCTGCGATTGCTGTTGTTGATCAGTTGGAAGTTGGTGCCGAGGCTATTCGCAAAGGCCTGCTGGAATTTAGCGGGGTAAAGCGGCGTTTTTCAAAAACCGGAGAGGTGGATGGAGTTGTAATCATTGATGATTATGGACACCACCCGGTGGAAATATCCTATGTGCTGGAGGCGGCGCGGCAATCGGCAAAAAACCATGTAATCGCGGTTATGCAGCCCCATAGATATTCGCGGCTCTCGGAATTGTTTGAAGAATTTGCGGGTTGTTTCAATGATGCGGATACGGTGATTGTTGCACCGGTTTTTACCGCCGGAGAAGAAGAAATCGAGGGGGTTAATCATCGGGAGCTGGCGCGCAGAATTCGCGCGTTGGGGCATAGGGATGTGCGCACCATTGAGGCACCACAAATGCTGGCGCCTTTAATCTCAGAGAGGGCAATAAAAGGAGATTATGTGGTTTGCCTCGGGGCGGGAAACATTACCCAATGGGCGCAAAAACTTCCCGATGAGCTATTACAGCTTAAAAACGGAGCTTAAATTTCAAGTGACATATCCTGATTTGCGAGAAGAGTTTTCTAACTGGATTGAACAAATCCGGGGAAAGCTGGTGCATAATCAAAATCTTGGTGAAATCACCTGGTTTCGCACCGGTGGTGCGGCGCAACTGTTCTTTCTTCCCGCTGATGAAGAAGATTTGAAATTTTTCCTAAAAAATCTACCCGAAGAAATTAATGTAACCATTATTGGTCTTGGCTCTAACCTTTTGGTCCGCGATGGTGGGCTGGAAGGCGTGGTTATTCGCCTGCCCGTAAAGGGTTTTGCCGGGCTTGAAATTTTATCCGATTATAAGGTCAAGGTAGGGGCGGCGATGCCTGACATTCGCTTTGCCCAAACCATGGCAAAGAAAGGCATCGACGGCTTTACCTTTTATCGGGGAGTTCCCGGTGGCATCGGGGGCGCACTTTATATGAATGCGGGCTGTTATGGCACCGAGACAAAACAAAGGCTGATTTCGCTACGTGGAGTAACGCGTTCCGGCAAAATGATTGAACTGAGCAATCAGGATATGGCTTATGAATATCGAAAATCCCACGGGCCCAAGGGAATGATATTTACCAGCGCCACCTATCAGGGGTATGCGGGGGATGTGGTAAAACTTGAAGAAGAAATGGCAAAAATCACTGCAACTCGTGAAGATTCGCAACCCACAAGGCATAAAACCGGTGGCTCGACATTCAAAAACCCTCCCGGCCAATCGAGCTGGGAACTAATAGATAAGGCCGGGTGTCGGGGCCTGACCATCGGCAAGGCTCAGGTTTCTGAAAAGCATTGCAATTTTCTGCTTAATCTTGGCGGCGCGAACGCCCATGATCTGGAACTGCTGGGGGAAACGGTGCGCAATCGCGTGCGGGAAAATTCAGGCATTGATCTGCTGTGGGAAATTCGCCGCATGGGGAATTTCGAACCGGGAAAAGAAATTTATCAGTTTTTGGATGGAGAGGTTTTTGCAGCAGAATAATAATTCCACAAAACCAGATAAACCGGTAAGGTTACACGGGCTTGATCTGGCCAGATTTCTGGCATTTGCCGGGATGGTTTTTGTCAATTTCAAGGTGGTTATGGGGGCGGAAACGGGTGCAATATGGGCCCAGTCGTTTTTGGGTTTTTTAGAGGGGAAAGCGGCGGCAACCTTTGTAATTCTGGCCGGTATTGGCCTTGGCATCGGGGCCGGGCGCAACATTTCAAACAGTTTTAATCTGGTGATATTGAAGCGGGCGGCTTTTTTGTTTGTCATTGGTATGCTCAATGCGCTGATTTTTCCGGCTGATATTTTACATTATTATGCGCTTTATTTTGTGTTTGGTCTGTTGCTGATACGCCAACCTGTGCGGGTGATTGCCGGTGTGGCCCTTGTACTGCCTTTTATATTTTTGCTCCTGACGGCAATTTTTGACTATGAGACAGGCTGGAACTGGATAACTCTGGATTATGCCGGGTTCTGGAGCTTTGAGGGTTTTTTCAGAAACCTGCTATTCAACGGTTTTCATCCTGCTGTGCCGTGGATGAGCTTTTTACTGTTGGGGTTCATTCTGGCGCGATTGAAACTGGCAGAAAAGCGCACCCATAATATGTTGATTCTAACCGGCGCTATTGCGCTAGGGCTGGCTTATCTGCTGTCTGGATTTTTGTCCGGTCTGGACCCGGAATTGGCTGAAATTTCAGGTGTCGTGCCTATGCCTCCCATGCCTTTATATATGCTGGCGGGCAGTGGAGCGGGGATTTTTGTTATTGGAGTTTGTCTGGCTGCTCTGTCTGGTATCGTTCCTTTATGGCTGCAAATATTTATCACCACCGGGCGACAGGCATTATCGCTTTACATATTTCACATATTTATCGGCATGAGCATATTGGAGGCATTTGGTCTTTCGGGTGGACAAAATTTTCAAATTGCGTTTTTTGCTGCCGGTTTGTTCATAATTGCCTCTATAATCTATGCCACAATCTGGGCACGGTATTTCAAGGGCGGACCGTTCGAATTGTTGATGCGTCGAATGACCGGCTGATAAGAAAATTTATAAAGTTTGGTTTGTGGAGACCAAAAAATGGCAAAACATGTGGCGGTGCTTAAAGGCGGCTGGTCGGTAGAGCGCGAGGTTTCTTTGAACAGCGGCGCATTTCTGGCTCAAAGCGCCCGCGATGCCGGGTATGAGGTCACTGAAATCGACGTGAAGCGAGATATTGGCGAAGTTCTGGCAAAGTTACAGCCTGATCTGGTGCTCAACGGATTGCATGGTCGTTTTGGCGAAGATGGAACCATTCAGGGTATGCTGGAAATTTTGGGTATTCCCTATACCCATTCGGGGGTTTTAGCCTCGGCTCTGGCCATGGATAAACATCAAAGCAAGATTGTTTTAAAGGGTGCCGGGGTGCCGGTCACCACCCATATTATTGCTCATATTGAAGATATTGCCCGCAAGCACGTTATGCCCCCCCCTTATGTGATCAAGCCGGTGGCTGAAGGGTCCAGCGTTGGGATTTTCATCGTCAAAAGTGAAACATCTCACCCCCCTCAGGAAATTTTGCGAACGGACTGGCAGGGTGGGGAATATCTGATGGTTGAGAGATATATTCCAGGTCGTGAATTAACCTGTGCCGTTATGGGAGATGTAGCGCTTGGGGTAATCGAAATAGTTACAGACTTAAATTTTTATAATTATGAGGCCAAATATGTCTCTGGCTGCTCAAAACATGTGCTTCCGGCCGATATTCCCTCAAAAGTTTACGAAAATGTACAGAAGTTATCGTTAAAAGCTCATGAAGCGTTGGGATGTCGCGGAATTAGCCGTGCAGATTTTCGCTTTAATGATCTTGTCGGGCAGGATGGAGAACTGGTTTGCCTTGAAGTCAATACCCAGCCGGGTATGTCTTCAACTTCACTGGTTCCTGAAATGATTGAGCATGCCGGACACAGCGCACAAGAGTTTGTAACCTGGATGTTGGAGGATGCAAGTTGTCTCAGATAGGCACGATTTCAGAACAAAGAGCCACTCCCGGGGCACAGGTTTTGGCAGGCATCAACCAGTTTGAGATGGGTGCATCCCGGCTTCCTGAAATTGCAAAGCCGCGCACTTTGCGGGCTGTTGTTGCTTTAAATCATGTCTGGGTGCTGCACAAAATTCTGATTGTAAGGGTTGGGGCTGCATTATTTATGGCGCTGATTCTGGCTGTTGGTTTTCAGGCCCGTGGAGGAATTTCTCAAGCGGTCGTTAATACCGGGGATTTGCTGGCCTCACGAATTGCAGTGATTGGATTCGGTATTGGAGAAATTTCCATCAGCGGTCAGTCCATGGCCATGGAAACAGATATTGTGGCAGCAGTCGCCATTGATTCAACAAGTAATATTTTTAATTTTGATGTGGAAGCGGCGCGCGTCAGAATTCTTGAAATTCCCTCAATCAGCGATGTCAGCGTGCGGAAAATTTATCCATCCAGCTTGATTGTAGCGGTCTCCGAAGTAACTCCGATTGCCCGCTGGCGGGTGGATGGGGTGACATTTGTTATTGATGGCAAGGGAATACAAATTGCCAGCGCCACCTCAGCGGATGAAAATCTGCCGCTGGTGATTGGGGATGGTGCCGCCGATGATGCATTTAATATGATTATCGCCCTTGAAAATTATCCGGTTCTTAAAGAGGGGCTTTTAGCCCTGAGCCGTATCGCGGACAGGCGTTGGGATATGATTTATAGTTCTGGCCTCAGGATACAATTGCCTGAAACTGAAGTGGGGCGCGCCTTGTTTCAGTTGCGCGAAGCACAAAACAATTCACAGCTGCTGGATAGGGATCTGTCTATTATTGATATGAGAGTGGCCACAATTGCGGCTTTAAGAGTTAACAAACGCGAAGAACCTTCACATTAGAGTCTTTGACTCAAGGTTTCGTGTTAATATTGTTAAATAACAAGAGTTTAGAGAAGTTTTTATGATTACTGATTCATTTACCGCCCGACTTCGCCCGGTTCAGCCCGGAAAATCAAGCCTTGTTGCCGTACTTGATATCGGCTCGACAAAAATTTGTTGTGTTGTGGCGCGGCTGATACCTCGTGCTGAAGGCAAGGCCTTAAAAGATCGCAGTCATGTGGTTGATGTTGTTGGATTTGGCTATGGGCCTTCTGCGGGTATTAAAAGCGGGGTGATAAGCGATCTTGCCAAGGCCGAGCAGGCTATTCGCAGCGTGGTTGGTGCTGCCGAGCGCATGGCGGGATTGACGGTGGAAACCGTAATCGTAAACGTAAGTGCGGGCCGTTTGGGATCAGAAACCTTTAGCGCTTCAGTTTCACTTGATGGCACCGAAGTTGAACGTGGTGACATTTCCAGAGTTTTAGCGGCCGTCAACGAGCGCACAGTGCGCAACGAGCGCTCGGTTGTTCATGCGCTACCAATTGGATATTGTCTTGACGGGCAAAAGGGAATTAGTGACCCGTTGGGAATGGTTGGAGATCAGTTTGGTGTCGATGTTGCGGTGATTTCGGCAGAAACTTTGGCCATGCGTAATATTGAGCTGGTTTTAAACCGTTGCCATTTGCAGATTGAGGCGTTGATTGCCACTCCCTATGCCAGCGGTCTGGCTACCCTTGTTGATGACGAGGCAAAGCTTGGGGTTGGAGTGGTTGATTTTGGTGGTGCCACCACCACGGTTGCAATATTTAACGATGATCGACTGGTATATAGTGATGCCATTGCCATAGGTGGACATCATCTGACCATTGATATTGCGCGTCAATTATCGGTGAGTGTGGAAACCGCTGAGCGGTTAAAAACCTATTATGGGTCGGTTTTGCCGGGTCAAAGCGACGAGCGGGATTTGATTCAGGTTGAAGAAGTTGGCCTTGATGGAATTTCCAACCAGATTACCCGTTCAACACTGACACGTATAATAAGACCTAGGGTTGAAGAAATTCTAACGGCAATTGCCGAGCGCTTGCAGGCAACCGGCATGATGGATGTATGCGGAAGAAGAATTGTAATGACCGGTGGGGCCAGTGAATTAACGGGATTGCCAGAATTGGCCCGCAGAATTTTGGCGCGCAATGTTCGTATCGGGCGCCCGCTAGGTGTTGGTGGCCTTCCCGAACAGGGACGTGGCCCGACCTTTTCCACAGTTGTGGGAATGCTGGTCTATCCACAGATTTGCCATCAGGAGTTTGTCGAGCCGGGTCATGGCAGCAGGCTTATCGGCAAAAACGGCTATTTTTCCAGAGTTTCCAACTGGCTGGTTAGTGGACTTAGGGCGTAACATCAGGGCCGCCCCACAGGCTTTTTATCTTTTTAACATTGCGTGATCTGAACAAAGTCTAGGTTTTACACCGGTGTTTATGCTTAACATTTGGTGTTTTTGAGCCACAGTTTTTGCAATTTGCATAAAAATTGATGGGAATGCGCCATATGTTAGGGAGCGATTAACGATTTAGAGGGTAATTTGGCTTCAAACCCCAAGTGAGGCCTGAAATGAGCATCAATTTAACAATTCCCGACATTCAAGAACTAAAGCCGCGCATCGCCGTATTTGGTGTTGGTGGAGCTGGTGGCAACGCCGTTAACAACATGATCGAATCGGGCCTTGATGGCGTTGAATTCGTTGTGGCCAATACCGACGCTCAGGCGTTGGTACTTTCAAAGGCAAACCGGGTGATTCAGCTCGGTGTTGCTGTTACTGAAGGATTGGGAGCGGGATCGCACCCTGACGTTGGTCGTGCTGCTGCTGAAGAAAGCATTGATGAAATCAATGATCATCTGAGCGGTTCCCATATGGCATTTATTACAGCTGGCATGGGTGGAGGAACCGGAACCGGTGCTGCTCCCGTTGTGGCCCGCGCAGCACGCGAGCAAGGTATATTGACGGTTGGAGTGGTAACAAAGCCATTTCAGTTTGAAGGCCAGCGTCGTATGAATCTGGCTGAAGATGGAATTGATGAATTGCATCGCTATGTGGATACGCTGTTGGTTATTCCGAATCAAAACCTGTTTAGAGTTGCCAATGAAAAAACCACGTTTGCCGACGCCTTCGGCATGGCTGATGAAGTGCTTTATTCCGGTGTTGCCTGTATTACCGATCTGATGATTAAGGAAGGAATGATCAACCTTGATTTTGCCGATGTTCGCTCTGTTATGCGGGGAATGGGCAAGGCAATGATGGGTACTGGAGAGGCAACCGGGGAAGATCGGGCCAGAATTGCGGCAGAAGCGGCCATTTCAAATCCACTGCTTGATGATGTTTCCATTCAGGGCGCGCGCGGTCTTTTGGTTTCTATTACCAGTGGGCGCGATATTACCCTTTTTGAAATTGATGAAGCGGCAAGCAGAGTTCGTGAAGAAGTCGGCGCCGAGGCCAATATTGTTTTTGGTGCAACTTTTGATGACAGTATGGAAGGCTCTGTGCGGGTTTCTGTGGTTGCGACCGGAATTGAGGCCGCCATGGTGCAGGCAATGGATCCGGTTCAACCTAATTCTGATCGGGCACCTATAATGATTGATCGGAGCCATACGGGTCAAACGCCTATGGTAACGAATCAAGAAGTTGGGGAGCAGCTGGAAGCTGATATGGCTGATGCCGTACTTGAAAGAGCCTTGGGCTCTGATGTCGAGGGCGATAATGGCGATGTAATGGTTGAGCCTTATGTTCAACAAAACCCCATGACTAAAAGCATGGATGAAACTCAAATAAGTGGTGACGATTCAATTCCAAGCGCCTATGTGCCGCAAAATCCCCAACGACCAGAGGGGCGAGGACGCATTCCACGTACAGATGAAATGCCAGCAGTTGCGCAAAAAATAATCGCTGATGCGCGTAAGGATATGCCTCAATCAAAACCAATGAACGCACCCAGAGCATTATTGAAACGTCTTGCCTCGAATGTGGGACTTACCCTGTCGGCAAAAGATACAAAGATGGACAAACCACGCCAGACAGAAGATATGGATGCTCAAATGGCTATCGAGGCACCGTCTTCACGGCAACGCCCGGGCCGCACAAATACGGGTGCGAGCGGAGATTTGGACGCTACCGGACGAGCAAATAAGGAAGCTTCATCTTCGGATCAGATTGAAATTCCCTCGTTTTTGCGCAAACACGGGTAAATTTGGGCAAACACAGGTAAAAAAATCTTAAAAAATGCAAAAGAATGACTGGCGCGGGGTTTCGTGCCAGTTTTTTTTTGTTTACAAAGGTTTTTGGGATGATTGAGACTGGGGTACGGTTATGCATAAAATTTCTGCTAGGCAGTGTACTTTAAGTGGGGCTGTGCGCTTTGATGGGATCGGGGTTCATTCAGCCAGTCCGGTAACCCTTAGAATTGAGCCTGCTGCTGCAAATAGTGGATTTCAAATAGCTAGAATTATGGATGACGGACGGATTGTTGGCCCGGTCGAGGTGAAGTTTCCCCGCGTGTCACGCACTACACTGTGTACAACGATTGATCTTGGAGAATCGGTGAGCGTTGCCACCATTGAGCACGTTATATCTGCCCTTAGCGGTCTTGGGGTTGATAATGCGCTGATTACTTTGAATGGCGAAGAATGTCCGATAATGGATGGAAGTTCTGCGCCCTTTGTGGAGGAAATCCTTAAGCTGGGTTTGCAGGTGCAGCCGGCAATGCGTAAATATATCAAGATTTTGCGAACAGTTACCGTGCGCAATAATGATTCGTTTGCTGCTCTTGAGCCCTATAATGGCCGCTCGTTAGATCTTGAGATTGATTTTGACAACGAAATCATCGGTCGTCAGCGGATGATTTTTGAATGGACACCACGTCGTTATGTGGAGGATGTCAGCGCGGCGCGTACATTTGGCTTCATGAAAGATGCCCACGTTTTGCGACAAGCGGGATATGCTTTGGGTTCTTCAATGGAAAATTCCATTGCTCTGGAAGATGACAGAATTCTTAATTCAGGCGAGTTGCGCTATCAGGATGAATTCGTGCGTCATAAACTTCTTGATGCCATCGGTGATTTGGCGCTGGGCGGGCTACCTTTTTATGGACGGTTTAGATCCTATAAAGGCGGGCACGCACTTAACGCGCTTGTGTTAACAAGCCTGTTTGCAAACGAAGCAAACTATGAAATTGTTTCTGCGGATAAACTGCCTGTAGCCTTTGATGCTTTGGATGATCTTCCTGAAGAGCTTGAAGTTACGCCATATTTGCGTTCTGTCGGATAGGTTTTTTAGAATTCAGATTGGTTTGTTGCCACAGTTTTGGACCATTTGACCTATAGTCGCGTTGATCGGGTGGCTCGAACATTATTGGATGCATTGTAAATTTTAGGGTGCGTTGCAAGAATTAAATTTGCAAAGCTAATGAAGCAAAGTCGGCAAAATTCTGAACCAGCATAAAGGATTGTATAAATCGTGATCGAGCAAACAAGTTCTAATAGACAAGGCACGCTGGTGCGCTCGTTTGTACAATTTGTGCTTGTTGGCACCATTGCGATGGTGCTCAGTGCCTGTGCGGGGCTTAATCTTTTTGGCCCAGTCAAAATTGTAGAAGAGCCGATAATTCCACCACAGGAACTTTATGAAAGTGCTTTGGCGGATATGGATCGTCAGTATTTTGCAACTGCTGTTACAACTCTTGAAAAACTTGAGCGCCAGCACCCGTATTCCGAATATGCGGAACGGGCAAAACTTATGACTGTTTTTGCATATTTTCGCACTGGTGAATTTGAAGATGCGGTTTTGGCGGCCGATCGTTATCTGGCTATTTATCCATCGTCTGAAGAAGTTGATTATATTTTGTTTCTCAAAGGTTCCTCTTTATTTTCCCAGATCAAGGATATAACCCGCGACCAGCAGTTGGCGCAGGATTCTATTGAGACTTACTCCATTTTGATTTCAAACTTCCCCAGATCTGAATATGTGCAAGAAAGCCAAAAAAATGCGCGCGTGGCTTTTGATCAGCTGGCGGGCAAAGAAATGTCGGTTGGACGGTACTATCTGGGCAATGGCCAATTTACAGCAGCGATAAACCGTTTTCGAACTGTTGTTGAAAAATATGAAACTTCGACTCACATTGAAGAGGCTCTATATCGTCTGACGGAAGGCTATCTCAAAATTGGCCTGTTGGCAGAGGCTCAATCTTCGGCAGCGGTTTTGGGGCTGAATTATCCTTCTAGCTCTTGGTATGATCTTTCGTTTGCTTTGCTACAGCAGCAGGGGCTGGTTCCAGAGGCGGTTGCCGGCACGCAGATTGATGGGACATTGCAGCTAGATCGCAATTGATTTTTTGAGGGTGCAAGGGATTTAAAAGCCGGCCCAAGGGTTGAAATTTAGCTTTGTTGTTCGTTGGGCGCTGTCAAATTGTTATTGTTAAGCGGCGATGCAATCGCTAAAGCTGTGATCGCTGATTTGGCGGCAACAAAATTGCTTTGCAATTAATAAATGCTGTGCTTGCGGGATATTGTTGAAACCATGCTGACCGGACTTAACGTTCGAAATATAGTTCTCATTGATCGGCTTGATATTAATTTTCAGGCCGGTTTATGCGTTTTAACCGGTGAAACCGGGGCCGGAAAATCTATTCTTCTTGATTCTTTGATGCTGGCACTAGGTGGTCGCGGTGATCAAAAACTTGTGCGCAAGGGTAGCGAAAGCGGGCAGGTAAGCGCGGTATTTTCTGTTGCCTTTGAGCATGAGGCGCGCGAGATGGTTCGGCAAAATCAACTGGATGATGATGACGAGCTGATCTTGCGTCGGGTGCAATATTTGGATGGTCGAACCAAGGCATTGATCAATGATCAGCCGGTTTCTGCCAGTCTGCTTAAGAAAATTGGACAATTGCTGGTGGAAATTCATGGTCAGCATGATGAACGGGCAATGGTGGATGACAAGTCCCATCGCAATTTGCTTGATGTTTTTGGTGGGCATGGGAACATTTTGGGCCGGACTGTAAAAACTTATGAAAAACTAATTGAAATCACAGCTGCGCTTGAAAGTCGTGAAATGATTGTCGAAGCTGCAAAAAGGGATGAGGAATTTGCCCGGTTTTCGGTGGAGGAACTCTCAAAACTAAACGCCAGAATTGGTGAAGAAAATGAGTTGGCGGAGAAACGCCGTCTGATGATGGCTTTGGAAAAAGCGGCGGGAGAAGTTTCTGACGCGGATGAAATATTGAATAGCGGCTCTTCTCCCAGCGCTGTTCTTGCCAATTTATTGCGGCGCTTGCAACGCAAAGAGGATGGAGAGCAGGCGTTGTTCACCCCGTTGGTGGAGACGGTTGATGCTTCGCTTGTTGCTCTTGAACAAGCCGGGGAGGCGCTGGAAGACATTAAGCGCAAGCTGGATTTTGATCCCAACGAGCTGAACGATGTGGAGGAGAGGTTGTTTGCCTTAAGGGCCATGGCGCGCAAGCATGACGTAGCCTGCGATGGTCTGGAAAGTGTTTTGGAAAGATATCAAAATGAACTGGCAGCAATAAAGTCAGGTGATGATGACTTAAAAATTCTGCGAGAGCAAATGCAGCAGGCTTTGCTTGATTATAGATCCAGCGCCACAAAACTGTCAGCCAAAAGAGATAATGCTGCCAAGGCCATTGAGTTAGCGATTGCAAATGAATTACCTGACTTAAAACTTGGGGCGGCAAAATTTATTGTAGATCATCAAATTGATGAGACAAAAATTTCTTCCAACGGATTTGATCGCATAGCTTTTCATGTGCAAACTAATCCGGGAACCATGTCTGGCCCGATATTAAAGGTGGCTTCGGGGGGAGAATTGTCGCGCTTTTTGCTGGCTCTAAAGGTTGTTCTTGCCGACAAGGGGTCGGCCCCGGTTTTGATTTTTGATGAAATTGATACCGGTGTTGGGGGAGCGGTGGCCGATGCAATGGGGCGCAGGCTTGAGCGATTGGCCACCTCAGTGCAGGTTTTAAGTGTCACCCACGCACCGCAGGTCGCGGCCCGGGCCAGCCAACATATGCTGATCGAAAAAAACCTGATTGCGGGTGGCGACATGGTAAATACGCAGGTCCGGGAACTTAAGAATGAAGCGCGGGATGAAGAAATTGCCCGGATGCTGGCTGGAGCCAAGGTTAGTGATGAGGCGCGCGCAGCGGCAAGGCGACTGTTATTAGAGGTTGGATGATGCTTTCAAAATCATTGTCGCAGCTGAGCAAGTCTCAAGCTAAAGCAGAGCTTGAACGTCTGGCTAAAGAAATTGCCCGCCATGACGCAGCCTATCATACAAAGGACCAGCCACTGATCAGCGATGCGCAATATGATGAATTGCGCCAAAGAAATCAGGCGATCGAGGCAAAATTTCCTGATTTGATTTTAGATAATAGTCCAAACAAAAAAGTGGGCGCAACGATTGCCAAAGGTTTTGAAAAGGTCCGGCACAGGGTGCCAATGCTTTCTCTTGGCAATGGATTTAATGATCAGGATATCGCCGATTTTGTTGATAGGGGGTACAGGTTTTTTGGGCGCGATAAGGGAATAAATCTGAAATTTACGGTTGAGCCAAAAATCGATGGAATATCTGCATCCCTGCGTTATGAAAATGGAATATTTGTGCAGGGAGCAACCAGAGGAGATGGCACCACTGGTGAAGATATTACAGCCAATCTAAAAACCATAAAAGAAATACCGCAAAAACTTGAGGGCAATAATTGGCCTCAAACCCTCGAAGTGCGCGGCGAAATCTATATGGATCATGCGGATTTTGCCGAACTTAACCGGCGCGCAAAAGAGATGGGTGGGCAGACATATGTTAATCCCAGAAATACTGCCGCCGGGTCTGTGCGTCAGTTGAACAGTTCGATTACTGCCAGCAGAAATTTGAAATTTTTTGCCTATGCTTGGGGTTATGTTTCTGAACCGTTTGCCGCCACTCAGATGGAGGCTGTTGCAAAGCTTAGTGAGTGGGGGTTCAAGACTAACCCTTTGACCATTGCAACGGATGATCTTGAAACGATGCTGGAACATTATCGCTATATCGAGGCACAAAGAAGCAGCCTTGGTTATGATATTGATGGGGTGGTTTATAAGCTGGATGATCTGGATTTGCGGGAGCGGTGGGGATTTGTAGCTCGCGCTCCACGCTGGGCAATTGCCCATAAATTTTCAGCCGAACAGGCAACCACCATATTGCAAAAAATAGATATTCAGGTGGGGCGGACCGGGGCTCTTACCCCCGTGGCTCGTTTGCAGCCGGTAACGGTTGGCGGTGTCGTTGTTTCCAATGCCACCCTTCATAATGGGGATGAAATTGCCAGAAAAGACATCAGGGTGGGTGACAGCGTTGTTGTGCAGCGGGCCGGAGATGTAATCCCCCAGATTGTGAAAGTTAATCTGGATAAGCGGCCAAGTGGTTCTAAACCTTTTGTTTTTCCTGATAGATGCGAAGTTTGTGACTCTGAAATTGTGCAGGAGGTGAACGAGAAAACCGGCAAAAGTGATATTGTGCGACGTTGCACAGGAGGTCTGACTTGTAAGGAACAGGCAGTTCAACAATTAAAGCATTTTGTTTCTCGACGGGCGCTGGATATTGACGGCTTGGGCGATAAGCAGATCGGCGCATTTTTTAACGAGGGCAAAATTTTGCGCTGGGCTGACATTTTTATGCTGAGGGAGCGCGATCAAAAATCTTCACCACGGCTGGCAAAAAAGGACGGGTGGGGTGAGCAATCGGCAAATAACCTGTTTGAGGCAATCGAAGCGCGGCGGCAGCCGGATATGGATCGGTTGATATTTGCGCTTGGAATTCGCCATGTGGGAGAAAACACCGCCCAGTTGCTAGCCAGGAATTTTTCTTCTTTTGCCGCTTTTGAAGCGGCAGTGATCGCGGCAGGAAATGGTGATGCCAAGGCACAAGAAGATCTTTTGAGCATTGATGGCATTGGTGAGATTGCCGTGGCTTCGCTGATGGCGTTTTTTGGCGACACAGAAAACAGAAATCAGGTTGATCAATTATTGGATCAGGTGCAGCCAAAACCTTATGTTGCTGATGTGGATTTAAATAGTGAAGTGGCCGGCAAAACCGTGGTTTTTACTGGGTCACTGGAAAAGATGACCCGCTCGGAGGCAAAAGTCATGGCCGAACGGTTGGGGGCCAAGGTGGTTGGCTCAGTATCCAAAAATACTGATATTTTAGTTGCTGGTCCGGGGGCCGGTTCCAAGCTTAAAAAGGCCAACGAGCTTGGTCTTTTGGTATTGGATGAGGACCAGTGGTTGAATCTGGTGAAAACTGTTTAAGGGATTTTGTGACTAAATAGCGGTGGTTGCCCGGTGTAGCCAGCTTTTTTGATCATGCTCAAGATGGGGAGAAATTTTTTCTCTGACCAGTGAATGATATTTATTCAGCCAGTTGATTTCTTTGCTGGTCAGCAGACCAAGATCAAGCAGAGAGGTATCAATGGGGGCGAGGGTTAGGGTTTCAAAGGCTAAAAAACCTTCATACTGTGCACTGTTGATCACGTGCACCAGATTTTCAATGCGGATGCCATATGCTCCTTCAAGATAATATCCCGGCTCGTTGGAAATGATCATTCCTGCCTTTAAGGGCACATTATAGCGCGGGGCAATGCCGGCGGGGCCTTCATGAACGCTTAAAAATGCACCAACTCCGTGTCCGGTGCCGTGATTATAGTTCAGACCTTTTTGCCACAAGGCGTGGCGGGCCATAATATCAATCTGACTACCTGTAGTGCCTTTGGGGAAATTTAGGGTGGAAATGGCGATCATGCCTTTTAGTACCAGAGTGAAATGTTGTTTTTGCCGGGCGCTGGCAGAGCCGGTAAAAAGAGTTCTGGTAATGTCGGTGGTGCCGCTCAGATATTGCCCACCGCTATCCACCAGCATTAATTCGCCTGAATTTAGCATCCGGTTGGATTGCTCATTAACCCGATAATGAACGATGGCGCCATTGGGACCCGAGCCGGAAATAGTATCAAAACTAATATCAACAAGGCTTGGCTCGCTGGCGCGAAAATTTTCCAACTGGCTGGCAATTTCGATTTCGCTTAATTTGCCGCTTGGTGCATTTTGATCGAACCAGTGAAGAAAATTGGCCATAGCTATGCCATCGAGCAGGTGAGCCTGTTTCATTCCGGCTACCTCGGTGGGGTTTTTTATGGCTTTTGCCACCATCACCGGATCGGGGGCTTCAAATACGCTCCCCCCTTTTTCACTCAACAGTTTAAAAATTGCATCCGGACAGGTGGTTGGGTCCACCCAGATGCGGGCTTTGTCTTTTGCCAGTTGCTTAAGGGTTGCTGAAAATTCTTCTACTTTGCGCAATGTAACGGTTGCAGACAGGAGTTGATTTTGCTCGGGGTTGATTTTTTTCAGGTCGACAAAAAGTTCGGGCTTTTTTGTCCTGTGTACAATTGCAAAAGCCAGAACAACCGGCGTGTTTGGCACATCGCGGCCGCGAATATTAAGCAGCCAGCAGATGGATTCTGGCATATTTAGAACCAGAGCCTTGGCATTTTTATCTTCAAGTTGATTCTGGATCGCAAGAATTTTGTCTTCGGCGGCAATTCCGGCGCGCTCAATATCCAATAACTCAATATTTTTAAATGGGGGCGGAGGCCTGTCATCCCATATTTTTTCAATCAGGTTTTCCGTTGCAACCAGAACCCCGTGATTTTCAAGTTGCAGATTAAACGTGCGAATTTCAGCGATGGTATGCAACCACGGGTCGAACCCAATGCGTGTTTTGAGGCGGGCTTTGGTCGCAAGATTATTTTTGGCCCAAGTGCCCGGTTTTTCATTGGGGGTTTCAAGAACATCAAAAATATTCGTGTCGGTCTGCAAAGGGGCCTGCATGGTATAGCGACCATCAACAAACAGGGCGGCATTGTTGGTCTCTATTATGGCGGATCCTGCTGATCCGGTAAAACCGGTTATATGGGCCAGCCGTCTTTGGTTTTTGGGCAAAGATTCTGAGCGATGCACATCGGAATGGGGCGCCAGCCAAGCGTCAAGCTTGTTGTCTTTCATCAAGCTGCGAAGTTTTTTTACTCGCGGTTTAATCAGGTCAGGATCAGAAATCTCATTGAATGACTGGAATTTGGTGGGGGGAAAAGTCGGGCGCAAACCTTAGCTCCTAATAAAAAGTAAAAACTGCCATGCGATGATGGCATATCTGATGCGCGTGGCAAGGGCTAACTGCAAGAGATTGGATAGCCTATATAAAAATGGTCAGCGGGGAATAAAATTCTGCTCAATAAAACACTCAAGGAGACCTATCATGGCCAACTCAAAAAATATTTTTGCTCGTGCATTTAATGCGGTAATTGAAGGTCGCACTCGTCAGGCACAACGTGAAATTAATGCCTATCGTGAGCGTTTCACTACATTGAACCGCTTCTAAATTTTTTGAAAAACAAGCGTGCACCATTCGCCAAGAATGATACGCTGATTGAGCGCAATTTGCTGCTCCGCGCAGGCGGCGATAATTTTTTCCGCCTGCGACGTTAAAATCCCCGACATAATTATCGCAGCGCCCAAATTTGCAGAGCGGGCGATATCCGGGGTCATTAGCACCAAAGGTGCGGCCAGAATATTTGCCACAACCAAATCATAGGGGCCGTTGCTGGCGATTTTTTCGCTTCTTAGGCCCTCGGCCAATACCGGCTTTATCCATTTTTCAACATTATTTAGTTGAGCATTCTCACCAGTGGTTTTAACGGCAATCGGGTCATTATCGCTGGCAATTATTTTGCGCTGCAGGCGTTTGGCCAGAGCAATGGCTAAAACTCCGGTGCCGGTGCCAATATCTATTATTCTTTTGGGCTGTTGATTTTTTAACACCGAATGAATGGCCAACAAGCACCCGCTTGTTGTCTGGTGATGGCCCGTACCAAAGGCCTGGGCAGCTTCAATCAAAATCGGGATGGTGCCCTTTGGCGGCCGGCCTTTATTATGACTGGCATAAATATAAAACCCGCCCGCAGTTACCGGTTGCAGATCTTTTAATGACCGCTCGACCCAGTCAATTTCCGGATCAATTTTTTCCGCTGTAAATATTACGTCACCAGCAAGGGTTTTTCGGGCAATTTGTGTGAATTTTTCAATATCCGGTGCGCCGTCACAAGTAGCTTCAAAAACCCATTCACCATTTTTATCTTCAAAGGCAGAAGCGCTGAATGTCAGGTCTTCGTCCATGGATACGGCATCAACAAGTGCAAAAACCTGTTCTTTGTTCAAAGGGGTGGGGGAGTGATTTTGTGACATTTAAATGTGAACAATTCGATTTTGTGATCAAATGGGGTGATTTATGTTGCTGAATTTGGTCGGTTTTTATGCTCAGTTGCCAATGATATTGGTGATTTATCAAGATCAAGATTCATTTTAGACCAGATTGGCGCAAACGCGATTGGATTGATTGCATTATGGTTTACGCAGCCTCTGAATTAACTTCTAAACCGGAAGATCAAAAATCAAGTGATTTAGATCCGCGACCTCGCTATTTGCTGATTGATGTGGTGCGGGGGCTGGGCATTGTCGGGGTGGTGATTTATCACTTTGTCTGGGATTTAAGGTTTTTGCAATTCACCACAACCAGTCCCGGTTTTGATCTCGTTTGGATTTGGCTGGCCAGAGTTTTGCAGGTGACTTTTATGTCGCTGGCCGGGGTGTCACTGGTTCTGGCGCATCATAGGGGCATTATCTGGAAATCATTCTTGAAGCGGCTGGCCATAGTTTTTGGCGCGGCGATGATAGTGACGGTTGGCACTTTTTTTGCCTTTGGCGAAGGGTTTGTCTATTTCGGCATATTGCATGCTATTGCGGTGTTTTCGATAATGGCATTGCCGTTTTTGCGCGCTCCCTTGTGGCTGGTGATCTTGGTGGCTCTGGTGTTTATGAGTGCGCCATTTATCTATCAGAATGAAATGTTCAACGTTCGAGTTCTCTCATGGATCGGGTTTTGGACGGTCGCGCCATACACACAAGATTTGCAGTCAATATTTCCCGGTTTTGGCTATACTTTGGCTGGTCTGGCTTTTATGCGCATCGTGCTCAAATTCAATTTGGGCGCAAAGCTGGCTGCGATTAAATCAAATGGATTTACCTTTAAGGCTCTGGTTAAGGCCGGGCGCTGGAGCCTGATTATTTACATGGTGCATCAGCCAATTATGCTCAGTGTGCTTTATCCACTGGCCTTGGTAATTCAGCCCGGAGCGGCACAATTAAGGGCCGAGCAAAAGCAGGTGTTTTATTCCAACTGCATGGATTTTGCCGTTAATCCTTTTGTTCAGGACGAGGGGGCGATTGCTGCCGTAGAGGATGCAGCGCGGGCGCAGGCCTATTGCTCATGCGCGGTTGATAT
>CAZMVQ010000017.1:22832-25250 GCA_964569865.1 uncultured Devosia sp.
TTCAAGCGGATTTTTGCACAAAACTTTCCAGAACTTTTTTGCGTCCGACGCTGGCAAACTCGATTGTCAGCTTATTGCCCTCGACAGCCTGAATTTTTCCCTCGCCAAATTTTAAATGCAGGACTTTTTCTCCAACCGAAAACAGAGCAGCAGAGCTGATATCCACCGAGCGGGCTACCAGTTCACCCTCGATGGTTTTGGGGGAGGAGGAGTTGCGCGTTGATTTTTGGGCCTGCATACGTTTCCATCCCGGGGTCTGGTAGTTACTTTCAAACGGGTCTGACTTATCAAAACGGGAGGTGGAGTTTGACCCGCCAAAATTATATCCACCATAGGAAGAGCCGGTGTCGGTGACTTCCACAACTTCTGCGGGCAGTTCATCAAGAAATCTGGTTGGCAGGGCCGATTGCCAAAGTCCGTGGGTGCGCCGGTTCTGGGCCAAAGAAATTTGGACCCGTTTGCGAGCTCGCGTTATGCCAACATAGGCCAGACGGCGCTCTTCCTCTAGTCCAACCCGGCCATTTTCATCCAATGAGCGTTGGGATGGAAACAGACCATCTTCCCATCCGGGTAGGAAAACCGTGTTAAATTCCAGTCCCTTAGCAGAATGCATGGTCATTATGGAAACCGCATCGTCGCTATCGGCGGCGTCCCTGTCCATAACTAGAGCGATATGTTCCAAAAACCCGCCAAGGGAGCTGAAATCTTCCATAGCGCGCACTAATTCTTTTAGGTTTTCAAGACGGCCCGGAGCATCGGCGGTTTTTTCGTTTTGCCACATGGCGGTATATCCGCTTTCGTCCAAAATTGCTTCGGCCAATTCATTCTGGGGCAAGGTGCGCGATCTTTCAGACCAGTCATCAATCTGGGCAATTAGTGCCCCAAGGGTGGATCGTTGGCGTGCCCCAAGATCATCGGTGGCCAGCAATTGGCGGGTCGAGGCCAGAATGGGAATGTTTTGCGCCCGTGCCGCCTCATGCAATATTTTAATGGTTGCGGCACCAAGGCCGCGCTTTGGTACATTGACAATGCGCTCGAAGGCCAGATCGTCAGCATTTTGCGCGGTGATGCGCAAATAGGCCAAAGCATCGCGAATTTCGCGCCGCTCATAAAAGCGTGCGCCACCGATAATGCGATAATTAAGGCCAAGGGTGATAAAGCGCTCTTCAAAGGCACGCATCTGGGCCGAGGTGCGCACCAGAATTGCCATGGAATTCAACTGCTCGTCTTTACGCTGGAATTGCTCAATCTGTTCGCCCACATGGCGCGCTTCTTCTTCACTATCCCAAACCGAAATGACTTTTATTTTCTCCCCCGCTTCACCCACATCGGTTTGCAGGGTTTTGCCGAGGCGATTTTCATTATGGGCGATCAGGTTTGAGGCAGCCTGTAAAATATTGGAGGTGGAGCGATAATTGCGCTCAAGACGTACGGTTTTTGCGCCGGGAAAGTCTTTTTCAAAACGTAAAATATTGTCCACTTCTGCGCCGCGCCAGCCATAAATTGACTGGTCGTCATCTCCGACCACACAAATATTTGCCTTATGGGCGGGCTGACCCTGAGCCAACAATCGAAGCCAGAGGTATTGGGCGACATTGCTGTCCTGATATTCATCAACCAGCAAATATTTGAATTTTTTGTGATATTGGGCCAGAACGTCCGGATTTTCGCGAAACAATCTGATGCACTCAAGCAAAAGATCGCCAAAATCGGCGGCATTGAGGGTTTTTAAGCGAGCCTGATAATCGGCATAAATTTCTGGCGCTTTGCCATTGGCAAACATTCCAGCTTCTGGGGCTCCGATATCCTTTGGCAGCAATCCGCGATTTTTCCATCCGTCAATCATTGTAGCCAGCTGGCGGGCGGGCCAGCGTTTTTCGTCAATATTTTCCACCGACATTAATTGCTTGATCAATCTTATCTGATCGTCAGTATCCAAAATGGTGAAATCGGATTTCAGGCCAACAAGTTCTGCATGGCGGCGAAGAATTTTTGCACCAATGGAGTGAAAAGTGCCAAGCCATTGCATGCCCTCAACCATGGGGCCTACCAGTTTGGACACCCTTTCCTTCATTTCACGAGCAGCTTTATTGGTAAAAGTCACCGAAAGAATTTCAAACGAACGGGCCTTGCCGGTGTTCAAAATGTGGGCAATGCGGGTTGTAAGTACCCTTGTTTTTCCGGTTCCGGCCCCGGCGAGAGCCAGCAACGGTCCTTCGGTGGTTAAAACCGCGCTTTTTTGTTCCTCATTGAGCCCCTGCAGATAATCCAAAGATCTTGAGCGCAATTGGGATGTGATCGGGTTTGGATCAGGCGTTGTTTTTGGTATTTCGCTTGTCATAAATCTGGTTTTGCCGATTAAAAGAATCACTCTTTGTTCTCATAGACAATATAGGGGGGAAAGCAAGTTTTGTATAT
>CAZMVQ010000017.1:25350-30507 GCA_964569865.1 uncultured Devosia sp.
CCATGTTCCTCGCGGCTTTGGTCAAGCAGGGCTTTGTTAAAGTTGGCCAGAGCATCCACATGATAGACCCAGCCTATAGGAGAGTTTTCTTTGCCCTTCGTCGCCAAAAGCCGGGTTCTGCCGCTATTTGAAAATGAGGCAAGGGCCGCAGCCAATGTATCTGTATCCTTGAGCCAGAGCATATTGGGATCAAAATCGGGCGCTGTTTCATCTTCGCCAAATGATGTGACGAGATCACGCACATAAATTTGTTTGGCCAAATGGGAGTGCGGGCCTTCTTCAAGCATGATGCCGCGGGTATAAAGCTGCCAGAAGAAATAACTTCGCCCCATTGCTGCTTGAGAAACTCCTGTCGAGATTGAAACTGCCAGCAGCACTGAAATGGATATGGAAAAACTTCCCGTCATTTCAAAAATCATCACGGCGGTGGAAACCGGAGCTCCTAAAACTGCGGCGGCCACAGCTGCCATACCAATGGTTGCATAAATTGCCGGGCTTGAAGCCAGATCGGGGAAAAACTGGGCTGCTATCAAACCGAACGCTCCCCCGGTCATGGCGCCAAGATAAAGAGAGGGGGAAAATACCCCACCGCCCATGCGCGAGCTGATGGTGATGGCCGTGGCCAGAGTTTTGGCAATAATAAGAGCCAGCAATAACCAGAGTTCAAGACGGTTTGAAAGGGCAGCGGAAGTGGCCTCATAGCCAACGCCAAGTATTTGGGGGAAAGCCAGAGCAATCAGGCCCACCAGAAAACCGCCAAGCATCGGGCGGATAACGGTTGGCAGGTTTACCCGGCGGTTCATCCATTCCGCACCAATCATGGAAGATTGAAATAGAATGGCAACGATGGCGCAGACGATGCCCAAAAGCGCAAAGGCAGGCATTTCAAGCATCGAGGTCAGCTCGAATTCCGGAAGAAGAAAAATTGCTGCATCCCCAAACCAGAAACCGGAAATAAGGGCGGCAATGACGGCGGCAATAACCAGTGGCACAAAAGCTGTCATGGCAAAATGGCCAAGAATAACTTCATGGGCAAACAATACGGCAGCAATGGGCGCATTAAAGGAGGCCGAAATCGCTGCTGCAACTCCACAGGCCAGCATGGCGCGGCGAGCAGAAGGGGGCAGCTCAAAAAAACCAAACAGGGATTTGGCAACCGCTGCCGCAAAATAAACCACAGGACCTTCTCGTCCGGCACTGCCTCCGGAGCCCAGAGTAATAAGGGAAATCAGGGTGCTGATGGAAGCGTTTTTGAAGGTCATTTTTTCAGAGCTTTGGGCGCGCTCCTCAATAACATCGGCAACACCACCGGGGCGTTCCCTTGGTCCCCATGCCAATATTATAAAACCGGCAATAAGTCCGCCAATGGTGGGGGCGGCAATAACTATCCACCAGGGAAGTTGTGCCAATTGATCCAGATAGACTTCAGACCTGGTGCCAGCCCAAAGTGATTGCACAAGGCCGATGGATTCTCTGAAAGCAATTGCAACAATCGATCCGGCAATTCCTGCCAGCACAGCTAAGGCCCACAATTTTGGTTTTTGCAGCCCAAAGAAACTGTCTAAATTTGGTTTTACCCAATTATAGACAACTCGAAAAAACAGTTTTAGGCCCGCTCGTGTGCGCACCAAACCCCCCACTTTTTCAATGCTCCAGAGTATCGAATTATCTCTAGAGTCATAATTCTGGATTGTGTTTTGGGTTATTACCCGATTGCTGAATATTGATTGTTAGGCTTTTGGCACCGTGCGGGCAAGGCGCTAGAATCATATTTGGTAAATTTCTTTGTGCTCAAACAACAAATCTTAAAGTTCGTTGATGACGTGCGGCCCAGAATTTCATAAGTTAGAGCTTAATTAAATCAATGTTTGCTTTGCGGAAATAAATGGCGGTTCTGAACAGGTTATACATTACTGTTGGAATATTGGCGATTCTGGTTCTTTTGGCCGGGTTCTTATTGCCGCCAATGGTCGATTGGAGTGGCTATCGGGACCGTCTTGAAACATTGGTCGAGAGCAATCTTGGAACTGATGTGACCATTGACGGGGAAATGGATTTTTGGCTGTTGCCAAAGCCCCAAATCCGGCTTGGAAAAACCATTCTGGGACCACCATCATCTCCTTTGATAGAAATCGAAGCTATTACAGCGGATTTGTCTCTGCTGGATTTGTTGCGTGATCGCTTGAACGTTACCAATCTGGAATTGCGTTCGCCAATTATAAATATTGATATCGGGAAATCCGGGGAGTTTGAAATCCCTCTGGCACTGAGTGGAAATTTTAACAATGGCAGGGTTTTGATCTCCACCATAAAAATCAGTGATGCAAATTTGCGCGTTAATGATGCGAGAAATTCACAGACTGTTCAAATTCAGGGTTTTGATGGTGATTTGAATATCTCAGGCATAAACGGGCCGTTTCGATTACAGGGAAGTGCACTATTTGGAGGAAGAAAAAATAATATACGGGTTTCGTTGTCTTCAATCAGTGCGCAAAAAGAAGCACAGGCGTCGCTGTTTATGCGCGCCGATGACGCAAGTTACACCATTGCCGCAGATGGATTATTGCAGTTTGGACCTTTGGCAAAATTTATCGGAGAGGGTAGCGTTAGAGTTGCCAATTTAATTCAGGGGGAAAACCAACAGGATCGCGGCGACAGTGTTTTAACCGGTGAAGTGGAGCTGTCGGGAGAGAAACTTTTGTTGACCTCGTTTGAGCTGCAACCGGATGAAAACCGAATCGGGAGCCGATTGAACGGTGCGGCAGTGATAAATCTTGGTGAGTTGCAAAATTTTGACATTGTGGTTTCAGGCAATGTGGTGAAGCTGGCTCCGGTTGATATTCGCCATCAAGGCGATGGTGAACCGTCTGAATTGTTCAATATCATAAACAATTTGTCTAACATTTATACGCCGCCGATTCCGGGACGATTGGGCATGGATATTGGTGAATTGAGCGTTGGCAATCTGTCCATGCGCAATGTGCGCATTGATGCTTTTAGCGATGGGGCGAATTGGGAGCTTGGCGGATTTGGTGCGGTGCTGCCCGGAAATTCTGAATTTTCACTATCCGGTGCAGTTTCCAAATCAAATGATGGCGCGCGCTTTGATGGTAAAACTACTGTCATCTCGCCTTCAATGGGGGCGTTGGCGCAATTGTGGAATGGCGCAACAGTTTCCAGTCAGCTATTTGGCAAAACCGGCGAGATTTCAAGTGATGTGAATTTAGCAAATGGCATTTTGACCCTGACAAATGCGAAATTGGCAATGGATGGAGTTGCCCATGATTTTGCCGGATTGTTTGAGCTTTCAGGACAACGCACCGCACTATTGAGCGCCCGGATCGCCCCGGTTGATGCAAATCAAAGTGATAATCTTATTTCACTATTGCCTGAATTTTCAAAAAGGGGAGCATTCTTAAATAGTTTTCCAAGCGGCAGTGTGGATATTTCTTTGGAAAGGGTGGTTTTATTTGACCTTGATACCAGTTTAGCTTTTTTGCAGATGGATTGGGATGAGGCAGGGATACGCATAAATCGGCTGGGGGCTGATAATATTGGCGGGGCGAAACTGGATTTTTCCGGAAATGCATCAGGGGGAAATGGAGTTGCGCAAATGCGCGCTGTTTGGGGAGAGGGGCGCATTTCCCTCGATCAAAAAGCTGGCGATCAATTCCTGCCTGTAATGCTAAAATATTTTGGGGCTGAGCCGGTTTTGCAAAACTGGGCCGCCCAATCGTTACCGCTGGTGGCGTATATTAATCTGGGTGAGCCAAGTGCAAACAGCGATGATGGTGATCAGAGATTTTGGGCAGAAGGCAGTGCTGCCGCTTCCGAATTTGAGTTGGAAGCAAGTCTGTCCGAGGGGATATTTGCAGCTCTTGACGCTCCTATAGAGATGGTTATCAACATAAGCTCCTCTGAGGGCGATTTACTTTCAACACAGCTTGGAGCGAAAGGAATTTCGCTTTTTCCTATCGGTGAGCAGATTAATATTCTAGCCGGAATGACAGGGGTGATTGCTGAACAGGTTGATGCAGATTTGCGAATGAATTTTGGCGAAGAAAGCATCATATATTCAGGCCTGCTTGAACTGGGAAATGTCAATAATATCAAAGCCGAGGGTAGGGTGAAATTTGATTTTGCCGACTTTTCTTCTCTAAATGAGCTAATTGGAGCAGGCGGGATTTATTTGCCGCAGGCCAGTGGCGCGGCTGACTTTTCCTATGGGCCGAATGGGGAAATCAGGCTTGAAAATCTACAAATTCTTGGTGAGTTGGGGGAGGTAAATCCTCTCGCTGGAAATCTGCAGGTTTTAACGGAAAACGGGGGCAGATCAATTTTGGGGCAGGTGGATGTCGCAACAATTGATGTTGAACAATTGCTGGCAACAATTGGTGGACCTGCGGCCCTGATTACGGGGGGCGGTATTTGGCCTGAGGGACCGATAAATATCGGCTCCAATCTTGACCCGGCCGGTGGAAATATTTCGATCAAGGTTCAGCAAATCACCGGTGGCGGAAACCCCCTGATTTCAGACGCTTCATTCGATCTGGTCTGGGATGAAAACAGTATTGCCATTGAAAATCTGCAGGGAAAAAACGGGGCAGGGGAAGTTGTTGGCAGTTTCAGGCTTTGTTGCACTTTGAGCGGAGCGCAAAAGCAATTATCTGGGCGTTTGGCTTTGGAAAATGTAGAAATTTCAGGGCTGGGACTTGAGAGGATTTCACAAAATATTGCCGGTGTTTTTGACGGGGGAATGTTTTTTGAAGCCAGTGGAGTTTCGGTTGCGGAACTGGCCCAAAGCTTTAGCGGCCAAGGGAGTTTTGCCGTTTCTGACTTAAGAATTAGCCGCCTAAATCCGCAAGTATTTGAGGAATTGGGTTCTGTTGAAAATGCGCTGGATATAGATACGCAAGAATTTTCGCTATTGGTTGGAAATATTCTTGATCAAGGAGATTTTGAAGCACAAAGCATAGGGGGAACTTTTTTGGTGGCCGGGGGGATTTTAAGGGCGCCAAATATTGCCGTCTCGGGGGACAATGGTGCGCTTTTGGGCGAAGTTGAGTTTGACCTTGGTGATATCTCTTTGGCTACAGATTGGGTTTTTCTGCCGGTTGTGGTGTCTGATGAAACGTCTGGAGAAACGTCTGGAGAAAC
>CAZMVQ010000017.1:30607-37475 GCA_964569865.1 uncultured Devosia sp.
GAAACGTCTGGAGAAACGTCTGGAGAAACAATTGCATCCGGGCCAATCGGGGGGGGAATAAATATAAACACCAGAGGAACTTTGCTTGAACCATATCGGGAGCTTGATCTTTTGGGAATGATTGATGCATTTCAGGTTCAGGCAATGGAGGCCGAGCTTGAGAGGTTGGAGCAATTGCGTGCAGAGCAGCAGGAGCGATCCAGACAGACAGCGCTTGAGAGGGCCAAGCGAATGGAGCTGGATGCTTTACGACTTGAACAACTAAATTTGGAACAGCAGGATCTTGAGCAACAGGAGGGCGCGATTATTCACGGTCAGGACGGTCAGGATCAGGAGATCGCACCATTACAATTTGATTTTGAAGCTCTGGACCCGCAATTGTTTTTGTTTGAGGCGCAAAATTTTTAAAACGCTGGAATGTGCCGGATTTTGACTTTATTTCTGAGCGCTGCAATTGGCCAGCACAAAAACTCGAATGGCTGAAGAAAGATTATTGTTTTGTCGTTGTTGGTCAATCTGGGCGATGAGGGTGGGTAGCGAGAGTTTTTTGTCACTGGCGATTTTTTCCAGCGCCTGCCAGAATTCAATTTCCAGTGCCAACGAGGTTTTGTGACCAGCCAGAGTTATGGAGCGCTTTTTCAAAGAAATCTATCCGCACTGGTTGGCAAAAAAAGAATGCTTTGGTTCCTGTTTTCAAAACACTGAATAGTAGCAAAATTATTTTTTTCGAAATGAATCCAAAGAAACAACTTTTTCGCCATTCTCGTCCTGTTCGCTGTCGGGGTCTTTTTTATCAGCGCTGTCTGATGCGTTTTCTTTTTTTGCATCAGATTTTGTGTCAAAAATTTCTTCGACGCTTGAAACTTCCTCAGCCTGCATCTGGGTGTTTGACGGCTCAAACTGCAAGCCAAATTCTACCGAAGGATCAAAGAACCCTTTTAGGGCAGAAAATGGAATGACCAGTAGTTCGCTAACCCCGTCAAAAGACAATCCGATCTCAAACCCGGTCTCGGATGTTTTGAGGTCCTTATACTGATTTTGAATGACGATGGTCATTTCTTCTTCATATTCATCCAGCAGTTTTTTGGAAATGCGAACTCCGGGTGCGCGGGTGGCAAACGAGATAAAGAAATGATGGTCTCCGGGCAGGCCGGCAGTTTCAACCTCGCCAAGCACTTTGCGCACAACTCCGCGCAGGGCGTCTTGAGTTAGTACATCGTAGCGAATATGATCCTGAGCCATAAAATTTCCCTTTTGCAAATCTGACGGGTTTTTCCACCAGATTGCCAGATTCTCAATTGTTTCTATTTGACGCTATAATAGGGGTGGATTTCAAGGGTGCAAATAAAATCAAATTTTTATCGCTATCATTCGGCTAAAAATGCCGAAGTTGTAAAACTCCCAACTTAAAAGAAGAAGAAGCCGGATGAATAACAAGCGCAAGAAAATGCATCCCTAAAAGTGCAGGCTTCTGTTGCCAGGTGCCTGCGAACCCCGCCTGAACCCTGCTAGGGGATCAGGACTTCATATTCGAGGTGTCGAACCGCTTACGCAGCTAAACGAACCTCAGCATAGTTGTCATTTGCAACTAAAAAATGGTCCGATACGGTGGTACCATGCCGAGCAAAAACTTACCCTTTACGCCCTTGTCGATCCTATTTCGCCCCCATAACATCTCACTAGTTTTTTGCGAGAAATTCATACTTCGCAACGAGATTTGGTGGAGGCGCCGGGTACCGCCCCCGGGTCCAATGGGTTTATTCCGATAGTCATTTATCACCATAGCTGTTTCCAGCATCCCTAATATAGGTGATTGGGCGCAAAATTGCAAAGATAAAACTGGTTTTGCGATATTTTGCCGGTGTGCAATCGACATTGGCGCAAGCCCGATATATCCAATAGGTCATGGAGCATGTTCAAACAGCACGCAAATTTATTTCGCCCGCCATTGTCTGGGGGGTAGGGCTTGGTGTGGCCTTTGCCGTTGGGGCTGCCCTGTTGTTTTTTGGTGCAGTGTCATATTTTGGCAATGTGGAATATGAGCGGGCGCAAAGTCGGGTTTCGCTTTATCGCAGCACATTAATCGGGGCATTGCAGCGCTTTCAGCACTTGCCATTCATTCTGGCTCAGGACCCATATGTAATTGCCGGAGCGGCCGGAATTGATCGGGACGGACTAAATGTTCGGCTGGCGGATTTTGCAAAAAGCGCAAATCTGGACGCGATTTATCTGATGGACAAAACCGGGAAAACGGTTTCCGCATCAAATTTTGCTGACGAGGTTACCTTTCTTGGTCAGAATTATGGGTTCCGGCCATATTTCAAGGATGCGTTGGCGGGAAAGCGGGGTGAGTTTTTTGGTATCGGGGCGACGACGCTAAAGCCGGGCTATTTCATTGCCGAACAGGTTTTAGATCCCAATGGAGAAATTTTGGGGGTGATTGCCCTAAAGCTTGATCTTTCTGATCTAACAAGCGCATGGCGCGAAGGCGGAGAAACGGTATTTGCCTCCAATGATGATGGGGTGGTGGTTCTCTCATCCCAAGAAAGCTGGCGCTATCAGACGCTTTTTCCTATCGGGGAGGACAGGCGACAGGCAATTGCCCTTGAGCGCCAGTTTGCCAGTGAACCTTTGATGGAACTGGGCTGGCGGGAGTTTGAAAATACCAGAGTTGAGCTAAACGGACGTAATTATATTTATGCGGCGGCTCCGGTATTGCCAATTGACTGGAAGCTTTATTTTTTGGCCGACGAGAGCCGGGTGTGGGAGCGGGCATGGTTTACGCTGATTGGTTTTGGGATTGTGGCCCTCGGGCTGGTTATTTTAGCAATAATCTTGCGGGCACAAAGGATCAGGCAAGCCCTTAGAATATCTCAGGCGGACCGACGCGAGTTGCGCGGCGCCAATGCGCTTTTGGCCCTTGAAATTGAAGAGAGGCGCATGGCTGAAATGCAATTGGAAAAAGCCCAGTTAGAACTTGCCAGATCAAGCAAACTGGCAGCTTTGGGGCAGCTTTCAGCTTCTGTTACCCATGAGTTGGGACAGCCGATTTCCGCCATGCAAAATTACCTGAAAGCGGCAGAATTTGACAAGGATGGTGACGAGCGCAAAAACTCTCTGGAGCGGCTTGGAGGGATTGCGCGGCGCATGGTTTCTATCACCAGACAATTGCGGTTTTTTGCCCAGCCCGGTCAAAGCACCATGGAGCAGGTGGATCTGATAAGGGTGTGGAAAGGGGCGTTTTTGCTGGTGGAAGCTGACCTCAAGCAAAAAGGCGTGAAGCTGAAAGTAAATATAGGAGAAGAAAAAATAATTGTTTTGGGCAATCGGCTAAGGTTGGAGCAGGTTTTGATAAATCTCCTTCGCAATTCTATTTCTGCACTGGAAGATAAGAAAAATAAAACCATTAAGATGGATATGGTGATTGAAGGAGATATGGCAATTGTAACCATCAGCGACAATGGGCATGGACTTGGCGCGCAGACCATGGATCAAATGAAAGAGCCGTTTCATACTACCAAGGCATCAGGCAATGGAATGGGGCTGGGATTGGCGATTTCCACGGCCATTGTAGTTGAGCATGGGGGGCAGTTGCGGGCAAAAAACGGAATAAAATCCGGGGCGGTTTTTACGTTAGAATTACCTGTGGAATTACCATTGGAATTGGATAATTTAGGGGCAAATGAAAAATAATGGTGCAGGCTGAGGGGCAGAAATTTCGGGTTTTAGTGGCCGATGATGATAGTGAAATGCGCGATTCTCTGGCGCATCTTTTGGGAAAAACCAACTGGGAGGTAGAAACGGTTGCTGGGGGTGAGCAGGCCATAAAGCGTGTCGCTCAGATTATGCCGGATGTGGTGCTTTCTGATGTTCGCATGCCGGGGATGAGCGGATTGGAATTGCTGCAAAATCTGCACAAAGGAATTGGCGAAGCTCAAAAAGTGCCGGTGGTATTGATTTCTGCCCATGGAGATATTCCCATGGCCGTGGCAGCAATGCAGCAAGGGGCCTATAGTTTTATTGAAAAGCCGTTTGATCCCAATCGTTTGCTTTCAGTTCTAAAACATGCGGCCTCTCAACATCGTCAGGGATTGCAAACCCAAAGGCTGCGGGCCCGTCTGTTAAATCTTTCTGGCCTCGACAGAATTTTGCTTGGCGAGACCGAAACTATCAAAACCATGCGCGAAGACATTATGGATCTTGGGGAAAGCGAAAGCCCGGTTATGTTGTTGGGAGAAACGGGAACCGGCAAAGAGCTGGTGGCGCGCGCTTTGCACGATCTTGGTCCACGGGCCGGGGGGCCGTTTGTGGCCCTGAACTGTGCTGCAATTCCGCTGGAACATTTTGAAACCACGATGTTTGGCAGTGTCGACGGGGAGCGAGGGACCCTTGCCAATGTGGATACGGGGACCTTGTTTCTTGACGAAATTGGCACCTGTCCGCCACAGATTCAGGCAAAATTGCTCAGGGTTATTGAAACTCAGGAATTTAGTGTGGTTGGCTCATCTAAATCGACCAGCGTTAATTTTCGTGTGGTCTCAGCTTCCAATGAGCAATTGGACAGGGCAGTGGAAAATGGGCTGTTTCGCCGTGACCTGTTTTATCGTTTGAATAATGTGGTGTTACAACTTCCGCCCCTGCGTGAGCGTCGCGAGGATATTGCGTTGCTTTATGCGCATTTTCTGGGTCAGCAGGCGGCAGTTTATGAAATTGTGGCACCGCCAACCAGCGCTGATGATCTGGCGGCGCTTTTATCTCATGATTGGCCGGGCAATGTGCGCGAGTTGCGCCATGTGGCCGAGCGCAGAATATTGGCTGCACGACGGGGACGAGGGTCGGTGGCCGAGGCCATTCAACCGGATATGGAAATTGACGGCGTGCCTGAAACCCTGCGCGGGGCCATCGCAGCATTTGAACGTCAGTTGATTGCCGGAGCCATAAAAACCCATCAGGGGCGCATGGATGCGGTTGCCGAGGCGCTGGGTATTGGCAGGCGAACCCTGAACGAAAAAATCGTCAAGCTGGGCCTGAAAAAAGATGAATTGCTGTAGGGGAAATATTTGGTTTGTTTTGCCCCAAACTGGTAAGAGATTTTTTCAAAATTTATAGTGGGATTTGAATTTATGGAACTGGAAACGTTGGGTCTATTCATTTTGACGGAAACACTTTTGTCCCTCACCCCCGGGCCAGCGGTGTTGCTGGTACTTGGCTTATCCGTTCGATATGGCTTTAAGATCGGGTTTGGCGCCACACTTGGAATCCTGTCAGTAAACGCTGTTTATTTTACTTTGGCGGCTCTGGGTGTGGGCGCGATGATTTTGGCATCGGCAACATTGTTCACGGTTATAAAATGGATAGGCGCGGCTTACCTTGTATATCTGGGCGTCATGATGTTGCGACCTTTGTTCATTCGTTTTTGGGGCAAATCTGCATCAAAAGTTGAAGTGATAAACGTGGCAAATGCGTCAATGGCGGTAGCCGGCGATAAAAAAGATTTCAGGGGATCATTTGTGCGCGGTTTTATTTTGCAAGCGTCAAACCCCAAGAATATTGCGTTTTTTGTGGCAATTCTACCGCAATTCATTTCGCCAGAAAGCAATGTTGCAGGTCAGCTTGTTATCCTTGGAATTGTATCAGTTTTGCTCGAACTGCCAATTCTTGTGGTTTATGGTCTGGCATCATCTAAAAGTGCAAAATTGATGAAAGCGCATGTTGTCGAGTGGATTGAGGGCATGGGTGGTGCAATATTAATTGCCATGGGGGCAATGCTGGCAATGTATCGTCGTTCGCCGTAAGCATTCCGGAAACTT
Organism: uncultured Devosia sp.; assembly: GCA_964569865.1. GTDB lineage: Bacteria > Pseudomonadota > Alphaproteobacteria > Rhizobiales > Devosiaceae > DROE01. The sequence goes on from CAZMVQ010000017.1 coordinate 36,418, forward strand.
GATTTTTAAGGAGACGCAACATGGATCGGTTCACAGGCAGTTGCTCTTGCGGCAATGTTCGTATTGTGGCGTCGGGCCTTCCATACCGGGTCGGCCTTTGTCACTGTCTCGATTGCCGCAAGCATCATGGAGCGCTTTTTCTCGCCTCTGCGGTTTTTCCTCAGGATGCGGTTAAGATCGATGGCGAAACACGCGATTACGACGGGCGTTTTTTCTGCCCCCGCTGCGGATCATCCGTTTTCGCACGCACCGCAGACGAAATCGAAGTAAACTTGGGATCACTGGATGCACCTGACCAGCTGATGCCAACTTACGAAAGCTGGATCGTTCGTCGCGAGTCTTGGTTGCCACCATTTCCACTCACAAGACGATACGAGCACGATCGTGACGTCACGACGGGTCGCTTTGAGTAATTAAGTGCACGAACGCTACGAAGGCACCATTACGAGGTGACTGTAGCAAAAAGGATCCTTTTTGCAACGGTCAAGGGCAGCTCCGAGTATCAGTTGTTCCCTTGGCTTGCCTCCATATACTCCATGAGCTTGATGGTCTCTGGTCGAAGATTGACGATATTCAGATTGGCGCAAGGGTTGCCCGTCACGCTCGAGCCATCACATCAGCTTGAGAGCGATATAGGGAACAATGACGAACACAATCGCCACAACTTTGTAATTCGCCGCCCAATTGAAATAGGACAGTTTCAGGTCTTTATCATCTATTCCGAACATACGCTGATGAATGCTCATCATAAACGTTTGCATTCCTATCATAGCCACAGTCGCAAGCGTTAAGAAGGCGATGTTAATCACAGCCATCCAACCAAAGAATGTGGTAAGTGTTTCTACGGTCATATTGGTTTCCTTATGTTAGTCGGCATGCCCTAAACAGAATGCCGATGCGGGAAATTAGCCCTTGTATGGCCTTCCTTACAAGCCATTAACGTAGCGCGTATTCGCCTGAGATTATGACCCACTACTTCGAAGGTCTGCTTTGGTGATGCTGATTGAAAGTCATTAGAGTGGTTGAACGACGGCAATGGGCCATATCTGTGCCTCAGG
>CAZMVQ010000018.1:0-2508 GCA_964569865.1 uncultured Devosia sp.
TCAACAGATTTGTAATGCAAGGCCAATGCGTGATTTAATCCGGTTTTAGCGTCGGCAAGTTCTGTTTCAACCCCGCTCTGCCATATGCCCTGCCGAGCCAAAAACCTCTCCATTCTGGCAATATCCTCACCAAATCCCGCCTCAACCAGCGCTGTTTTGATCTCGCCTGCATCAGAATTAGGATTGGAAGTTACCAAATCAATCAACGCGGTAACGATTTTTTTTGCTGATATTGAAGCAAATTCAACCCCTGCCAAACGCTCAAACTGCTCCTCCACCAATGATGGGTGGTTGACCAGAGCATTAACAATAACCGCTTCTCTGGGCGAAATTTCAGCCCCCTTGGAATTTTTTAGCAATCTTGAGTTTCTAAGGTTTTCAGAGACATTCAACTGGCCGCTACCCGCCCCCCTAAATGCACCTCCTTTGAAATTTTGCCCCTTGAATGCACCGCCCTTATAGGAGCGGGAGCTTTGGTTATTACCACCTCGATTTTGCCAATTTTGTTGTTGGCGCGTTGGAGCAAAAAACACCTGCAGCTTTTGCTTGAACGCATCAAAATAATGGCGATTGATGGAAGAATTGCCAATGGTTTTGACCCGGTCCGCCAATCGCATTTCAAGGGCTGCCTTTCCCTCCGGCGTGTTGGGAACACCTTCCTTGGTTTCAATTGCCCAAATGGTCTCAACCAGCGGACGGCCATTGGCTATCAACTCACCAAATACTTCTGCGCCCTGTTCGCGAATAAGATCATCCGGGTCCTTATCATCAGGTAAAGTGGCAATTTTTACGCTTTTTCCCGGCTCCAGCATCGACAGGACAATTTCACAGGTGCGCGCCATAGCCCTTTGTCCTGCCTCGTCACCATCAAAACATAAAACCGGAATTTCGCTCACCCGCCACAATAATTTGACATGTTCTTCACTCAGGGCCGTACCAAGAGGAGCCACCGCCCCCTCAAATCCGGCAGTGACTGCGGCGATAACATCCAGATATCCCTCAACAACAATTAGCGGCTTTTTGCCCCGTGCAGCTTTTTGCGCCCCTTCAAGATTATAAAGGGTCTGGCGTTTATGAAATAATTCTGTTTCAGGAGAATTGAGATATTTCGCTCTTGCATTTGGGTCTAAAGCCCGCCCGCCAAAGGCAATTATTTTGCCGCGATAATCGGCAATAGGAAACATCACCCGATTTCTAAAGCGATCATAGGGAACTGCAATATCATCCCCGTGCACCACCAGCCCGGACGCTGCCATTTGCGCAGCATTTATACCGTTTGCCGCCAGATGTTCCTTTAGGCCATTTCGCGAATCAGGAGCAAAACCAATGCGAAATCTGGTTTGAATCAATGGTGAAACCCCGCGCCCGTTCAAATACCCCCGCGCTCTGGCCCCGATATTATTGGCCAAAGCTGCCTCAAAATATTGAGTGGCAATTTCTAGAACATCATGCAGGGAGGCACGCTCGGCATCGCGTCTTTCTTCTTTTTCATCCCGCGCCGGCAGCGCAATTCCCGCCTCACCAGCAAGTTTTTTAACCGCTTCGGGGAAGTTAAAACCCCCATGCTCGGTTAAAAATCTGAAATGATCTCCAGAAACCCCGCACCCAAAACAATGATAGCGTCCGCGCCGGTCATCCGCATGAAATGAAGGGGTTTTTTCTCCATGAAATGGACAGCAGGCCCAATAATCGCCCCGCGCCGCCTGACTTTTGCGCTTATCCCATTGCACATATTCACCCACCACCTGCGATATTGGCAGGCGTTGTCGAATATCTTCAAGAAAAGCATCAGAAAACCGCATGAAGTGATGTTTAATTGCTCAAACCGGTTACGTCCATCAACTAAGAAATTTTTTTGATCTGACGGACATTACCAATTTTAAAGTAATGCAAAAACTTCACCAGGAATTTAGGTCTAGACCTATTCCAGCACACAACTATTCCAGCACTTCTGGCCAGTTGGCGTCGGCCATTTCAATATATTTATCCGGGTCCTGCCGCCAGCGCTCACGCACACTCAGGGAAAAGTTCAAATATAGCTTTCCGTTACGAACGGACCATGCAGCAGGGTCAGAAGTCGCCATGGAACCAAATGCCATCGCAAATGCACAATAACCACCATATTGAGGGGCATAATCTTCAGGGCTTGCTTCAAACAGATCACGATTTTGCGCTGATGAAAAAAGCCATTTGGCTCCACGCCACTCGTAGAAAAATTCTGCTAATCCCTCAATATTATCCTCTTCAAGAAAATAGGCCACCGGATCATATCCGTTTATAGCAACCCCGTCAGAGGTCACATAGACTTCTAGTTTTTGGGCAAAAGCCAGACTTGGCATCATGGCAAAACCGGCCAAAGTTGCACCACCCATTAAAACGCTTCTACGATTTGGCATGTTTTCAACTCATCTGTCACTGAAATTCATTTTGGTTCTAAATCAACCATATCCTGAATTATACAAAAGAGAGAACTCACGCTCGCTCAATTGCGTGTGACCGCACAGGTGT
>CAZMVQ010000018.1:2608-6188 GCA_964569865.1 uncultured Devosia sp.
ACAGGTGTGACCCACACAGGTGCAAATGGCTAAACCAAGATAATCTTGCGAGTAAAAACTAACTGCTGAGCATTTCCTTGACGACTTTGGAGGCTTTGCCAAAATCAATCTGGCCAGGGAATTTTGCTTTGAGAACACCAACAACCTTGCCCATATCCCTTAATGAACTGGCCTCGGTCTCTGCAATTGCCTCTTTGATAGCATCTAATACTGCCTCTTCGCCCATGGGCTGAGGCAAAAACTCGTCGATTATAACAATTTCAGCTCGCTCGGTTTCAGATAATTCATCCCGCCCCGCCTCATCATAAATTTTGGCTGATTCTTCGCGTTGCTTGATCATTTTTTGCAGCAGAGCCATAATATCAGCATCAGAAATCTGCTCTTTGCCCTTGCCACGCGCATCAATGTCACGATCCTTGACGGCGGCCATTATCAGACGCAAAGTTCCCGTCCGTAATTTGTCTCGCGCCCGCAAAGCATCCTTTAGATTATCTTCAATCCTGTCGCGCATATGATCTCTTTAATAATTTTTTTAATCGGGTTCAGCTTATAACCCAACTTTTTACCCAATGCCAGCTACTAATCAAAAAAGCAGTTAAACAGTTGATTTTAATCAATTAAAGCATTTTTCTCGCCATGTTGACCTATGTTTGCTCTTCCACTATTGTGCGCGCGATTTCACCTTTTAATTATATGGAGAGAGCGCCTGTGACCGGCTGGCAGCAAACAATAACGAGCGCAAAACTGCTATTGAATGACGGTACAGAACTGGATGGTTTTGGCATCGGGGCCACAGGCAGTGCGGCTGGCGAAATTTGCTTTAATACCGCCATGACCGGGTATCAGGAAATTCTGACCGACCCCTCCTATTCCGGCCAGATAATCACCTTCACCTTCCCCCATATTGGCAATATCGGCACTAACCCTGAAGATAGCGAAACCGTAAATCCGGCCGCAGATTCAGGCGTAAGGGGTTGTATTTTGCGCGCGGATATCACCACCCCGTCAAACTATCGCTCCACCAAATCTCTTGATGCATGGCTTAAAGCCCACAATATCATTGCCATTACCGGCATAGATACTCGCGCTTTAACGGCCCATATTCGCGAAAACGGCATGCCCAACGGCGTTATCGCCCACCAAAGCGACGGCAAGTTCGACATGGGTGCCTTAAAAGAGCAATTGCAAAAATTTCCCGGCCTTGTGGGCATGGATCTGGCTAAACAAGTCAGCACTGCCCAATCTTATACGTGGGACGAAACTCAATGGGTCTGGAATAAAGGGTTTGGCAAAGTAAGCGACCCGCAATTTCATATTGTTGCCATGGATTTTGGCGCAAAAACCAATATTTTGCGCTCCCTTGCTACAAAAGGGGCCAGAGTGACAATTGTTGGCGCAACCACCAGCGCCAAAGAAATACTTGCCCTAAAGCCCGATGGTATATTTTTATCAAATGGTCCCGGCGATCCAGCCCAAACCGCAAAATATGTGACGCCGGTTCTTGAAGAGCTTTTTGCCTCCAACCTGCCCATGTTTGGCATTTGCCTTGGCCATCAATTGTTGGCGCTGGCCCTTGGAGCCAAAACCTCTAAAATGCATCAGGGCCATCATGGGGCAAACCATCCGGTGCAGGATTTAACCACAAAAAAGGTGGAAATCACTTCCATGAACCACGGATTTGCCGTGGATACTGACAGCCTGCCCAAGGGCGTGAAGCAAACCCACATTTCTTTGTTTGATCAGAGCAATGCCGGGTTGGCAGTTGAAGGAAAACCAATTTTTTCGGTGCAATATCACCCGGAAGCCTCCCCCGGCCCGCATGATTCTTCTTACCTGTTTACCCGGTTTTTTAATCTCATACGGGAGCAAAAGGGCATGGATCAGGTACAAGAAGCTGATTTCGAAATAAGCGCATAACAGCAAGAACCTGCCATACAGCCACTATTTCCAATGCCCTCTCAAATATTTTACCCCGGTTTCAACGAAAATCGTGCATATGAGGATTTGCGCCACCTCAACCGGAAATAACTTGATGAAAAACCAGCCCCAAGCATATTCAAAAACTCAAATTTACCTGCACTGGATCACCGTGGCGCTAATCGCTTTTCAGTTTTTATTACACGGTGAAATTTCAGTTTTGTTTCGGGCCAGAATGGAAGGGTTCTCTGCCAACGTTGCCACCGCCAGCCCCCACGCAATTGTTGGCACAATTATTCTGGTTTTGATTTTGTGGCGCTTATGGTTGCGTTTTAAGCATGGGGTGCCAGCGGTTCCCAAAAGTGACAAATTACTTGCAAAACTTGGCTCCAAAGCCATGCATATTGCAATTTATGTTTTGCTTGTCGCCAACGTATTTTTTGGCCTTGGGGCTTGGGTTTTTGGCCTGCAATTCTCATCTCTTTTGCACATTATTACCGCCTATGCCCTGCTGACGATTATATATGCGCACATTTTCGCCGCCCTGTTTCACCATTTTGTCTTGAAAAACAACGTGCTGAAACGGATCGTTGGCAAAGGATGATTGCTGAGCGAAGCTGACAAAACAGACCAAAACGAATTCACAATCCAAAGGCTTAAGGTCGTAAAGGTATACGAGAAAGCGAGTGCCGGGAGTATTTTATTACTTCCAAGCGAAACTGACAACGTAGATCAAAGCGAATTCACAACGTAAAGGCTTAAAGTCGCAAAGATGTGCGAGGAAGCAAGCGCTGGGAATATTATTGATATTTCCAAGCGAAGCTGACGAAGTAGATCAAAGCGAATTTAAGCCTTTTGGCCAGCCGCGTAGCCGGAACTCCATGCCCCAAACTCTTAAACCAGAAAAGAATCAATGGGCGTTATCACACAATACAAATTTAACTTTATACCCTCTGTCCAGCCGCGTAGCCGGAACTCCATGCCCCAAACTCTTAAACCAGAAAAGAATCAATGGGCGTTATCACACAATACAAATTTAACTTTATACCCTCTGTCCAGCCGCGTAGCCTGAGCTCCAGGCCCATTGAAAATTATAGCCCCCAAGCCAGCCGGTTACATCAACAACTTCACCGATAAAATACAGGCCCGGCACATTTTTTGCTTCCATGGTTTTTGGATTAAGGTGCTTTGTATCAATGCCGCCAAGGGTGACTTCTGCGGTGCGATAACCTTCTGAGCCAGTGGGTTTTATCCGCCAATTATTTATGGCCTCGGCGATAATTTGCAGTTTTTTATTGCTCATATCCCCTAGCTTGCCCCCATTTTCACCAATCAGCATCTGCGCTAACCGTTTGGGGAAAATGGTAGATAAGAAGGTCAAAATATCCTGCTTGGCATGAGTATTTCTGGCTTCTTTTAATTGCTCAAAACTTTTTATACCGGGAAGCAGATCAATTTTAATCTCATCCCCCTCTCGCCATAGGGATGAAATCTGCAAAATCGCCGGTCCGCTCAAACCACGATGGGTGAACAATAAAGCTTCGCTAAATGAAGTTTTTTTATGGGTAACCTGCGCCTTAATACCGATTCCCGACAGTGGTGCGGTACGGGCCAAAAAATCAGGATCAAAGGTCAGCGGCACCAATCCGGGGCGGGTGGCAAG
>CAZMVQ010000018.1:6288-15821 GCA_964569865.1 uncultured Devosia sp.
CAAACTGGCTTAAAGCCGAAAGCACGAATTTAGGATTTGCTCCGACAAAATTTTTGTGATTGACCTCGATATTGGTGAAGTTGCAGCGTCCACCTCCGGAAATGCGAATTTTTTCGCCAACGGATTTATTGTGTTCCAAAACCAGCACCGAGCGCCCGCGCCGGCCCGCTTCAATTGCACACATCATCCCGGCGGCTCCGCCTCCGATCACCACCACATCATAATTGCTCATATCTTGATTTTTCTTAAAAGATTTATTCGAGGCACACTTTTACCAAGGCCCGGCGATTTGTTGCCCGGTTACCACATTTTTGCAAAAAACCACTAAAATTTGCACAAAAAGGCACTATTCCCTGCTCTTTGGTGTTTTTCTATTGCCTGACTGCCTGATTATCAGTCATGATGTGTTCAGACTTTCTTAACGAGTTGCCTCGTGAGGATATTGCGCTGCTAAAGGTGCAACTTAAAAGCACAAAACTCGGCGCAAATTTTATACGCCGCTTCATGTGGTCGCTATGCACCATTCAAAGTGCAATTTATATGACTTGTTTGATTTTCTTGAATTGGGACCGTGTCCCTTAAAACCTAGTATTTTCAATTGAACTCAACGGGACAAAAACATGAAAAAACTTTTATTCGGTATCTTTGCCACAGCGCTGATGAGCGGATCAGCCCTTGCGCACACTCCACCACCGCCTCCTACACCTATTATGCCTGTCGCCATCTATTCTACATCTGTTTATGACTGGGATGGATTTTATATGGGATTTGGCATATCCGGCATTGCCTATTCTGATGGTTTCAACGTTGGTCAGGCTGAAGTTATTGCAGGTCTAAATTTTACCAGCGGTAATTTATTGTTCGGACTTGAAGGTTGGGTTGGCGGTTTCAAAAGCACCTTCCCAAGCTCCGGATTTCAAGGCGGCGCGGCTGCCCGGGTTGGCTATCTTGTTTCTCCAAACGCCGTGATTTATGTTGCCGGTGGTGCAAATGCCAATAATCTTGGATTCCAATATGCCACCGTTGGCGCAGGTGCTGAATTTGCACTGACCAACAATTTGTCACTTGATTTTGAATACAAATATTGGATGTCCTTAAACAGCGCAGTTACCGGCAATGGCATCGGCGCATCTTTGAACTGGGGTTTCTAGTACTAAAATTTGAACACCATCAAGAGGCATTTCTAAAATTAAGGCCCCGCTATTGCGGGGCTTTTTTTTGCTCGCGATAAATAAGCTTGAAACCGTAAAATCTTTTTATGGAAATTTGCTTTCGCTTAGGCTAAACACCGACCAATTCAACACCAAACATATTAGCTTTCCCCTCGTTTCAACGAAGGACGAAGCCAAGCCTGACGCGAGCCAAAAAATATGCCCAAACGTGACGATATTAATTCCATCCTGATAATTGGCGCCGGTCCCATCATCATTGGCCAGGCCTGCGAATTTGATTATTCAGGAACTCAAGCCTGCAAAGCCTTGAAGGAAGACGGATATCGCATAATTCTGGTCAACTCCAACCCGGCAACCATCATGACCGACCCGGACATGGCCGACGCCACCTATATGGAGCCGATCACCCCGGAAATTGTTGCAAAAATCATCGAAAAAGAGCGTAACGAACGCCCGGATGATAAACTGGTTTTGTTGCCCACAATGGGCGGGCAAACAGCGCTCAACTGCGCTCTTTCTCTGCAAAAAATGGGAGTGCTGGATAGGTTTGACGTGGAAATGATTGGTGCCGATGCCAAAGCTATCGACAAGGCTGAGGATCGGGAACTGTTTCGCACCGCCATGGATAAAATCGGCCTTAAAACCCCAAATTCAATGCTGGCCCATAATATGGCTGAGGCCCTTGAGGCTTTGGACGTAATAGGACTGCCAGCCATTATCCGCCCATCTTTCACCATGGGAGGCACCGGCGGAGGCATAGCTTACAATAAAGATGAATATATTGGCATCATCGAGGGCGGACTTGATGCTTCTCCAACCACCGAAGTTCTGGTCGAGGTTTCGATTGTCGGCTGGAAAGAATTTGAAATGGAAGTGGTGCGCGACAAAAACGATAATTGCATAATTGTCTGCGCCATTGAAAATATTGACCCCATGGGGGTTCACACAGGTGATTCCATAACCGTCGCCCCGGCACTGACATTAACGGACAAAGAATATCAGATCATGCGCAACGCCTCATTGGATGTTCTGCGTGAAATCGGCATCGAAACCGGCGGCTCCAACGTGCAGTTTGCCGTAAATCCCAAAGATGGCAGCCTGATTGTCATTGAAATGAACCCGAGGGTTTCGCGCTCTTCTGCTTTAGCTTCCAAAGCCACCGGTTTTCCCATTGCCAAAGTGGCTGCCCGCCTTGCGGTTGGCTATACCCTTGACGAATTGGACAATGACATAACCCTTGGCGCTACCCCGGCCAGTTTTGAGCCATCCATTGATTATGTGGTCACCAAAATCCCACGCTTTGCCTTTGAGAAATTTCCCGGTGCGAGCAACCATTTGACCACCGCCATGAAATCGGTTGGCGAGGCCATGGCCATTGGGCGCAACATGTGTGAAAGCCTGCAAAAAGCCTTGCGTTCCCTTGAAACCGGCCTGACCGGTTTTAATGAAATTGGCATTCCCGGCATTGATCAAAACACCTCTGAAGACGAAAAAAAGCACGCCATTCGCGCCGCTTTAAGCACCCCTACCCCAGACAGATTGCTGCATGTGGGCGAGGCAATGCGCTTTGGCATGAGCAATGAGGCCATTTTTGATGCCTGCTTTATTGATCCTTGGTTTTTAGAGCAAATCCGCACCATTATTGATATGGAAGCAAAGGTGAGAAAATTTGGCCTGCCCACCGATATTGAGAATTTCCGCCATTTGAAATCCTTGGGGTTCTCCGATGCCAGACTGGGCGAATTGCTGGATTTAAGCGAAGAGGAAGTGCGCAGCCGTCGCAAAAAACTTGGCCTGCGTCCGGTTTATAAACGCATTGATACCTGCGCTGCCGAATTTGCCGCCCCCACCGCCTATATGTATTCCACCTATGAAACCCCGTTTGCCGGCAAAGCTGCAGATGAAGCCAAACCCTCGGACCGCAAAAAAGTGGTGATTCTTGGCGGCGGTCCCAACCGCATCGGGCAGGGCATCGAGTTTGATTATTGCTGTTGTCACGCAGCATTTGCGCTCGGTGATGTGGATTATGAAACCATCATGATCAATTGCAACCCTGAAACCGTCTCCACCGATTATGACACATCAGACCGTTTGTATTTTGAGCCATTGACCGCCGAAGACGTGATTGAAATCCTTGAAACAGAAAAACAAGCCGGAACCCTGCACGGGGTTATTGTGCAATTTGGCGGCCAGACACCGCTTGGTCTTGCATCCGCCGTGCAAAGTGTTGGCGTGCCCATTCTTGGCACCCAGCCCTCCTCAATTGATCTGGCCGAAGACCGGGATCTTTTTTCAAAACTTTTGAGAGAGCTTGGCCTGACCCAGCCAAAAAATTCAATCGCCCATTCTCTTGATGAGGCCAGAAATGTTGCAATAAAAATCGGCTTCCCGCTGGTAATTCGCCCCTCTTTCGTGCTTGGCGGTCGCGCCATGGCCATTATTCACAATCAGGAAGCGTTTGAACGCTATATCGAAACCACATTGCATGAACTGGTTCCCCCAAGCATCAAGGGGCGCTTTCCCGGAGATGCGGTTCGCCAGATTAATGAACTTATCGGCAAAAACCCGCTGCTTTTTGATAGCTACCTTAGTGGCGCCATAGAAATTGATGTGGATTGCCTAAGCGATGGCAACGAAGTTTTTGTTTGCGGAATAATGGAGCATATCGAAGAGGCCGGCGTTCATTCTGGCGATAGTGCCTGCTCGCTTCCTCCGCGCTCCCTAAGCGAAGAAACCATCGCCGAGCTAAAAGATCAGACCGCCAAAATGGCATTGGCGCTGGGTGTTGTTGGCCTGATGAATGTGCAGTTCGCCCTTAAAGATGGGGTGCTTTATGTGCTCGAGGTCAATCCCAGAGCCAGCCGCACGGTGCCGTTTGTTGCCAAAGTCATTGGCGAACCCATCGCAAAAATTGCTGCCCGTCTGATGGCTGGAGAAAAATTATCATCCTTTGGCCTCAAAGATAAAAAATTAGACCATATCGCTATCAAAGAGGCTGTATTTCCCTTTGCCCGCTTCCCCGGCGTTGATACGGTTTTAGGCCCCGAAATGAAATCCACCGGCGAGGTTATCGGGCTGGATACGGATTTTGCGGTGGCCTTTGCCAAATCCCAGCTTGGCAGCTCCATAAAAGTGCCAAAATCAGGCACCGCCTTTGTTTCAGTACGCGATGACGATAAAACCCCGGCGCTGGCAAAAGCCATGCAACGATTGTCAAAAGCCGGATTTTCCATCATTGCCACTTCCGGCACCATGCGCTTTTTGGTCGCCAATGATATTGAATGCAAAAAAATCAACAAGGTAATGGAGGGGCGCCCCCATATTGTTGACGCCATCAAAAATGGCGAAGTGCAATTGCTGATCAATACCACCCACGGAAAAAAAGCCCTTTCGGACAGTTCGACAATTCGCCGTTCTGCCCTGTTGGAAAAAGTGCCCTATTACACAACAATTCCCGGCGCTATCGCAGCAATTGATGGAATTATTGCCTATCAGAAGGGTATTTTATCTGTCAGGACGTTGCAGGACTATCTTGCTTAATTTCCCCACGGCGCACTTTGAATTTACCTGAAATATCACCCTCAACGCTCAAGGATTTCAAGCGCTTGATACTGATGTCAGAAAGTTCTGAACCCGATGCCAATAACAATCGTTTCTTTTTGTCCACAATATCCTTGAGCAAAATATCCCCCGGATGCAAAAGGGTTGGCGGCAAAGAAAGCGATTGGATTTTTTCAGTTTCAGAACTTTCCGCCTCCAGCAGCTCCATATAGACAATTTTGAGCATTTCCAGATCATATTCGTTTTTGCGCGAAGCCATGGCAACAAATCCGTCAGCGCGGGTATTTCCCTCCCCCGTTGAGGCATCAACAAGGTCAATGAGGATTTTTAGCAATCGGGCATTTTGAGGCAATTTCATTCCCCCCAGCCCGTCGGCCGGATATCCCGATCCATCAAACCCTTTGCGGCAATATAAAATTGCCTGCGCCACCCCATGCATATGCCCGATATTGTCCACCAGCTTGAACGCCATAACCATGCTTTCATCAATCTGGCGTTTTTCTTGCGCGCTAAGCACCTCATTCAGCGCATATTTAAGCGCCAGCTCGTCGGGCAGTCCCAACATGCCAAGGGGATAAAGCGTCGCCGCCAAATCCAGCTCCCATGGTTTTTCCAGCTTGATTTTTGTTGCCACCCGACGCGCCCAGCGATGCACTTTGCCAGCTTTTTGAAAAACCTCCGGCCGGGCCAGTGCCAACACGTCAGTGAGCATTTTCACTCCACCAGCGCGAATTTTTTCCAATTCCAGAACTGATTTTTTCAAGTCCTGATTTTTTTTCTCCAGCAGCTTTTCCAACTCGGCTTTAGCGCTGGTTTCTCGCTCCAGACGCATTCCCAAACTTTGAACATCCATATCAAAGGCTGGCGCATGATCTTGAGAAATAGGGTTTGTTGACATGATATAATTCCGCCTGAAAGTTTTATTGAAAAACACCGGCAATTGATAAAAGCTCGCGCCCGGCCGCCATATTTTTTACTTCCTCTAAAATTAATGCGTGGCTTTTAAAAAATCTGCCACTTGTTAATTACGCAAAACACCGTATATAACCTGTTGTAGCTAGCTTGTATTAGCCTTTATAAAACAATGGCTTAATAGAAAACTCCACAAAAAAGCCAACCCTGAATCTTCTTGGGCATGAGGTATTTCACGCCCAAAATCCGCCATCACCTAATTTTGAGATCATGTATTGAAGATTTTGTCATACCGCGCTAAAAGGACGCATTGAATATTGCGGTTTACTGATGACGCTATGCGAAGCTTATCGCGTCTGCTTGCATCACTATCCAATAATTCGATGTAACACAGACCGCCCCATGAGGGGCAGATAATCGCAGTTTTAGCGAAAGGCACTACGAATATGGCAACCGGCACCGTTAAATGGTTCAACGGCCAAAAAGGCTTTGGCTTCATCCAACCTGATGAAGGTGGAGCAGACGTTTTTGTCCACATCTCCGCAGTTCAACGCAGTGGAATGACAGGCTTGGACGAAGGTCAAAAAATCAACTACGAAGTTGTACAAGATAGTCGCACAGGCAAATCCGCAGCGGATAACCTGACCGACGCTTCTTAAATATTGGTTTTTCTGGCTCTTAACTGAGCTAATAAAAAACTACACCAGATTGGCGCCGAGGTTTCCCCGGCGCCTTTTGCTTTTTTTGTGCATAAATTCAAGTTAAGCATCATATCGCCCGTTTCACGGCGCATAAAATTTTATAGATATCGAGCAAAATAAAGATAAATTTCGACAAAGATCAGTATTATGGAAAAAATCCCCCTGACCCCGGCAGGTCACCTAGTCTTAAAAAAAGAGCGCGAACGGCGCACATCTAAAGATCGCCCAACGATTATTGCCGCGATTGCAGAAGCACGCGCCCATGGAGATCTTTCTGAGAACGCCGAATATCACGCGGCAAAAGAGCAGCAAAGCCTCAATGAGGGGCGCATTAAAGAGCTTGAAGCAATTCTTGCGCTGGCCCAGATCATTGATGTCAGCAAAATTTCCGGCGACACAGTGAAATTTGGCGCAACAATATCCCTTGTCGATGAAGACAGTGAAGAAGAAAACACCTATCAAATAGTTGGTGACCCGGAAGCTGATGCCTCCGAGGGAAAAATTTCGATTTCTTCTCCCATTTCCCGAGCTATGATTGGCAAGGAGGCTGGTGATAGTTTTGAGGTTTTTGCTCCCGGCGGTTCAAAATCCTATGAAATCCTTTCAGTGGAATTCAAATAGGCTACAGCCAGACTTTTTTCATAATTATAAGCAAAAAACCTGTCAACTTCGCTAAGCCATTGCTCAAGGTGCCTTGAAATTTTGCCCGCGAAGTCCTTTATTCAAAGACAGAATTGACTGCCTCAAAGACCAACTGGTCTATTGCGGATGTCTAGGTCTTGAATCAAGGACAAATCATGCACGCCAAAACCATCATCATCGGCTCCGGCCCTGCCGGTTATACCGCCGGCATTTATGCCTCACGCGCCTTGCTTGAACCATTATTGTTTCAAGGCATGCAGCCGGGTGGCCAACTGACCATTACCGCAGATGTGGAAAATTATCCCGGTTATGCTGACCCTGTTGAGGGGCCGTTTCTAATGGAGCAGATGCAGGCTCAGGCAGAAAATGTTGGCACCAAAATCATCAATGATCTTATCGTTGATGTGGATTTTTCATCCCGCCCTTTTAAGCTTACGGCAGACAGCGGTGATCTTTATACCGCCGATACGGTAATTATTGCCACCGGCGCTCAAGCTAAATGGTTGGGATTGCCCTCAGAAGAAAAATTCAAGGGTTTTGGAGTATCGGCCTGCGCCACTTGCGATGGCTTTTTTTATAAAGAAAAACCGGTTCTGGTGGTTGGCGGTGGTAACACCGCCGTTGAGGAAGCCCTGTTTTTAACCAGATTTGCCTCAAAGGTGACTATTGTTCACCGGCGAGATGAATTTCGGGCTGAAAAAATTCTCCAGCAGCGATTGATGAAAAATCCCAAGGTTGAAATAATCTGGGACACAGAACTTGCCGAAGTATTGGGCGGTGGCATGCCTCCCGGTGTAACCGGAGCAAAATTGAAAAACATAAAAACCGGAGAAATCAGCGAAATTACCGTCGATGGGGTTTTCATTGCCATCGGACACGCTCCCTCCACAAAATTGTTCAAAGATAAGCTGGAAATGAAACCGGGCGGATATCTGGTTACCGCGCCCGACAGCACAGCAACCAAAATCAAAGGTGTTTTTGCCGCTGGTGATGTTACAGACGATATATTTCGCCAAGCGGTAACAGCGGCAGGAATGGGCTGTATGGCAGCGATCGAAGCTGAGAGATATTTAACCGAATTGGAAGATGAGGGTTAGGGCCTGCACATGGCATTAAGGGACTGGGACAAATTACGCATATTTCATGCGGCGGCAGAAGCGGGAAGTTTTACCCATGCTGCCGAGCGTTTGAATATGAGTCAATCAGCGGTCTCGCGCCAAATATCAGCTCTTGAGGCATCTCTTGGGGTAAAGCTCTTTATTCGCCATGCCCGCGGCCTGGTGCTTACCGAAGTTGGCGAGCAATTATTCTCCACCTCCCATCATATGTGGGAAGAATTGCAATCGGTGGAAAGTAAAATCACTGAAAGCCATGATGTTCCCGCCGGACCATTGGTGGTAACAACAACGGTTGGTTTTGGCTCAACCTGGCTGGCACCGCGTCTGCACGAATTTGTAAATCTCTACCCAACGGTGCAACTTGAAATCAGATTGAATGATACTGATTTAGACCTTGCCATGCGCCAGGCTGATGTGGCCATTCGCCTGCATCAGCCGAGCCAGACTGAAATGATCCAGCGCAAGCTTTTTACCGTGCATTTTCACATTTATGCATCCAAAGTCTATCTGGAAAAAAACGGCACCCCAAAAAGCACTTCAGACCTTGACGAGCATTGCATTGTGACCTTCGGCTCCCCGGTTCCCTCTCACCTTACAGATATAAATTATCTGGAAAAACTGGGCCGCAGCGATAAGGGATTGCGCCGGGCCAATCTTCGGGTCAATGCAATTTCCGGCATGACAGAAGCGGTTCAGGCCGGAGTTGGCATCGCCATGCTTCCCGATTATGCCACCGAAAACGCAACTGATCTGGTGCCCATTCTCACAGATCTGCAACTGCCCGAATTTGAAACATATTTTGTCTATCCACCCGCACTGAAAAATTCCAAACGGGTTGGTGTGTTCAGGGATTTCCTCGTCGCCAGCGCCCGCAAGTGGAAGTTTTAACCCACACCCTTAGCTATGCACTCAACGCATAGCTGGTATGCAAAATTACTTCATTGAATACCCGATATTTGTACCCATATCTTAACGTAACACACGGGCGCTCCCCCCCTCCTCGCGCCTTTGTGGGACCTGCAGAATGTTTGGAAACAACATAACTGCACTATGGCTTCGACTGTTCAATCGGTCGAAGCCTTTTTTTTGGGTTATGTCTTTTTGAAACCTGATCGAGCAGTGCCAAACCATGCACTCAGCGCATGGCTGCTATTCCGCAAAAATGTTTGTATATAAGCAAATTATAAACCATAAAGGCCTTGTTGGACATCAGCTTAAGCCCTCCCTCCTCCTATAGCTTGACTGGTGACAACACATAGCGAGCAGGTTGTATCTCCTCCCTCAACCTGAGCGCTGAAAAACTGAGATTTGGGTTTACCCTTATGTCTTTGGCTCCGCTCTTTATAGAGTGGAGCCTTTTTTTTGGGCCTAGAGCGCTGCCAAGAAAAGTGCTCTTGCGGTTTCAGCCCACCGGCGTGAGGCACAAA
>CAZMVQ010000018.1:15921-20219 GCA_964569865.1 uncultured Devosia sp.
AGCGCTGCCAAGAAAAGTGCTCTTGCGGTTTCAGCCCACCGGCGTGAGGCACAAAAAAATCAGCAACGAAGTTGCTGCTTCGGCAGCGCGACCACTAAAAAATGGCGTAGCCACAGCGCTGCCAAGAAAACACTCTTCGAGTGGAGCACTCTTCAGGTGGAACACTCTTCAGGTGGAACACTCTTCGAGTGAAGTGCTAGACAGTTTTAAATTTTCAATCGTGAGCAACCATACAGTACAAGTACCGCCGCCAATGCGCGCGTCGCAGGTTCAACTTTGCCAATAATTTTTAAGCGTCAATGGCAAAGCGGTACGAGCCGTAAGACAGAAAAAAACCAAATATTATCTAAACAGTTCCTGATCTTCCATCCCGGCATACATATCCGCCACTTGTTCTGCATATCCATTATAGAGCAATGTGGGCACTCTTTCATCCGTATGCAAAACTCTTTCGGTGGCCTGACTCCAGCGCGGGTGAGGAACTTCCGGGTTTACATTGGCCCAGAACCCGTACTCGCGAGCGCTGGAAATTTCTTCCCAAAAGCTAATAGGACGTTCTTCAACAAAGGTGAATTTTACAATCGACTTGATGGATTTAAAGCCATATTTCCAAGGCAGGTGCATGCGAATTGGTGCGCCCATAGAATTGGAAACTTGGCTTCCATAAGCTCCAACGGCCAAAAACGCCAATTCGTTGGCCACCTCATCCATGGTTATACTTTCCACATAAGGCCATGGATACCAGGGTTGGGTAGCAATTCCATTGCCCATTTTGGGATCGCCAAAAGTTTCCATGCGCAGATATTTTGCACTGCCCAAAGGTTCAACCAGATTTGCCAGTTTGGCAAAAGTAAACCCGATCCATGGCACCGTCATCGACCATGCTTCTACGCATCTGAGGCGATAAAGCCGCTCTTCCAGTCCGCCAACTTTTGCAATCAAATCATCTACATCAAGGGTCATGGGATTGTTGACCAATCCGCCAATCTCTACCTGCCATGGTCTTGCAACAAGATTTTCTTCAGCGTTGGCAGAAATTCTCTTATGGGAGCCAAACTCATAAAAATTATTGTATTTCAGATTTACATCTTCTGGAGTTAATTCCCGATCAAGCTGATAGGCCTCGTTACGAACTGCCGCCATGGCCGCCCGGCCCTCTTGAGCAAATGCCGCTCCGCCGATTGCACCAATCGAAGTGGCCGCAACACCACCTGCAAGCCCTTTCATCAAAGTGCGCCGATTGAGATAGATTTGTTCAGGAGTTGCCTGATTTTCTTTGACTACCCAGTTGGGTGTTGATTTGATCAGCATTGCAAAATTTCCATCTTTTTAATCTGAGCGAACATTGTCACACAAATAAAATTTGGCAAGGCACTTTGCTTCAACTTGAAGTGACTTTAAGTTTACCGCTGATTTTTGCCGCCAGATATGAAGCTGGAAGGAGCAGCGCCAGTGAGCTTTTTGAATACTCGCCCGAAATGCGACGAATCATAATAGCCAAGATCATGGGCCAATTGAGTTAGGCTGATATTTTTCCCGCCATTAAGTGCATCTACAGCTGCCAGCATTCGATAGCGCTCAATTACCCATTTGGGAGCAACACCCACATATTTTTCAAACCGGCGTTGTAGAGCGCGCGCGCTCATCCCTGCATGATCGCTAAAATGCTCCATGCTTAAAATTTCAGGGGAGGTAGAAATAAGATCAACCAATTCTCCAGCATTTTTGCCATTGCTGCTCAGCTTGGGATTTTTCTGCAAAAGCAT
The DNA here is from genome assembly GCA_964569865.1 of uncultured Devosia sp. Lineage (GTDB taxonomy): Bacteria > Pseudomonadota > Alphaproteobacteria > Rhizobiales > Devosiaceae > DROE01. The sequence continues at coordinate 17,688 of CAZMVQ010000018.1, forward strand.
ATTTTCAATTATCTGGCTCGCATCTTCAAGATTTTCCGTTGCTAAAAATTTGTGCTGCAACCCGGCAACATCCACATCAAAAACCTCATCAATTGCCACATGTTTGTCCTGAAGTGAAACCGCAGGCAGATCTGAAAATGCACTAAATGCTCCGGGTTTGAATTTTGCACCAATCAGCCGTCCGGTGCCACAAAGCCGATATTCAAACACCCCCGTGTGCACACCAAAAACACCACTGGTTGCAAACGGGTCAATCACCATATGCAAATTGGCATGGGGCAGGTTTTGTTGCACATAATCGGGTTTTCCTGACAGGTCCCAGGTAATAATCCAGTAATTCTCAACAAAAGCCGCCAGATCAGGCGAAGGCTTAATCCGCAACAGGTCAAAATGGCGCATGGATATATGTTGATTGAGCAGCCCTCTGGCGGGTGGAATATTTTTTGAAACATCTCCCATTAATTAAATGTGCATGCATTGTCGCAAATTTACAATCGAGCAAGGTTTATCCCTGTTAAAAAAACTCCAATTGAATAGATTAAAAAGGATCGCGCCTATGCCCAAAATCACCGCCACCTATGAAATGACAGCCTGGAGCGAAAACACAGTCCGCGATCTACCCCCGCCGCAAAAATGCACAAATGTTGTTGCCCCCGGCAATTTCAGTGGCGCCATGCAGGGAGAGGGGAGCAGTTTTTACCTGTTGAATTACGTAACTGAAAAAACCGGATTTTTCACAGGCTATACCTGTTTCAAAGGAAAAATCGGCACCAAACAAGGCTCTTTTGTATTGGCCGACGACGGCAAATTTGACGAAGCGGGGGCCTATACAAAATGGACAATTATCAAAGCTAGCGGCAGCGGTGACCTGAGCGGTATCAGCGGCACCGGAGGGTTTTCAGCAACTGAAGGAATGAAAGTCACTTTTGACCTGAATTACAAATTACCGGAATAAAGCAGCTTCATTCCTCCTATCGCAAGCCTCCTATCGCAATCCTTGGCAAAATTCTTCAATCCGGTTTAGCGCCCTGTTCAAATCGCTTTCAGATGCCGCATAAGAAAGCCGAAAATGCCCGCAAAGACCAAAGGCGCTGCCGTGTACTAACGCCACTTGATTTTCAGCCAACAGGGCCATGACAAAATCCTTGTCATTATTAATCTCCTGCCCGCCCCGGCTGACCTTGCCAAATTGGGCCGTGCAGGAAGGAAAAACATAAAACGCCCCATCAGGGGTCAAACAATCAAGACCATCAATGGCGTTTAATTTTTTGACCACGAAATCGCGCCGCTTTTGAAAAACCTCGCGCCATTCATTCAAAAAATCATTCGAGCCATTAAGCGCCTCCACCGCCGCCCATTGAGATATGGAAGAAGCAGAGGTGGTGGACTGAGACTGCAACTTGCCCATGGCAGCCAAAATCGGGCGCGGTCCGGTACAATAGCCAATTCGCCAACCGGTCATGGCGTGAGATTTTGAAACCCCGTTCAGGGTTAAAACCCTTGGCGCAAGTTCCGGGCAGACCTGAGCAAGAGTAAAGAACTCTCTTCCATCATAAAGCAAATGCTCATAAATATCATCGCTCAGCACATGAATTTGCTCATGCTTTTCAATCACTTCCCCCAACTGCACCAGCTCGTCTTTTGTATATGCGGCCCCTGTCGGGTTGGAGGGAGAATTCAAAATAACCCACTTGGTTTTTTTAGTAATCGCCTTCGCAAGCATCTCCGGGCTAAGTTTGAAACCACTTTTAGCATCACAATTTATCATTACTGGTGTCGCCCCGGCCAATAGAGCAATATCGGGATAAGATACCCAATAGGGTGCGGGAATAATTACCTCATCCCCTGAATTAAGAGTGGCCATCAGAGCGTTAAAAATAATCTGCTTGCCCCCGGCTGCAACAAAACAATCGGCAGCCTCAACATTTAATCCATTTTCACGATTGAACTTATCCGCCACCGCGTTTTTAAGCTCTGCGATGCCATCCACATTGGTATATTTGGTTTTACCAGCCTTAATGGCGCCAATTCCTGCATCTTTTATGGGCTGTGGAGTATCAAAATCAGGCTCCCCGGCACTTAAGGCAATTACATCTTTGCCCTCCTGCACCATTTGGCGCGCCATCTGAGAAATTCCAACAGTTGCGGATGGATTTATTCTTTGCAGTGCCTTGGATAAAATAATCATGCCCACTCTCCTTTAGGTCACTAACCCATATATTTCGCTTTTTGCTAACGGTTTGCCCATGAGCGGATCAAGCCAAATGTGACGACACAATCCGGCCATCAAATGGTACGCAAATCACCCCACACAATCCATAAAATATCCAAGGACTGGCAATATACAACACTTATTGATGGCTTTTCTGATTGACAAGGGGGCGCAGGTCATCATCGCGATTGCATGAGTAACATCCCTGTACCGGGAAGGATTGCAGTCAGGTATCCGAGTAGTTTTAGTTGTGGAGTTCCCCGATGCCCAAAAAGAAACGTGGCCAAAAAACCCCTGTTCAAAAGTCCACTATTCAAAAG
>CAZMVQ010000018.1:20319-24584 GCA_964569865.1 uncultured Devosia sp.
GCCCAAAAAGAAACGTGGCCAAAAAACCCCTGTTCAAAAGTCCACTATTCAAAAGTCCACTATTCAAAAGCCTTCTGGTCAAAAGCCCGCTGACCAAAAGCCCTCTGGCCAAAAGCCCGCTGAAAACATGAAAAAGGCCCGACGCCCCCTGTTCAAGTCTGCCTATTTCGTCCTGTTTGTCATTACCGGCGCTGCCATTGCCACTCCGCCCGCCATAGCGGCAAATCTGTTGCCCGATGGAAATATTGGCGCATTGACCATGATCAGTTCGGTGGCAATATTGATGTTTGTTCTGGTAGTTGAAATCTGGCGCCAGACCGCCAAAAAAACCGGCCCCCGACTGCAGGCGCAAATGATGGCGGCGCGAAGAAAACGCAAAAATTATTTTGACTAGGTAATCGCCAGCAATAGTATATTTCAAATCAACAGAAACAAACAAAACCGGCTTCATGCCGGTTTTTTTCTGTTATTTCAGACAGTTAGGCCAAATATTACCAGCCTTTCCAATTCTTCATCTAACGGAAATGTTACCACAACTTGCGCTCCTCTATGTTGAATACGATCAAACACCGATTGAACTGCACCTAATCTTAAAACCCTAACAAAAGGATTTCTGAAAAAATGAAAAAGCTAACAACCACCATATTGGCGACAGCAATTGTCAGCGCAATTTCTTTCACCGCGTTCACCTCAGGTGCTGCGGCCCATGGACCAAGAAATCAAGGCCCATCCAATGCTCAAATGGCAAATAGCAATCTGGCGACCAATTTCGTCTGTTCCGAACGCGGTTCCACTCGAATCGAGAGAGGATTAGATCGCATTTCCCAACGATTGGATATTAGTGAAGAGCAAACACCGGCCTTTGACGCCTTCAAATCTGCAGCTCTTTCTGCCCAGTCAGATTTTTTGCAGCAGTGCAACGATTTCAAACTCGCCCGCGATGAGGCTGGTTCAGATACTGACCTGATTGACCGCATGAACAATCGCCAGGCATTGTTGGGTGCTCGTTTGGAAGCCGTTTCGTCCGTCATGCCTGAGCTTGAAGCATTTTTTGACGATCTTAGCGACGAGCAAAAACGGCAGCTAAAACCCCGTGGTCCCCATGGTCAGCGCGACCAGAGAATGGAAATGAAGCCCAACAACAACTAGGATCCCGTCTCTAAGATTTGTTAAGCCTTGTTCGGCGTGGATTAAAGGGAGTGCGTGTCCCCCTTGCACAATTTATCCTTATCCATGCCGGACACCCCGTAAAAGTTTTCTCCTCCCGAGGCTAAAGCCTCCAACCCTCCAAAGTTAGGCCATGGCAATTAATTGCCATGGCTTTTTTTATGATACCACTCAAAATTATATTGCCCGGCTGATCAATATCCTTAAAGCTGCATTTTCTAATCTTCCAAAAATTTCACGAGACCCGATAAATGAAACGATCCAGCGCCACAATCCTGCTGATTCTGGCTGCTGTTTTTTGGGGCACGGCCTTTATTGCCCAAAAATCCGCTATGGATTTCATGGGCCCCTTAACTTTTGTAGGGTTTCGTTTTCTCGTGGGCGGGTTTTTGGTCCTGCCATTTGCTATTCGTGAATATAAGAAGCGCAACATCGTGCTGACCAAACAGCAAAAAATTCTTGTTCTTGTCCTTTGTATAAATTTTTTCTTTGGATCTTGGCTACAGCAATGGGGATTGTTGACTACCACCGCAACAAACGCCGGATTTTTAAGCGGTCTTTATGTATTTATTGTACCCATAATACAGCTGACCCTTTTTCGCACCAGACCGCATTTAATAGTTTGGATATGCTCTCCTATTGCGGTTTTTGGGATATTTCTTTTAAGCGGCGCCAGCGTAGACCCGTTTGGTATCGGTGAATATCTGGTAATCGCCAGCGCCTTTTTTTGGGCCATGCAGTTGTTTTTACTGGGACATCTTGTTGTTCAAACAAAATTACCATTGAGCATAACAACGGCTTGTTTTTTGCTCACCGGATTGCTTGGCACTATTGGCGCTTTTAGCTTCGAGACTGTTTCTGTGGCTGTTTTACAGATCGGATGGATGGAAATTCTTTATGCGGCTGTGTTTTCGACCGCTATTAGTTTTTCTCTGCAGGCCATGGGCCAGCAACATGTTCCCCCGGCCAATGCCGCAATTATTTTATCATCAGAAAGCCTGTTCGCGGCGGCTGGAGGCGCTCTTATATTGGGAGAACGCCTGACAGCAAACGGTTATCTGGGCATAGCAATTCTGTTTATTGCCATCGTGACGGTAGAAGCCGTTCCGCAATGGCGCAACGGCAAAAAAACCAAAACTATTTGAACTGGGTAACCCTAACTGGTGGCAATCTCTGCCATGCGTTGAAGAGTATAGCTCTCACAAAAGAAGCTAAGAAAACAACCTGTGACCTTAAGTGAATTTGTTCCCAGGATTTTTACACTGCCGCCAACTTTTACCCCATAGATATTTATCACGCCGCGCCACTCCGTCGGACGTGCTCTGTTACCCTGATAGATAACATATTCATTGAGATATTGAACATTACGCTCGTTGACTTTGGCCGGATTTATCCAAATCAGTTTTGCGCAAATTTGAGTTCCATCGCCGCACAAGGTTACAGTATAGCGCGAATCACCGTCGTCGGCCTGCCACATGCCTGCCGGAGAAAACTGCGCAAGTGCATTGCTTTGTGCCGAAGTTGCGATAGTTGAAAATGTTAGTAAAACACCCACAAGGATGCCCGTGATTGATTTTATAGAAATCATCTCAAAAGTCTTTCTCGATTTTTTTGCGCCGCCCGCATCTGAGCGCTATGGGAAAAATTTGTCGGGAATGTGGTCAAAAAACTTTTCGCAAGCGCCCAAAATTATATCTGCAAATGTTTAACGCACCAAATAATAGAGGCCAAAAAAACAAATGCCTCGGGTAAATCTTCCTGTGCAACGTTTTTTTTGTCCCTTTCAAATCCTCTTCACCCCTGTAAAAATACGCCACTGGCACACAAATCTGCCCAAGCCAAAATAGACCAGCCAAAACAGACCAGCCAAACTACTCAACCAAACTACTCAACCAAACTACTCAACCAAACTACTCAACCAAACTATTCGACCAAACTATTCGACAAAGCCCAACCGGACCGAAAAATTAAATGGCGAAACTATATTTTTCATACGCGGCAATGAATGCCGGCAAATCAACTCTGTTATTGCAAGCCTCTCACAATTATCATGAGCGCGGCATGCAAACTCTACTCTATACTTCGTCCCTTTATGCAAAGATGGACAAGAAATCCATTACATCCAGAATTGGGGTAACCGCCCCGGCACAGCTATATGATAATAAGCTGGATCTCTATCTGCAGATTGATAGGCGCGTCAAACAAGGGCCTTTGCACTGCATATTTGTTGACGAGGCGCAATTTTTAACCACCGATCAGGTCTGGCAACTGGCAAGGGTCGCTGATCGTTTAAAACTTCCCGTTATGACCTATGGTTTAAGAACCGATTTTCAAGGAAATCTGTTTGAAGGGTCAAAGGCTCTTCTGGCCATTGCTGATATCTTGCGCGAAGTGCGCACTATTTGTGAATGTGGTGCCAAGGCAACCATGGTGGTGCGAATGGATGAAAAGGGCAACGTGCTGACCAAAGGCGATCAGGTGGCCATTGGCAAGGATGTTTATGTTTCCCTGTGTCGAAAGCATTGGGAAGAACAAACCGGACGCTGGCCTGCCTCCGATGCCAACAGCCCCAAATTCTCATTTGAAAAAACTTCATCGGACTGAGGAAATAACAAATGCAAACAAAAGCCAAAAACGAACCGCAAGGCTCCCTGACTATTCGCACGCTAGCCATGCCCGCCGATACTAATCCGGCCGGAGATATTTTTGGTGGCTGGGTCATGAGTCAGCTTGATATTGCCGGCTCCATCGCCGCTGTTGAAAAGGTCAAGGGCCGGGTGGCCACTGTTGCCGTTGAAGCCATGACCTTTATTGCACCGGTAAAAATTGGCGATGTTTTATGCGTTTATTGCTATATCAAACACATTGGAAACACTTCAATTTCTATCGGAATTGAAGCATGGGTTCGCCGCAACCGCTTTAACGATCGGGTAAAAGTTACCGAGGGAACCTTTATCTATGTGGCCCTTGGCGACGATGGTAAAAAGTGCAAAATCGAGCACTAAATCAACCTTTTCCTTAGGACCTTGACCCTAGTTGGCCTATTTGCAACCTAACCTGCCCACTTACAATCTAATCTGCCCACTTAATTGAACAAC
>CAZMVQ010000018.1:24684-37431 GCA_964569865.1 uncultured Devosia sp.
ATTTGCAACCTAACCTGCCCACTTACAATCTAATCTGCCCACTTAATTGAACAACCGGCACTGGCAATTTGCTCAGATGGCCCCTTGCCGCTTTTTGCAATTTCCTCCATGGCCAAAACCAGATCTCGCCTCGCATTGGGAGACGGCTGGTTCATGCGTCCATTATCCATGCGTCCGCGATATTCGATCAGCCCGTTGCCGCTGATGCCAAAAAAATCCGGGGTGCAAACCGCCTTATAAGCCTTGGCCACCTGCTGGGTTTCATCATGCAGATAGGGAAAGGTAAACCCACGTTCCTGCGCGAAAACCGCCATGTTCTCAAACGAATCTCCCGGGTGGGAAACCGCATCATTGGAGCAGATGGCCACAAAGCCAATTCCCTGATCACTCAAAGTCGCAGCATCCAAAATCATGCGATCGGTGATGGCTTTCACATAGGGGCAATGATTGCAAATGAACACCAGAACCAGCCCGTTTTCTCCCATTACATCGCTTAGAGAAACGGTTTTGCCATCTGTTGAGGGCAAAGAAAAATCCGGTGCTTTAATTCCCAGTTCAACTTCTTGAGGCCTTACTGCCATTTTATTTCTCCGCCAGTTATATCAATGCATATGCCATCATAGCCATGCCAATAAACCCAGCCGTATAGGCAATAGAGCGGGTAAAGGGAATAGAAATCATGTAACAAATGATATAGGCAATTCTTGAAATAACAAAAATTTGCGCACCCAGCACCGCCAGCGCCATATCAGTATTTTCAACAACCAGCGCCAAAATACCAAGGGCAAGAAATATAGTCAGATTTTCCTGAAAATTTGCCACAGAACGACGCGCTCGTCCCACCATTTTGCTCTCGGGGGGCGTATTATCGCGAGACCCCAGATGTTTTATCATACCCTCGGCCGGTAAAAACAAAATTGCCGGCAGATAGACATTGACGATAAAAACCGCCATGCCCGCCAATAACCAGATCAGCATTTATATGTCTCCAAAAACTATCGTAATAAATTCAATAAAATCACCATGCCCTATTCAACAATCAGTGGAGAACTGGCCAGAACTTCTCCGCTGTCACCCATTTTATAACGCAACTCATATTCTCCTGCGCTATCGGGCGCAAACAATGATAAAGGCGAACCCTGACTGGTTCGAGCCTGACTTTGAGGGCTGGCATTAGCATCAGCCCCCGCCTCCACGATTTCAATAAAGTCATTGGCACCGCCCGGTCCGGTCCAGGTAATTTCAACCACTCCGCCTGCCCCAACTCTGTCCGGGGCGCTCAAAGTTGCACTGGCTGGAGCAAGGGTGACAACAACGCTTGCAAGAGTTCTTTCAGACTGGCCCATCACATAACGAACCTCAAAATCTCCAAGCGCCCTTGGCACATCAATTTCCAGCGACGTACCATTTCTTGTATAGGCGTAATCATTAAACTCACCCTCAGGCGCACCTACCTCAACGATGGTTATATAATCGCCAGAATTGTTTGGCCCTTTCCAATTGACCACAATCGTGCCCCCCGGAAACGCCATGTTTTGCAATTCCAGTTGTGCCGAAACCTCTGTCAGGGTGATGGGAACAGAAGCTAAAACCCGCCGCCCCTGTCCCAGCACATAACGAACCTCGTAGGAACCAACCGCTTCCGGCGCGCTGATTTTGGCTGGCGAGCCGTTTTGCGTATAGGCGTAATCTTCATATTCGTTCTCTTCAGACCCCGCCGCAACAATGGTGATATAGTCGCCCTGATTTGATGGCCCGCTCCATATGACTTCAAACTCAGACCCCGATGCTGCCTGATCCGGAGCCTGAAGTTTTGCAGCTACCGGCGTTAGAATTATGGGAGTGGATGCCAGAGCTGTTCTACTTTGCCCGGAGATGTAGCGCACTTCATATTCGCCAATCCCGTCCGGCGCTAATATTTTTGCAGGCGAACCGTTTTGCGTATAGGCATAATCGTTAAATTCTTTCTCTTCAGCTCCGGCCGCAACAATGGTGATATAATCACCCTGATTTGATGGTCCACTCCATATGACTTCAAATTCAGCCCCCGCCGCCACTTCATCCGGAGCTTCAACAGTGCCAAAAACTTCCACAACTTCAATTTGCGTTGTGGCCAGAGTTTTGTCCGATGGGCCATGAACATAGCGCAGTTCATACATTCCAGTTTCATCTGGTGCCCTGACCGAGGCCGGAGAACCGTTTGTGGTATAGTCATAGTTTAAATATGACCCCTCGCGCGCATCAATCGCAACAATAGTCACATAATCGCGCTCGTCATCCGGACCATCCCATATCACTTCAAACTCAGATCCTGCCGCCACCTGTTCCGGCGCGCTCAACTCGGCACTCAAAATTATTCGCTCAACTGGAACGTCAAATTTCTGCTCACCCGCGTCAGGCTCAACAACAAACTCAATTCCTCCACTAATGCCCTCAGCACTGACAAGAACCGAATAATTGCCCGGTTCAAGTTCTTCTCTTATCGATCCAGCAGCCGTGGCCTGGACAACCACGTCCCCAACACCATTGCGAATTTCCCAAACCAGAGGAACATCATCAACTATTGTGCCTTCCTGATCCCGCGCCACAAACATTGTCTGAGGAACAATCGCAACTACAATTTGATTTAGTGCCGCCACTAGGGATGGTGCATCATTGGCCAGAAAAAACTCGCCACCGGTATTATTGGCTAGACAAGAGATCTGGTTTCCCTCTTCTTCGGAAAGGCCAAACCCAACCACATGAGCCTTAAAATCCAGCCCCAGATTTTCCAACGAATTGGCCAGCTCACAAATTTTGGCCCCGCAGGTTTCAATTCCATCGGTGATCAGCACAATTGTTGCTTTATCTTCGGTATATTTCAGCTCTTCAGCAGCAAATAAAACAGCGTCACCCAAAGGAGTTTTGCCAAGAAAACTCATATTATCCACTTCGTCGATAATTTCATCAGCAGTGCCAATAGCTGCCGGCACCACCAGTTCAATATCCCCGCAATCCCCTTTTACCCGATGCCCATAGGCCACCAGTCCAAGTTCGATATTTGATGGAACCGATTGCAAAACCTCGCGCAATGTCTGGCGGGCAATGGTTAGTTTTGGCACCCCATCAATCTGCCCCCACATGGAACCGGAACCATCAAGAACGATTATAATACTTTCTTGCATCGTGCTTTCTTGCGCAAAAGTGCTGGGGGCCAATCCCGCACCCAATGCAAAAACAACCCCGCCAATCAATATTTTAGATGAGAATCTGGATAAAATATTACTTGCCCGCATGTTCATGATGATTTCCTTTGTAGTTCCAATTGCACAGGATTTCTTCATTTTATTAAACGACACCAGTTAAACCCGGTCAAGACTGGTCAAGATTAACTCCCTTTGCGCCATTCAGCTTCGGTTCAGATACAATCTGCAATATTGGCCAAAATAATAATTCACGTGGTCAAGCGTTTCCAATTGCTTTTTTGATGGAGACACAAAAATGAATATCAAAAAAATCACAAAATCCCTGATCAGTCTGGGTGCGGCTCTGTTTATCATTGCCCCCTCCATTATATCATCCCCGGCTCTGGCCGTACTCCATATAGATGACAATTCATCGGCAATTGCCACATTGGCCCTAAATGTGCGCACTGGTCCGGGAACAGAATATTCCGTGGTTGACACTCTTGGTGCTGGCGAAGGCATTTCGGTCAACCAGTGCGCCAATGACTGGTGCTATATTCAAAGTAGCAAAGCTACAGGCTGGGTTGCCCAACGGTTTTTGCGCTTTGGCAAACCACCAACCCCCTCCCTTCAGCCCTCCACCCCTGTTACTCTACCTCAGGCTGGTCAAAACTGGCCGGACGGGCAATTTAACGATCCTCAAGACAATCGTCAAAATAATGTCCGAAACAGCATCCAGAACAGCATTCAAAATAATGCACAAAATGACCCATGGCCCGGCCCTGCTGTTCCATGGCCGTTTCAACCATGGCAGGGCGAGCCTCAAGTAAACCAAAACCCGACAACGCCGCAGTTTAATTTTCCTCAAACCGGTGCAAATGAACGTAAAAATCAGGCCTGTTTCTATGACGGGGCGAATTTTGGCGGTCAAAGCACCTGCATAAATTCAGGACGCTCCTTTGAAAGGCTTGGCCCACGCTGGAATGACAAGATTTCCTCGATGCAGATCTTTCCAAACGCTTCAGTCACCCTTTGTCAGGATGCAAACTATAGGGGAAATTGCGCCACATTTAATCGCAACAACCCAAACCTTGGCCCCCGGTTTAACAATCAGGCCTCCTCGATAATGGTTGATTAGGCTGCGAAAAACTAAGCCAATTCTTTCAAAACCTGTTTCAGATTGTTGCGAACGATAAACCTGTGAGCCGGTGCCACAGGGATCATATAAATACGCCCGAAAAAATTGTGGGTTTTCACCGATGAGGTAATCGTAAGAGCCTCTTTATGCACCGAGATGCACGTCATGACATCAAGGTGTCGATCCCGCACCGTCAGGGTCAAAACATCCGGCGAAATATATTCCACAAGAAAAAAATCCAGTTTTTGACCGACCTTGACGGACTTTGGAATATCGCCGAAAAACCCGCCTATCTTCTTCACGCCAAACATCGACGAAATATTATCTCTGACACCAAATGCCAATTTGAGCATCGGCATCGGGTTAGCCGTGATTATACCCCATGCCTCAAGAGCCGTTATATTTTTTGACAACTGTACTGATTGCTGATCGAAAAAATCAAGTTTTTCAATCACATCCAATGTCTGAATGTTTGTATCAGCAATTGTGAAAGGAGTTTTTTCAATCACGATGTTTTTTCCTGTGCAAATGGCACAATTATTGAAATCATTCCGCCAGAGTAATAAGCAAGACAATATCACAATTCCGACTGGAAGCCTGATAATACAATATAGGTGCTGAGACATATTTTGCAGCAAAACCGATGAAAAACCCGCTAAGGGGAAAAAATTTGACTAAGTTTAAACTTATTGCAGCAGATGAAGAAATATATGCTGAACTTTTGAGCCGGTTCAGTGAACACAATTGCGCCCATTCCACATGGAAACCCCAAAGCTATTGCCTCGTTCATCGGATCGATAGCAAAATTGTTGCGGGAGGTCGCGGCATAATAAATATGGGCGCCTTGGAGGTTCGTGGACTCTGGGTTGATGAGAATCTTCGAGGTGAGGGCATAGGCACAAATCTGCTAGCCGCAATCGAGAACGAGGCTCGCAATCGTGGAGCCACCAGAGCAATGCTTTATACGTTTTCATGGCAGGCTCTAAAATTTTATGAACTTGCGGGCTATACTGAATTTTCACGATTTGACTACCCGGATGGTTTTCAGCGAATAGATTTGCAAAAAGAACTCTGATATTTTCGATACGAAGATAATATTCAAGCAATAGATACGATAACAAATCTTTCATTCCTTGATGAATTTCCGTTTTTTTGAAAAGACAACAAAATGACAGCGATCCCAACTATTAAAACTGAGAGGCTTACCCTGCGCCCGCCCAAAATTGAGGACTGGCCCGCATATGCTGAATTAGCGCTTTCCAAGCGTTCAATTTATATGGGTGGACCATTTTCAAAAGATGCTGCCTGGGGGTGGTTCTGTCACGATATTGCTCAATGGCAGCTAATGGGGCACGGCGCATTGATGATTGAAGATAAAAAATCTGGCGCCTGTCTCGGTCAGGTTGGTATAAACCATGGACCGCTATTTCCAGAACACGAACTTGGATGGCTTGTTTACACCAACGCCGAGGGGAAAGGCTACGCATATGAAGCCGCAATTGCCCTTCGAAACTGGGCCTTTGAAATTCGTCGCCTTAAAACCCTCGTTAGCTACATAGATCCAAAAAATTTTCGTTCGATCAGTTTAGCAGAACGGTTGGGCGCCGAAGTAGACACAAATGCACCCCGCCTCAGCCCGGACGATCTGGTTTTTAGGCATCCAAACCCAAAAGTTATATGAGGGCTTAAAACGAGCCTGCAATTGTAGGCGAAACTAGCCGGTTTTATCAGCAATAGAGGCGATCCGATCAGATGTGTGGTCAAAGCGACCCATCTTCATACCCTTAGATAATGACAGGTCCTAAGGTTCCAGTTTTGCGGTTAGGATTTTTAGACTCGCGGCTCCAAATGCAATTGCAAAAACAGCTCCAAACCAACGGCGCATTTTCTTATATCCTACAACCATCTGCGGGTTAGAAAATAACAGCGCACAGCCAATAAAAATCAGCAAGCTTTGTATGCCAACCGCTGCAATAACAATTGCTAATGAAAATACCGACGCACCAACTGGAACACCTATGGCAAATAGTGATCCAAAAAACAGGATAGCTTTTGGATTGGCAAGGTGCAGGGTCAGACCTTTTACATAGGCAGATTGTAACGATGCAACAGCAATTTGTCCATTCGCAGCCTCTGAATTGACAAAGACAGAACGTGTCGATTTATAAGCAAGAAACAATAGATACCCCGCACCAAAGTAGCGCAATATCTCAAACACCCATACATTTGCCAACATAACTGCGCCCAGACCCAAGGCAGCAGCAATCGACCAGCTCCATGACCCAGTTGTTACCCCTGCTGCAAGTGCCAGGCCATATGAGCGCCCTGCCGTCATCGAAGCCCCAGCGATTGCCAAAGTGGCAGGACCGGGACTTGCCGTTGAAACAAATGCAGTAATCAAAATCAGGGGTAAATTGATATCCTCAAGCATTTAACAAGTGTAGCATTGTTTATGTTCCTTACCGACCCATTTTTATTGCAAAACTGATGTATACCTTAGAAATAATAATTTCCTTGCGAGAGCAAAAGCATAAAATCCGCCATAAAAATTATGGACTTTGAGACAAATATTGAATGGCAAATGTGCGGACAAAACCAGACCGTTGATCCATTCAGGATGAACCACATTCACTTAAGATGTGCGATTTGAATTTAAACCTTTGGTCATGCGTAAACTTAGGCTGTTGCTTATGTTATCGCTGATTTGGAGGAATGTCTTTGATCCGAGCGACATGGGCGGCAATATCTTTTCTCGAGAACTTAGAGTGATGCCGACTAGTGCTTGCCGGATGGTTTGATAATCCAAGTTTTAGTTCAGGCCGGAAAGCAGTTTCAGGCCGGATTGGACGGGGTACAAAACCGCCACCGCACGTAGGACAAACATTGTATAGACTCTTTTCAACACAATCTCTGCAATACGTACACTCATAAGAGCAAATTCGAGCGTCGGCAGATACGGGCGGCAAGTCTTTGTCACACAATTCGCAGTTAGGTCTGATTTCAAGCATGATATGCTTCCAGCTATTAGATGGGTTTTTGAGAATTATCATAACCCTCACTTCTTCTATGGAGTAATTTTATTGCCGCCGTAACAAAATCACTATGCTGCACGCGCCAATACAAACTTAAGCCCCCGTACTACAAAGAACAAAAGAAATCCAACCGGTCCGAACATAAATGTAACCGGCAAACAGGGAACGACCATCCAGAATTTAATGTCTTGCTTTCTGGCCTCACGGCAAATCCATGCTCCAACAACAAGATCAAATGCCAAGAAATGGATCCAGCCTGCCATCAACGCATTCGAGCTGGTGAACAATTGCTTCACTTCTGCAAAGCTGCCAAAGCCACCACTATTCTGGGCCGGAAAGAAGATCATAATAACGGTATAGCCAACTGCTAGCGCAACCGGAATTAAATAACCAGAGATACGATCAGACCATTGCGGCATCAATGGCGAGAATAAAAGCACTAGCCACCCAGTCATTGCCATCATTCCAGCGAATGAAAAAATAAGTTCGAAATCCATAGTGATCCTCATTGTGTTAAAAGGTTTCGAATTTTATGACGCATATTACTTGCATATGCAAGCGATATGATCTATATAATTGCTATGGACAATCTTTCTAGTATAAACGCTCTCAGGCTTTTGCAATCTGCAGATGAATTTCGCGCCAGACTTTCAGGTGAGTTTTCTGCTGTTCATGGCATTTCGGTAAATGAATTTTTCTTGCTGATGCATTTGGATCAGGCAGCCAGCAATCGCTTGCCTCGAGTGGAATTGGCAAAACGAATGCATGTGAGCGCATCCACTGTAACTCGGATGGTAGCCCCGATGGAAAAGATAGGCGTGGTAGTTAGAGAGATCGACGCTCGCGATGCAAGGTTTGCCTTTGTCGCAATTACAAAAGCCGGGCGAACCAAGTTAAGCGAGGCGCAAACAACGTTTGCAAAACAAGCAGGATACGCATTCCAGGATCGCTGGGAGACAAGCGAATTGGAACAACTTTCAAACCTCCTCTATCGTCTTATTGTGGGAAGCTCCGCGAACTTGACTTGATTTTGTCTTAGTAGAATAGGCTCAATGCATCCGCTTGCCCTTCAAAAACCAGCTGATTTTAGGTGCATAAAAAAGCGGAAGCTATGCGGGCAAAGTGGGCAATTTCAAACTATCAACTGGCATTGGATCGTGCTAACTTGCTGAATTGAAGTCGTCCCAACTGCGGAGCAGATAATGCTTAAGTCTATTCTGCGAGTTGAAACCGCAAAAGATACTGACGCACAACAGCTTGCTAAATTCGTATTGAAGCAATGCCTACAAGCTGCAAGCCGATTTGACCCAGAGCGCGCCAGAAACCGCTTTCTCAACTCGTTTCAAGCCTTAGACACAAAAATTATATATGTGGAAGAAAAGATTGTCGGGTTTTTTGTCGTTCGGAAAAAAGCTGCCCACCTATATCTGGACCATCTTTATATTATCGCTACCTTTCAAGGCCGCGGTATCGGCCGCCGAATTATTCACGATCTAAAGGATACTGCGACCGCTGCGTCATTGCCGATCCGCCTCTTGGCCTTAAATGGAAGTCCATCAAACGAGTTCTATAAATCCTGCGGATTTGAGTTTGTTTCAGCAGATCAACTAGATACGCTCTACCAATGGTCGCCACTTAACAAACATTAGTTCGCTGTGGTCTAAAAAACGACCTTACAATCATAACAAACCACAATTTTTACCCCGCTATCTCCCCCAATCTTGCCCAGAATACAAAATTACAAATAATAATTGTCGTCTCAAGTTTTAGTGAGTACTGTCGGATAAATTTGTAACGCAAATCGGGCGGTGATTGCCCAAAAACTGCGGCCAACGTGAAAAACCAGATAAAAATACTGAGCCAAAACTACACTGAACATTACGTTCAGAACTGGTTCAGACACAGCATAATAGCCTTTACCCATCAAAAGGGCGATTTCATATGTTTTGCCTGTGCGGAATTGAAATTGCCCAATTGCACAAAACAAATTTAATTGAGGGGAATAACATTATGACTATCTTAAAAAAGACTTTGATTTCAGTCGTCGCAGCTGTTGGGCTGGTAGCGTCTGCCGCCGCCGCTCTGGCAGCACCGGCAATTTCAACCGTACAGCTAAATGTAAGAAGCGGTCCCGGAACCAATTTTGCCGTGCTCGATGTTTTGGCCGCAGGAGAAAATGTAAACGTCACTGAATGCGCCTCCAACTGGTGCTACATTGAACAAAGCGGACCAAACGGTTGGGTAAGCGCCAACTATCTGCAAAATCCAACTCCTCCCCCGCCGCCACCGCCTCCTCCGCCACCGCCTCCTCCACCTCCACCGCCTCCCTCTCCATCCGACCCGGATTGTAGCTTTGGCTTGGTGCTTGGCCCCAATGGACCGTCATTTTCCATAACCTGTGGAGATAGCCCGGCTCCGCCACCTCCGCCTCCGCCGCCGCCGCCACCTCCTCCGCCACCACCTCCTCCACCTCCACCGGTTGTGGACAGGGCCTGCGTATATACTGGTGCAAACTATTCCGGCATCGAAATGTGCAGAAATGTATCCACAATCAATGCCATTGGCCCCGTATTTAATGACCGGATTTCTTCGGTAAGATTGTATGGCAATGCCAAAATTAGATTGTGCAGAAATAACAATCTGAATGGTCTGTGTCGCAACTACACCAACTCACGCCCCAATCTTCCTGGAGCGATAAATAACAGAGCGTCATCGCTGCGGGTTTACACCGGCACTCTGGCACCTGTTACGTTTTCCACTTCACTGGTGTCATTGCAGCAGACCTTCTTGGTTAATCTGGATAATGGCAATATTGGTTCAGGACCAGGTGCAGACCTGTGGTATGAGGCCGTAACTTCGGCAGAAAAATATCTGAACCCGAGAAACGGAGCACAAATTTCATTCTCCGGTGGCGCTCAACGTGGATTTGCTGGCTGTTCAGCGGCAACATTTACAACTACTCGGGTGCCCCTGTGGACAGTTCCGATTGGCTCTTATGTGTGTGTAAAAACCAATCAGGGCCGTATTTCTGAGTTCCGTTTGAACTCATATTCAGGAAATACCATGAACATTGGTTATACAACATGGGCCAACTAGAGCTATAAATCAGAGGCGGGGACATTCCCCGCAAAATTAAAAAACGCCGCCTCTATAATTTTGGGCGGCGTTTTTTTGTATCTTTTGCACAATTCATCACATTAATTAGTCTCGCAATAATTTACATCAAAAGATCCCGTTCAGCGCCCGTTCATGTTGAAACTGCTTATTTGCAACTATAAACGTGGCTAAAGCTCTGAAAAATTTGCCAGCCACTGCAAATCAACGGGAGTATAAAACATGAGAACCCACAAATTCACAATATTTGTCGCAGCTGCTATGGCCGCGTTTTTAACTACGACTATAGCAGCGCTTGCGGTGCCGGCTGTTGCCAAAAGCGCCGTGAACGTGCGCACCGGTCCCGGTGTAAACTTTGTCAGAGTTGATACCCTTCACCGTGGCGAAAGAGTAAACGTAACCCAATGCCAAAACGGTTGGTGTTATGTGCAAAAATCCGGCCCCAATGGCTGGGTATCGGGCAATTATCTGAGCAGAGTTGGCGGTGGCGGTAGCACCACCCGTCCTGGTAACCCAGCGGTAAACTTTGGCTTTTCTATTAATTCCGGTAATTCCAGCGGACCATCCTTTTCAATTACCATCGGCAATTCACCTCCTCCACCGCCTCCTCCACAGGCTCCAAAGGTCTGTTTTTATAATGGAGCCAACTATACCGGTGCCCAATTCTGTGTGAATTCCGGCGCAAACAATAGACAGCTCACCGGATTTTGGAACAACAAGATTTCTTCATTCCGGGTATTTGGCGGTGCCAAAGTGCAACTTTGCAGAAACTGGAATTTTGGCGGAATATGCTTTGGCTACAGTTCCAACCGTGCAAACCTGCCTTTTCAAATAAACAACAAGACATCTTCTTTTCAAACCTGGAACTAAAAGCCTTCCAGAGATAGTTTGAAGCAATAGAGATTTTTTAGGGCCGCTGCAAAGTGGCCCTTTATTTGTTGAAGAACTTGAAAGATAAAAATTTCATTTGTTAAAAACAAAATGAAGCTTGGAAGCCGCTATTTAAAAGTCTAGGGTCAGCATCTATGTACCACATAGCCATCATCGGGCAATCTGCTATAAAAAAACCAGGGGAAGCAAATGCAAATCATTCTGCAAAGAATTCTGATAACTTTTTTCTCACTTCTCGCAATGCTTGCTTTGCCAAACGCGGTTCAGGCTCACACAGCTTCAAACCCCGCATGGGCGCTGGCTTCAGTTTCCCTGCAGTCCGGCCCCGGAACCCGCTATGCACCAACCCAAAGCAGCGTGTTCGAGGGACAGGAAATTGCGGTTACCAGATGCACAAATCGCTGGTGCACAATTGATGGTTCTGAGGGATGGTTGTCCATAGACAATATCAGTTTTGGCCAAACCGCCAGTAGCGCATTTTCAGGTCCAAAATTTAATACGGGTCGCGGCGGCGATGGAGAAATTTGCTTCTTTGACGGGGGAAATTATTCTGGTAGCTCCGTTTGCCTGTCTTCTGGCAACGTCGCCTCAGATCTGGCGCTTTTAGGCTGGGACAATAAGATTTCTTCGGTTTCGGTAGGCTCTGGCGTGTCTGTAAATCTTTGTCGGGACCGCGATTTCTCTTCCCTTTGCGTTTTGATTGATCAAAGCACCCCAAAACTGCAACGCCTGCTAAACAACTCCGCCAGCTCTTGGCGTGTGTACTAGTGCGCTGCCAGCAAAACACTCTTCGAGTGAAGTGCTTTTGTGGATTAGACATATCAATGGTGTGCAAGTAAGTGAGCAAAGAGCGTTTCCAGAAAAAACATGCCCTTGGGCTTGACCCGAGGGTGAGTACCGGTTTTAAATTTGCAACGAAAGTGAACAAAACCATGAGACCTGCCATGCATTCCTTAAGAAAAATAATTGCCGTTTTTATCGCTGCGCTGTTCATCCTGACGCCATTGCAAAGCGCTGCCCAGTTTCAACCCTCAACTGCGAAAACGTTTATCGACTGGCCAAATCTTCAAGTCGATCCGGTGCCAGGTCAGCAAAGCGAGGCAATGGTCTATGCGGTAATAAATGATGATGTGGCCCTATATACCATTGCGGTAAGAAATCGCACTTCAATTGCTGTATTGGGCGCATTCCAGTGCAACAAGGAATTTACTATCCTCAAAACCAGCTCCAACGATTTTTATGATATCCGGTGTGTGGATGAAGGCATGTTGGACAATGTCAAAACATATATCTTGACATTTAATGGCACGGTTTATGTGCAGGATTTCAGCTGAAACAAATTCAGTAACGTGCTTTAGGGTCAGGACCTATTAAATTCATCCATTCTGCGCCGCTAGATTTTGGTTCT
>CAZMVQ010000019.1:0-5303 GCA_964569865.1 uncultured Devosia sp.
AAAGAAGGATGATTTTCCCTACCTATTTGACAGGTTTTCTTTCCTTCAATTTAGCCAGGGTCAAGGCCCTAATGCCGAAAATGTCGAAGACCGGTAAAGACCATGGCAATTCCTGCCTTGTCGGCCGCGGCAATAACCTCATCATCGCGAATTGAGCCACCCGGTTGAATAACCGCCGTTGCTCCGGCCTTAATTCCTGCAACCAAACCATCAGCAAACGGAAAAAACGCATCAGAGGCCATAACAGCCCCAAGGCACAACGCCCCCTTTTCTCCAGCAGCCTTTGCGGCATCCTTGGATTTGCGCAACGCAACTTGCGTTGAATCCACCCGGCTCATCTGCCCGGCTCCAATTCCAACACTTGCTCCATCTTTAACAAATACAATTGCGTTGGATTTCACATGTTTTGCAATCTTTGCCGCCAGTTTCATGTCCGCCATCTCAGCTTCGCTGGGGGCACGTTTACTGACAATCTTTAAGTCACTATTCTCGACATTTTTATTATCCCGCGATTGCACAAGCATACCACCGGCAACAGATTTTACCTGCAAAACATCACTTTTCACATCGCTCAACCCACCGGTGATCAACAGGCGCAAATTTTTCTTTTTCTCAAAAACCGCCAATGCCTGCGGACTGACAGATGGAGCAATTATAACTTCGGTGAAAATTTCTATAATTTTTTCAGCCACAGATTTGGAAATTTCCCCGTTTAACGCCACAACACCACCAAACGCACTGACCGGGTCGCATTTTAGCGCTTTTTCATAGGCCTCAAGCAAATTGTCCCCCAATCCTACCCCGCAAGGATTGGCATGCTTGATTATTGCAACGGCTGCACCCTTCGTGGGATCAAACTCTGAAACCAGCGAAAAAGCGGCATCCGTATCGCATATATTATTGTACGAGAGGGTTTTTCCCTGCAATTGCTCGGCACTGGCAACTCCGATTTCCGGCTTGAAATCCCGATAAAATGCCGCCCACTGATGAGGATTTTCCCCATATCGCATAACTTCGCGCAATTCACCTCCATGGGATCTCCATGGTAAATCCCGATATTCTAATGTTTCGCTGAACCAGTTTGAAATCGCCCTGTCATAAGCGGCAGTACGGGCAAACGCTTTCGCTGCCAATTTTTGGCGCATGGATAAGGGAACTTCGCCCTCGTTTTGCAAAATTTCGCTTATCTGATCATAATCAGCCGGGTCAACAATTACCGTTACATCCCGATGATTTTTCGCAGCAGAACGGATCATCGCAGGGCCGCCAATATCAATATTTTCAACTATTTCATCATAATCAGCACCTCCGGCGACCGTTTCTTCAAACGGATATAAATTGACCACCACCAGATCAATTGCAGGAATTCTATGGATGCGCATGGAACTTTTATGAGCGTCATTATCGCGAACCGCCAATATTCCCCCATGAATTTTTGGATGCAGGGTCTTGACCCGTCCATCCATCATTTCAGGAAAACCTGTAAGCTCTGCAACATCAACCACTGGTATTGCCTTGGAAGCCAGCAATTTTGAAGTGCCTCCGGTAGAAACCAGCTCAATGCCCAGATCGTGTAGTTTTTTGGAAAAATTCTCAATTCCCCGTTTATCCCAAACGGAAATAAGAGCCCGGCAGATTTTAGATTTTTCTGCTGAACGCGCCATGTTGCTGTCCTGTTGTTATTCTGTGACCTGATTAAAGGGCTTTAACTCACAACCCAACCCAATCGTTAAGCCTTAATTAGCCGACTATATTTTGCAAGACCACTACCCAAATTGTCGCTGCACAGATCTTTTAAATTAAACTGCCAACCAGTGATAATTCTATTGCCGGGTAAATATCCAAGAAACCTCAACATCCGGGCCAAATTCAGTTTCCAATACAATCTGCTGAGTTTTATGATACCCAATATGGGCGGATTGGCGCACACTTTCTTCAATCCGCAACCGTGCCCCTTCCCACAAAAATGTCCAGACAGCGCCAGATTTCAAACGCAGCAAAACCAATTCTTCCATATCAGAGCACTCAGCAAAAGCACCGGGAGCCAGATGAAAGCGTTGGACCAAAGCACCCGGTGAGTTTTTCATGCTCCCAGAACCAATCAACCTATCCTGCCCGACAAGGGTTTCCCCATCTCCCAAGAGCGTAACCCTGCGCTCAATTTCTACCCCAAAGCGCGATCTATATGCCCTTGTACTCGCCAAAATTTCCGCTTCAACATCCCCAACCTCCATTGAAGTTTGGTCCCCGTAAGCGTGCAATTTTCCATCGCTGGCAATCTTTGCAGAAGAATAATTGTCGATACCCGGTCCCGAATGAGCCTTATTCTGACGAAACAGATCTTTTGACTGCCTCAACTCCTCAGGCGCCGGGCCACAAGAGCCAACAATTAGATCGTTACCATGGGAAAACTCGATTGCCAGAGCACTGGCATGGGCTTTTGTTGCATATGGCGCAATTGGCACCAGACCATTGTCCAATATCAGCTTACCTGAACCCTGCGAAATAATTCCATATCCTGCAATATTTGCATTTGAGGTCAGCCGTTGTTTGCCCTGACTTTGAATGGAAAAAATCATTTCTGTCGGCAATTGCCCGCATCCATTAAAATAGGCAGGCTCTCCGGTGCCCAAAATCATTGCATCCAGCGCCAGATGCATTTTGTCCAATATCGGCCCCAAATCAGAAATCAAATCCGCCGACTTTTGCGAAAGAGTAAGACGTAGAGAAACCAGTTCTTCCAGCAATGCCAGTTGATCGGCACTATTGCGCGACCTGTAAAATCCACCTTCGTGCAATTGCCATATTAGTTTCTTGCACAGGGTGGACACCAGATTTTCTATTTTTATATTATCACTGCCATCGCATAGGGCCACCGCAACCAAGAGCATTGCGGCCATAAGTTCATCAAAACGCTCACTAGCATAGGGAGCTCTTATCTTTGCGGCCTGAACCTGAAGAGCGATGGATTGAGAAATAGTGTTTGTTTGAGCCTCGCTGGCCCCTTCACTAAGCAAAGAAAAATGGCGCAACCAGTTCATCACACGCTTTGAACTAAGCGCCAAACCCCATGTGTCTTTATTATAATCACCATTGCGACCAATCCAGTCCAAAACCAGGGTCCGGGCGAATTCTCGTTGCTGCGAGTTCCTAGCTTCTTCAAAATGGCGCAACCAGGAAAATCCGTTTAACTCCTCATGCCATGGCAGATGATCAATTTTTGCGGAAAATGGCGAAACTCCATGTGTATCAACAAGTTTGGAGGCCAGCAAATAGCGCCCGTCAAGCATCTCGCGAGCGCTTTCCATATCGCAGGGCCGATATTCGCGCAGCCCGGCCATATACTCTGCTCCCGACAAGCCACTCCACGTCCAGCGAACCCATCTGGACGTTAAAACACCATCAAAAATTGAGTTGCCGGCGCGCCAGCTGCCAAACCAGTTCATTATAAAAATTTTACGCAAAAAGTTTCAAAAAAATTGTGCTTTTATTTCACTAAAGAAACTTTAGCTTTTCCATTAAATTGCCCTCAAGCCTGTAAAGTTAGCATCAAAAACACTTCAATAACCACCCAAAACCTTGTTATTCTTAATCAAGACGCCAGCGAGCGATAAAAAACCCATCCATTGCCCCCTCAATTTGATTGTTAAAGCTAAGACCCGCATGGGCTCGAATGCACCCTTGATGAGTTATTGCCCCCTCCAGTCCACCAAGTTCTTGCTCTATTATTGGCAACAATTGTAACTGTGGAAAATTTTTGGATACCCAGTTTACCTGATTCTCCCCCTCGTCTTCATGCAGGGAACAAACACAATAAATCAACTGCCCCCCGGTAAGCAAAGACTTAACGGCACTGCCTATAAATTTTTGTTGTAAAGCAACCCTGTCTGCAATTTCTTCTTTTCCCCTTTGCCACAAAACTTCAGGATGGCGGCGAAAAACCCCTGATGCAGTACAGGGGGCATCGATCAGTATTCCGTCAAATTTTTGATCGATAGAGATATCATTCGCGTCATCTTCTAAAGTTTTAATCGGATATTTCAGGCGCTTAAAATTTTCCCTGAGGCGTTGCAATCGCTTTGGCGAATTATCCAGCGCCGTTACATCATACCCGGCCTTGACCAATTGCGCCGTTTTGCCCCCCGGCGCCGCACACATGTCTAAAACCTTCGGATTATAGTTTTTAGCATCGCCTTCAAATGTGAACAGGCGGGCCGCAATTGTCGCCGCCACATCCTGCACCCACCATTCACCTTCATCATAAAGGGGAAGTTTGTGAACAGGTTTTTCTCTTGAGAAAATCCTGACACTGTCAAACATCGTCGCCTTTGCGCCCAGTTGCTCCACAACATCCAAATTGTTTTCTTTCAGCGTTAGATCAAGTGGTGCACCTTGTAGTAATGCGTCGCCAAATTTTTCCAGCGCCTGCTCCCCATAATTTTTCGCCCATGATTGAGCAATCCATGAAGGGAAAAGCAGATGGTTTTTTAAGGAGCTCCATTGCTGGCTTTCGCGCTGCGCCTGTCGCAAAACTCCGTTGAGCAGCTTGTCATATCTTGATGCACGACGATCCCTGCGAACAATTTCAACGGCCAGATGAATTGCAGAATGTTCGCCCATTTCGGGCAAAAACAGCAATTGAGCCAAACCGGATCGAAGAGTCGCTTCAAACAGACCACTGCGTTTTGGTACACCGCGATCAAGCAAGGATTTGATGATTTGGTCTAAGTGCCCATGGCGTCGCAATGACATGGTGACAAGGCGATTTGCTAAAGCCCGATCTCGGTTGTTAGCAATTTCATTGGCGTTAAACGGCTCAAAAACCTCGCCCTTTAAAACCTTGTCCAAAGCAATTACTGCTTGTTGCCGAACCGCAAGGCCCTCAATATTATTTGCACCAGATCCTTTGCGATTTTTCCTGATGATATTTGCCTGTGAGGGAGCAGGAATGTTCTTTGAGTTCACTTTTTTTAACTTTACGTTGGTTCATGGCCATAATTTATTCAAAATTGCTTATATTCCAAAGTTGTTTATATTCATTGCAAAAATCAAAGCAGGAGTTTTTCTTTGCAACCCCAGCCAGATAAAAAGCCAGAACCTTCAACAAATGCCAAGAACGCCTTAAATGCCAAGAACGCCTTGAATGCCAAGAACGCCTTGAAAGAAGCAGCGGCCCGTAAAGAAAAAATAGATCAGGCAAATATTAGCTCGAAATCCGAACGTGATGGCCGCGCCGGACTGGATCCGGCCCGGTTTGGCGATTGGGAAGTCAAAGGCATCGCGTCAGATTTCTGATCGGCAGT
>CAZMVQ010000019.1:5403-37061 GCA_964569865.1 uncultured Devosia sp.
CCAAGCAGACCAATAACCATGCCCTGCACAAGCACCACACCCAACAAATACCCACCATCAATGATTGTAAGTCTCCAGCTCATATTCTGATAGCGGTGATTGATAATCATTGCGGTTAAAATAAAGCCAAGCCACATCTGTGCGCCAACCAATGCCCCATTATAAGCGTTCAACACGCCGCCCATCAGTGCCGGCGTTAAATTGGCAATAAAAAATGCTATGACCAATTGACAGGCAGCTGCATAAATAAACGGCGTTGCGCTGTTGCCTTTTCCCATTAATTGCTCTTCAGTTTTTCCGGTGGCGCTAATCCAGTATTTTGCCAGCCCCATATACCAGATCATTCCCAGCGCCATGCTGGCAACTACCGCCAGAATAATTCCAAGCCAGTTCACATCAAAACTCAACATTTCAGACCCCTTTGTTAAATTGCAGCCAGTTGATTGCCATTATGGCACTTAAGTCAATTCAGGCTTGCCAAGCAGCCAGTTCCAGCGCCGCACTTCGTAGTTTTCAAATACGCCACCTGTAACATAAGGATCAGATGCCGCCATACGTTTTGCTTCTTCAATGTCAGCGGCTTCAACAATCATCATCGAGCCGCAAGGATTTTCATTTTCATCCAGAAACGGGCCGGCAGCCAAAAATTTCTGGCCCTGTTCACCCCAATAGGCCAGATGATCAGCCCGAACACTTTTGCGGGTTTGCAAGGCACCATTTTTATCATTACCGATAATTACAAACTGCATAATCTATCCTTCGGATTTAAGTGGCCGTGTCATCAATTGCCCAACTATCGTTGAAATATCGACATCCCCGTCCAACAGGTGATTTACCGCTTTGACAAGAGGCGCATCAATTTTTGCTTCACAAACCATTTTATGAGCCACAGCTGTGCTGGCAACCCCTTCAGCCAAACCAAGACCTTTATTCAAACCAAGACCTTTATTCAAACCAAGACCTTTATTCAAACCAAGACCTTTATTCAAATCCAGACCTTTATTCAAAATTTCAGCCAAAACCCTTCCCCTTCCAAGTTCAATTCCATACCTGTAGTTTCGCGATTGTTCAGAAGTGCAACTAAGTACCAAATCGCCAATCCCGGCCAGCGCGTTTATCGTAGCCCTTTCACCCCCTAGCCCCTCAACGATTCGCCCCATTTCAACCATTGCCCGC
This sequence comes from uncultured Devosia sp., assembly GCA_964569865.1. Lineage (GTDB taxonomy): Bacteria > Pseudomonadota > Alphaproteobacteria > Rhizobiales > Devosiaceae > DROE01. Next base: position 6,580 of record CAZMVQ010000019.1, read on the forward strand.
GAGATAAAAGCCGAACGAGCCGACAGACCAAGCCCCGCCCCCTCAATCGCCCCACAGGCCAGAGCATAAATATTTTTCAACCCCCCGCAAAGTTCAACGCCTTTAGGGTCGGTGCTGAAATAGGGCCTAAAGGATGCACTGGCCAGAATTTTTCCCACATGGTTCAGCGATTTTTCATCAACCGAGGCCAGCGTTATTGCGGTTGGCTTTTGCGCTGCAACATCAATGGCAAAACTGGGGCCAGACAATATCAGAGCGCTTGCATCTGGCCATTCGTCTTCAAGAATCCGGCTTTGCAAGGCCAGCGTTTCTTTTTCAAAACCCTTCGCGGTCAGCACCACCGGTTTTTTGGATTTAATACTCTTGGGCAGGGATTTTAACAGCATTCGCGTTTTTTGGGCCGGAACCGCCAAAATCACCAAGTCGCATAATTCAAGAGATAAAAAATCCACTCCGGCGCTGATGGCTAACAATAATTGCTGTTCTCCAAGATATTTTTTATTGCGATGAAATTCATTGATTTCATCGATTGTTTTTTCATCGCGCCCAATCAGCATGACCTGATTGCCAGCGCTGGCCGCCGCTTGAGCCAGCGCCGTTCCCCAGGCACCTGCACCAATGACCCCGACCTTGCTCATTTATTTGCCACTTTCATTAAAGGCTCATCAAGTGGCCAGCGGGCTCTTGCGGCCAAATCAAGCCCGTCAAAACAACCAAGTGCATGGCGCTCGGCCCCGGCCCAGGCCACCATGGCCCCGTTATCGGTGCAAAGCTCCATTGGCGGGACAATCAGCCTTCCATTAAAATCACTGATTACCTGTTGTAATGATTGTGAAATTGCCTTGTTTGCAGCCACTCCCCCGGCAACCACCATCTTGATATCCCCGACACCAACTTCCTGCTGATAGCGAAACAATGCAGCACTGGTTTTAACTTTGATAATATCACAAACCGAAGCCTGAAACCCAGCGCAAATATCCGCCACGTCCTGCTCACTCAAAGGCGCTATTTTTTCTGCTGCCAGTCGCACTGCCGTTTTTAAGCCCGAGAAAGAAAAATCCAGCGTTTTTCGTTTTAATAATGGTCGGGGAAAACTAAACCTTTTTTTATCACCGGTTATTGCCAAGCGTTCAACCACCGGGCCTCCCGGATATCCAAGGCCAAGCATCTTTGCCACCTTGTCAAACGCTTCCCCCAATGCATCATCAATACTTGTGCCCCAAAGCTGATAATCTCCAACCCCACGAACCAGTAAAAACTGCGTATGGCCACCAGAAACCAGCAGTAACAAATAGGGGAACTCCACATCAGCACCAAGGCGGGCGCTAAGCGCATGGGCCTCCAGATGGTTTATTCCAATGAGAGGCTTATTAAGCGCCGCACACATAGCCTTGGCCGTGGTTAATCCCACCAGCACCCCACCAATAAGCCCGGGGCCGGCAGTTGCAGCGATTGCATCAATTTGCTCAAGTTTCAGGCCGCTTTCTGCAATTGCCCGTTCAATCACCTGATCAATATATATGACATGGGCACGGGCAGCCAGTTCCGGCACCACTCCACCAAATTCCAGATGCTCTTCGATTTGCGAGCGCACCACATTAGACAGGATTTTGCCGCTACCATTGCTCTCTCGTTGAACTACGGCAGCACCCGTGTCATCACAACTGCTCTCAATGCCAAGAATATATGTACTCGTCGAAGTTTTCATAAAAAATGGTGTACCCGCAACTAGCTCACTTGCAAAGCTCATGATTGAGGAAAATTTAATTCCCGCTCCTGTTCAAAAAACTCAACCTACCGAATTTTATTGGCACAAATATTGCCCTTTACACCCCCGCCTGCCTGTTGAGTTGCCTGATAAAATGCTTATGTTGACAAAGTATCAGAGGAAACAAAATAATGGTTGAACCAAAGGGCGGGCCGGTAAAACCCCCGATACTGGACCTTAAACCGAGCAAATCCACCACCAAAAAATCCAGCCCCGTCTCGGGCGCAAAATCCGCTGCAAAAACTCCAAAAGCCAAACCCGCTGCAAAAAGTGAAATCCCTCCTCAAAATACCAACAAAAACACCGGACCAATCAAAGAAAACACCGCAAAAACCAAAGGTTTCACCGCTGAAACCTTAGCTGCAAAACCATCCAAATTTGCAATTATTCCCGCAGCCATCGGAGCAACTGGCGGAGCGCTACTGGCAATAATTATTCTGGTTCCATTAATATTGTCAGGAATCCTGAAGCCTCTCGGCCAGACTGAAATCACGTCACTTGACCAGCGGATTAGCAATACCGAAGAGCTGATCACCCAAAATCTGGTGGGCTTTAATGTCATGGATGAACAGGTAAACGCATTGCGCGAGCGGCTAGGTTCTCAAATTGACGGGTTTTTAGCCCAAACGAAACTATTGGCCGATCAGCAAAAAAGCTTCGAACAACAACAGGCACTATTGCTGCAAAATATAGATAGCATCAGCCAACAATTAAATGATCTTCCCGCCAGCCCGGACAATGGTGCTGAACTGGCAGCGCTTGAAGAATCCATATCAGACTTAAATACCCGTTTGAACGCCATTGCAGCTGGCAGCTCTTCTGAAGATGCTGCAAAACTCGGGGCCGATATTTCCCGGATTCAAGCAGATATTCTAAGTCTGCCAGAAAAAATTCTGGCACAAATTCAGGCCGATCTGGACCTGCAAAATTCAGACCTGCAAACTGAAATCGAGCAAATTACTTCAGCAATGACAGTGCTTGATGAGCGTTTGGCCCAAACAATCGCCACCATGGAGACAAACGCAAAAAACATTTCGGCGCTGGATCAGGCAAGTGTGGAGCAAATTTCATCTGGCGATATACAAAACGAGCAGAATCAAACTCAACAAGCTGCCCTATACCTTCCCTTGGCACTAATGGGAATGGAAACCGCCCTTATCAATGGCCAAAGATTTGACACTGAATTGCAAAGCCTCGCCCTGTATTTACCCTCTCTGGAAATTCCCGCCCTGGTCGATGAAATGGCCATAAACAGTCGGCCTCTGCCTTCCCTGATTATCGAAAATTTCAATCGCGCCATTCCAGCAATGATTGCAGCAAGCCCCAAAGACCCTGATGCTGGCTGGTTACAACAATTTGGGGATAATATGAGATCACTTCTGGCCTTGCGCCCCACAGGCCAAACAGCAGGAGGCCAAACAGAAAATCTGGTTTCACAAATAGAGGCCGCTATCAATCGTTCCGATTTTTCTGCCGCAGCGAACCTCATATCCCAACTTCCTCAACCAATGGTTTTGGCTCTTGGAGAATTAAATTCACAAATTCTGGCTCTGGGCAGCGCAAATAATTTATTGGATCAGGCCCGTTCCTTAACCCTTTCCCAATTGGCTACTGGTCAAGATACAAAAACATCTGAACCAGAGCTAAATGCCCAATGACGCGCCTGATAACCTACATATTGCTTTCCCTTGCCATAACGCTTGGCATAACCTGGTTATTGGCAGTTCCGGGAACTTTGCAAATTGATCTGGCAGGTTATCGGATGCAGCCACCCATCGGCGTAAGCGCAATATTGCTGATTGCAACAATACTGCTTTCAATATTTATCTGGTCGCTTATTCGCCGACTTGTTGCCGCCCCAAAATTCTTACAAAGAATTGCCTCCCGTCGCCGCAAAGATCACGGGGTAGAAGCCCTTTCAAATTCTGTGATTGCCCTGCAAGCCGGAGACGCGCAAAAAGCCAGACAGCTCGCCCGTGAAGCCCGGATCAAACTGCCCCATAATGCAGCCGCCCAATTACTGGAAGCTCGGGCTGAATTGGCCCTTGGTCAATGGGGGCAGGCCCGCGAGCAATATCGTCTACTCATCGATAATCCAAAAACCACGCTGGCTGCCCTTTCCGGCCTTTATGAACAGGCCAAGGCGCAAAAGCGCGATGATGCCGCCCTTACCTTCGCCCAGAAGGCCTATTCCATATCGCCACAACTGGACTGGGCATCTAATGCAATATTTGAGCAATATAACAATCAGGCCGATTGGCTGGCATCCTTAAAAATTGTCAATGAAGAACCCGGTCGCACCAAAGAAGAAAAGCAAAATAAAAAACGCCGATTGGCAGTCCTACATACCGCAATCGCCAAAGACTCAGAAGCAAGCAACCCAACCGACGCGCTTGATAATGCCCGCATTGCCTTAAAATTACTGCCCGATTTTGTTCCTGCCGCTCTTATTGCCGCCCGGCTTTATTCCAACAAAGGCGAATTGCGCAAAGCATCTTCTTTACTGCGCCGGGTGTGGCGCGCCACTAGGCATCCCCATATTGCCCTGTTGTTTGCCAATGCCCAGCCGGGGATTTCCCCTACCGAAAGACTAAAACGCATAACCGACCTGATCTCTTTGCCTCCGGCCGAGCAAAGCTCTGCCATTATTGTTGCCCAAATCGCCATAGAGGCAAAAAGCTGGGCCACAGCAAGAGACGCACTTTCAGGATATGTAAAAGACAGCCCGACCCGGGCCGTCTGCGTTGCCATGGCAAAAATCGAAGAGGGCCAGAACGCCGATCAGGGCAGGGCTCGCCAATGGCTGGCAAGAGCAATTTCCGCCACTCCTGACCCGGTTTGGGTGGCCGATGGAGTGATAGCTTTAGAATGGGCGCCGATCTCTCCAATTACCGGCAAGCTAGACAGGTTCGAATTTAAAGTACCCACTAGCGCTCTTGGCAATGACGAGACCGAATTTGAACAGTTACAGCCAATGCAAACCGACCAAAGCGAAATTGACCTGAGCAAAAACCCCGTTTCAGACAACGATGAAAAACCGGTGCTGGAACAGGAAAAATTGCCTGAAAAAATCAATTCGGATAGTTAGAATAACTCGCTTTAAGGGTAACTTCTACAAGTTCAATTTTACAAGGCCGCATCGTCCCAACTAAAATTTAGGCATAGAAAGCAAAGCAAATTGCCATTCATGGCATTTTTGGCCTATAATGATATATGAAGCTGTTTCGTTCAGCATGTTAGCGAGTATTTTTATGGATCAAGTTCAAAATCAACCTGAAGAGCGCGCAAAAAAATCGCCCGGCGAGCAAATATCCGATCAAGAACAACCCAACAGATCGGTACAAATGCTTGAGAACGCTCAAAAAACTACTGATTTTCTAAAATCGCTCGCTCATACCGGTCGCTTGATGATTCTTTGCCGTCTGGCAGAAGGCCCCGCCACCGTTTCTGAATTAGAAGAAATGCTGGGGATGAACCAATCCTCGGTTTCAAAACAGTTAGCCCGCCTGCGCGATGATCATATGGTGGACGCCAGACGCGATGGTCGCTCCATATTCTATTCACTTTCAAACGATAAAGCGCGCCAGATTGTTGGCACGCTTTATGATATGTTTTGTGATCCGCAATCTGAATAATGCGGAGATTAAGACCAGGGACCGACGCGGCTTATCCGGTGCGCTGAATTACAAACGCATAAACATCGCCATCTTCGCGCGCTTCCACCAGCGTATTGCCGGTAGCACGACAGAACGCTTCAAAATCTGCAACCGCTCCCGGATCGGTAGCCAAAACCTCAAGAGTTTTATTCTGTTCCATGGTGTTGAGCATTTTTTTTGCTTTAAGGATAGGCAATGGGCAGTTTAACCCCTTCACATCCAATACTTCGTCAGCCATATTTTTTCTCCAGTTCAATACTTCATAAATCAAATCAGCAATTGTCTTTAGAAACAGTCAAACTGCTGATCATAATTTTGGGGACTAGTCCCTAAATAAACAGATTGATATCCGACTTGGTAGCAACCTCGATATAGGTTGCAGCCCCTCCTAGTACCGGTCCATCAATCAGGTCGGAAGGTTTGTAATCAAAAAGATCCAATGTCATTTGACAGGCGATAATTTTTACCTCTGCTTCAACAGCCAGATCACGCAGTTCCTCAATTGAAGCCACTCCGTTTTTCTTGATCAGGTTTTTCATCATTGAAGTAGTTAAAGCTCCAGCGCCGGGAAGTGCAGCCAGCACATTAGGCATCGCCATATGGCCACCCATCATTGGCATTTCCATCGCAGCATTGCCAAGTGTTGTTACTTTCAGGTTCATGTCTTTTTTTAACAATCCCAAACCATAGAACGTAAAAAACATGGTTACATCCAGCCCCATCGCAGCAGCGGTTGTAGCCAGAATAAACGGCGGATAAGCCTGATCCAGCGCCCCCTTGGTTACGATGATGGACATAGATTTTGCATTTTGTTCGCTAGTCATATTACCCTCCTTAAAATTTTGGTTTAGTTCCAATTACTCAAGTGTTCCAATGCGAAACCCTAAGCTTCGCAGCCGGCAAAATCTTCTGCCGCCATTTTCGCTTCATAGGGCGCACTTATTTCAGTCCCTGGCAGTAAATCAGCTCTGGCAGTGTCCCAATCTGTCGGCTTAACCCTTACCATCCAACCGGCACCATAGGGGTCACCATTGGCCAGTTTCGGATCTGCATTTAATTCGGAATTAGCGGCAACCACTTCTCCCTCAAAAGCAATTTTTGCTGGCCCAACCCATTTGCCCGATTCAATGGTGGCGCAGGATTTTCCGGCCTTCACTGTTCTTCCCACCCGCTTGGGCGTAAACGCAACCATGGGTCCAGCCATGGCGGCAGCCACCATGGTCATGCCAAGGGTTACAGTGCCGTCATCATTTTCCTGATACCAGATGTTATTATCCACATCATAAAGCAGCTCGTCGGGCATTTCACATCCACGAACAATTGTCATTTATTCTCTCCCCTTAATTACCTTGAGCCATGTCAGGCAGACCCGTTTCAGGCAAGTTTATATCTTTTTGTCTTATGGGTTTTGATGCGCAACAAAAATCGCCAAGCCCGGCAACTTCAAGTTTCCCCGATATGAACAAAGCCAAGTGTCGCACCACCATAATCTGCAACTTTAGCGCCCTTAAGGTTTGCTCATCATCCCCGCTTTGCAAAATCACATTGTATTGATAAACCGCCTCGCGGCAACTCTCCCGACATGCATTAAAGCTCGGCTCCCCCTTTGCTCCCTGTCGATGCAGGGCCAGAATGGAAAAACCTTCTTTTTTTGCATTAGTTGGAGTTCCATTCCGGGCAATTATCCAGAAGTGCAATGTCAGTTCCCCAAGAACCAATATTTCCTGCGCCAGCTTTTTTGCCTGAACAAGCAAATCGGCATCGGAAAAACCTTCGATTTCTTCCAGTCGAACCAGCAAATCATCAAAATTCTGCGCAGTTGATGTCACTATATCAAACCTTTTTCTTTTAACATTGGCATGGCATCAGAAAAATTCTCCTGTAAACCGAGCTTTCTTGGGGAGACGCCCATCGCCAGCCCCAAAAGCTGGGTAAAATAGAGGATTTTTACTTTGGTTTCTTTTCCGAATGCCTTTGCAGCCCTGATCTGATGCATTTCCAGTCCTGTGTGACAGGTCGGGCATTCGGTAGCTATTACATCTGCCCCGCAAGCCTCGGCTGCCTGCAACAGATTTAGCACCAGCTTGGTTGAAGTATCACTGTCGCTCAGGGTATGCGCTCCGCCGCAGCATGCAGTCTTTAGGGGGTATTCCACATTCTCGGCCCCCGCAGCTGCGAGCAAATCATCCATAAAATGGGGTTTATGGGTGGATTCCGATCCGGGGCCCTGATCCTTTTCCGGGAAAATATGGCGCGGCCTAGTATACATGCAGCCATAATAATTGGCAATTTTTAGGCCCTTCAAACCACCCTTGATTTTATCTTTTATGCCTTCTTCGCCGACAGAATTTTTAATCCAGTCCAGCGCATGAATAGTTTCAACTTTGCCCGCCTCATAAATTGTATGACCGGCTTTATTTGAAAGACGCTCATTGACTTCTTTAGAGGCATCATCATTTTTTAGGTCATATTCAGCCTTTTTCAGATTGTGATAGCAGCCATTGCAAGGCGCCATTACCTTATCAAAACCCATATCCTGAGCAATCGAGAGATTGCGCGCCGACAGATAGGTCTGCAGTTTCGGGTCAATGTTTTTAACCTCCATCGCCCCGCAACAATTCCAATTGTCCAGCTCAACAGTTTTCAAACCCAGCTTGTCCCCAATCGCCTTGGTTGAGCGATCATAGGATTGCGCAGTGCCCTCAAGCGCGCAACCCGGATAGTAGGCAACCTTATCAAATTTCTTGTTCATTGCCGCTCCTCCAACTGATCCAACCCCAAAAGCCTTGCGTTTTGAGCTTCTTTTTCGTTCACATATTCATTAATCGCTGTTTTGGCCTTGCCCCAATTCTTGGTACGTGGCCTGAGAATTGTAGCCAATCCCAATCTGGTCAACATGGTCACCGGCATTTTGCGCATCAGGCCGATCAGCATTGTAACCAGCCACGTCTGCGTAAGTTTTTGCCCGGTGGCTTTAAAAAACTGCCTTAGAACCAATCCGTCCTCAATTTTTCCCGTATCAAAAACCTGTTTTGAAAACCCTTCATCAAAAATCATCGAGGGCGATTTGGGCGTATGGCCCTTAAGTTCCAGCCAATGGGAGGTGGCTTTCATCACCCCTTCCGGGTTTACATCCCGCGGGCAGGCATAGGTGCATTTGTTGCACGATACACATTGCCAGATTATATCCTTGTTGAGCAGCAATTCATCTTCCATACCCATGCGGATCAGATAGATCCAATAGCGCGGATTAAAATCATTATTCAGCGCATTTATGGTGCAGGCATTGGTGCAAGATCCGCACTGCCAGCACCGATGAATAAATTCACCCCCGGCAAGACCTGCAATTTCATCCTGCATTTCTTCATTATAATCGGTAATGGCACGCGAATTGATGAACGTGCTCCAGTGTCCCGAAACATCAACCCCGTCAATGATCAGCTCTTCATGCTCGACGATATTTTCCGGTCGAATTAGCGATTTTTCGTGAATAGGCATCCGCTTCCCTCGCTCTTCGCTTAATTCAACATCAGGGCATCGCCGCCCAATTTATGGATATTGCCGTCAATCAATTTCAGACGCGTACGCCCGGTTTCAGTATTAATGGCATCAAGCCCGAGCATCCGTCTGGTGTGCAACATCGGGTCCGGGCTTTCGATAAAGTCAGATTTAAGATATTGCCCGCCCATATCATTGATATATCCCGCATAAATATGGGCACATAACAGGTCGCAATAAAATTCCAGGTTTTTGAAAACACCGTTCTCACTCAAGAACCCGATCAGTTCACGACGCATCAGATTAAAGGTGGCAAAATCATCCATGACCGATATTTCTTGTGGCTCGGCCCCCGCTTCACTAAACCAGATTTCGCGCAAAACTCCGGTGCCAACTTTTTTATCCCACATCCAGCGGCTCATCAGCGGATAGATTTCAGGGGCGCTGAAATGAAGAATTTCTGCCCCCAGATCGCGCACCCAGCGATGGGATTTATCGGCCGGAAATTGCTTTATAAATGCTTCCATGCGCTTATCAGTAGTTGAAACATCGCTCCATCCATCCATTAGCAGCTTGATGGCGTGAATTATTTTGCCGATATTTTTTTCATCCAGTTCCGCCCCCATTCGGCGGCGTACAGGAGCCATAAACGCTCCAAGGTCTGAAAAATCCTTCAAGTCCATCTCGTGGATTTTTCCCTTGCACATAATTTCTTCGAACAGGGATGATTTCAGCGCAATCGCCCCCACATAGCGCTCCACACCCCCGGTTGCCTCGGCAGCACCGGCCAAATGTTCAAACGCGCGCCGCAATACCGGCCCGGACAGGTCCAAAACCAATCCAGCATCGGCAACAGGCAATTGTTTTGATTTGAGAAAACCAAGCACTATTTCGCTTTTCCTCCCCCAGAAAACCCGCTCAACATTGAAATAGCGGCCATGGCAGCCGATTGTCCCTGAGCAATTGAATCATCAATGGTTTCCGGTCCCGTAGCAGCTCCAGCAACAAAAACCCCGTCGCGCGAAGTTTGCGACATGTTTAAATAGCTCGAGGCCTTATCAATGAACCCGTATTTTTCAAGGTCGACCCCAAACACCGCCGACAGGGTCATATTGTCCACATTCGGGTCCATACCCACCGCATGCACCACCATATCAAACGGGATCATAATCGGGCGTTTAACCAGAGTATCCTCCCCCTTGACGATCAATCTCTGGCCATCGGACGTTACTTCGGCAATGCGGGCTTTGATATATCTAACCTTATGCTTTTCCTGAGATTCCCAATAATATTTGCCCTCATAAAGTCCATAGGTTCTAATATCCATATAATAGATATAGACCTGACAATTTGGCAGTTCCTCACGAATTTCCATGGCAATATTTGCCGATACCGTACAGCAGATTTTTGAACACCATTCGCGCCCGATCTGTCTATCTCTGGAACCAACACAAAGCAAAATGGCCACCCGATCAGGTTCACGTCCATCAGATGGGCATCTAACGCCTTTACCAGACGAAATCATTTGCTCGACCTGAGTAGTTGTCACCACATCTTCATAGGTACCAAAGCCCCATTCGGGCTTGTTCACACTATCAAAATGGGTAAATCCGGTGGCAAGAATTGTTGCCCCCGTTTCAATTTGTGAGCCATCCTTAAGCTTGGCAACAAATGCTCCGGGCTTCCCATCAAAACTCTGCACAACGGAGTTTATATGGGTGCTGATCAGCGGATTTTCTTCAACCCTTTTGACCATGCCTCCAATGGCGTCTTTTGCCCATTCCCCCGAAGGCACCAACTTGGCATAGCCTGAAAGAATAGGCGCACCACCAAGGCGGTCCTCTTTTTCCACAAGCACAACTTTTTGCCCGGCACCGGCCAGAGATTGAGCAGCAGATAATCCCGCAGGGCCGCTTCCAACTACTAATACAGGTTTGCTCATTTGCAGGTTACTCATTTGTCGCTCGCTCCTGCTAATTGTGCTGGTTTTTTATATCCCGGGCCTGATGTTATGGCCCGTTGTGGATCATAAAGGGTTTCAATTTTTCCCTTTGATACTTCACCAAGATAGCTTTCAAACTCTGCCTTGGCTTTTTCCCAGTCGATGCCAATTTTTTCCAACAGAGTTTCAAACGGGCTGGCATGCCAATGCAATTGTGCCAGCTTATAGGGGTGCGCGCCCATGGCGATGGCCGCAAACTGACAATCAGCCATAATCGGCAGCGCATAAACCTTGCCCACTGCCTTGCCGATCCACTGATTTTTATCCAGTGTGGTGATGCAACCGGTGTCATGACCGATCATAACATCGGCCTTGGCTTCTTCCACCGCTACTTTTATTTTGCGATCTATGGCGAACGAGCGGGTGAATTCACGCTCTCCGATAATGTGCCGGAACCCAAAGCCGCAACAATCATACCACGTGGAATAATCAATGACTTCAGCCCCGAAAGTTTCCATCAGGCCGGTTGAAACCGCAACCCGGTTACCGTCCAGCACGTCATTGTCATAAATCACGTCTTCAGGCACCATTTTATAAACATGGCAGGCCGGATGAATGGTGGCGCGCACATTGCTCACATCAATCTTTTGATATTTCACCAACCTATCGCGAACCACATGCAGCCATTCTGAATAATGCACGATTTCTTCCGGTATCAGCAATTTGCCATCCACCAGACGGCCAAGTTTGCCCAAAATTTCTTTAACCTTGGCCCTGAGTTCAGCCGAATGCATCAAAAATATCCGCATTTCCTTATAATTGCCAAACGAAGTGCCACAATGAACCAGCGGATAATAAGTTCCCTCCGGCAGCCCTTCGGCCTTGGCAGAAACATAGGCCTGATGATAATTTCGCAAAAATACCGCCGCAAGCGAAACCACATTGCCGATTCCTGACCCGTGATAATTCCACGCGGTGCAAGAAGTTTGGTCAGTTTCGTCCAGATATTTATTGCCCAATTTATTCATGAGCCACATTACAGAAGTCGGATAGCCGGGAATATTCCCGCACTGTCCACAGGATTTATGATGCCAAAAATTGTCGGTGGGTATTTTTTTATCCCAGCCATAAAGGGTTTTGGCCATGATCGGCTTATGGTGATCACCAACCCGGTGAACAATTATTTCACCCTCTTTTTCCAATTGCCACATGACATCGCGAATGTCTTCCTTGCGCTTTCCGGTGAGCAATGAGCGACGATCAATTTTTGCCTCCACCCAATCGGTAGCCCGCTTCTTTTCATCCTCATTGAGTTGGGAGACCTTCCATTCTGCCCCAAACCCTTCAAAGCTGCCTTTTTTTTCATTACTCATCGTCATCATCCTCTTGCTCGTCGAGCCAATCTTGAAGATCTTCACGTTTTTCGTCCATGACATCGATCACCACATCGAACAGATTTTCATCAACGCTTTCCAATTGATCCAAAACCCCCGTGGCCTCCCAAATGGTGAACAATTCCACCGAGGTTTTAAGGTTCACGACCCATGCCGTATCAAGCGTATGTAAGGTGGGAAGCGGAATTGCCTTGCGCAAAATATCCAGCGGCGCATCAACCTTTGAAACATCAGGACCCCAGTCCGGAAACGCCTCTTTGGTGATCATGTTTGGAGCCAGTTGATTTCCGGTGGAAATGACTTTGAGCAACACCCTTGAAAACGGGCGCAGCACTTCTTTGACTGATTCCATTTCATGCTTGATCGCAACTTCGCGCATGATCATTACCAAGCCACCGGGAGAATTTTCAAACGGACAACGCGCTGCACAGGTATAACATTGAGCACAGGCCCAGATTTTTTCCTGCATGGCATCATAAATGCCTTCAAGATTTTCCGTCCATAAAAGCTGAACAATCTCACGTGGCGAATAATCATAATAACTGGCCGAGGGGCAAGTAGCGGTACAGATGCCGCAATTTAGACAGCCGTGAAGCTCATGATCAAAAAGCATATGCCCCTTGATGTCATCAAGGACTTCCTGCATTTTTTCACGCGGCACTGCCGGCGGTTCTGCCAGCGGATCATTAGTGAACAAATGCTGATTCATGACAACTGACCTCAGTAGGTTAAGACCCTGACGGAATCATCTTCCATCACATCCTCAATTACTTTTGCCCCCCCCACAATGCCTTCGCATTCGGGAATGAGATCATCTTCACTCATGTCAAAAAGTGCCAGATTGGGTGAGCAGCAATAAAATTTTGCCCCCGCTTCATGGGCGTCCTTGATAAAATCATAGACAGTCTTTGGTGAGCCTTCCTTGACCACCAACCCTTCGGCAAATCCCTTTTTCATCAGGATACCGGCAGTTGCGGTACAAACGACCTCAACCTCATAATCCATGGCGGCAGCAACTGTTGCCTGAAAAAACGGCGCACCCAATTCTTCGCCATTACGTGGATCCGTATTAACCATGATGATGATCAACTTCTCGGCCATCAAAACCCTCCCTAAATTTCAGATGCCCGAACTCTTGTATGACGGCTCGATTACTGCATCTGTTACATGCCAATTATGATATATGAAATAAACGGAATATGCAAATCCTACATCAAATCCGTCTCTGCAACCAACCCTTTCATCATTGAACTCAATGAAGTTGCTATCTCAAATTGCGCATCCCTTAACAGGCCAAGGGTGCTTGCTGTATCTGGCGGAGTCTGGGCAAATTCCATAATCAGGTCTTCGGCCATGCCTGATTTCATCCCCGGATGACCAGCAAATCCAAAGCAATTGTTGTTGATGGAAAACACTAATGGTTGCCTGTTTTTCCCAACGGCCAGAACCGTTGCAGATTTTGGTAACACCGCCTGATCGCGCCCATAAAATGCCAGAGGAAAGTTTTGTGGCATTTTTCCATCCAGGGCCTCCTCAATAACCCGGCTTGCCTTTTCGACCCTGAAATCAAGCTCAGTTTCACTGGCTCCGCCCCCGGCAGCAATGGCCAATATGGTTGCCCCCAGTCCAAAGCCAATAATTGGCAATCCAGCTTCAATGAACATTTTGCAAAGGCGAAGCTCGGCAGAAAAACTCGGCAGCAAATGCCCACTGACCACCCCATAGGGTCCGCCGGGCAAAATAATTAAACCATCATAGCCCTCAATGGAATTTGGAACCGTGCCACCGACCGTGAACGGTCGCTGATAGTCAAACCGGATATTTCGACCCTCAAAATGATCTTCGATCAGACCTAAAAATTCAGCTTCTGTATGTTGCAGTACACAGACATTTTTAATTTTGAATTCAGCCGCCGGATTATTCATTCCAGATTCTTTCTTCTATTCTGGTGGTTGCACCGCAAAAAGAATTGCCGTTTCAATATCAACTGCGCTGACCCCGACCATTTCGATGTCCAACTCATTCATGGCTTTTTCAATTGCTGAGGCCAGCTCGCCATTTTGCAAACCCTCGCCCTTTAATCTACCAGCTAGCTGGTCAACGCCCTCGGGGGGCAAGCACGTAAAATCACCGGCAATCATCAAATCATCAATTCTGCCACCCCGATTAAGCAAATGCACTCTTATCAGCCCGCCCGGTGCCTTATGTGCACTTTCGGTCAAATGGGTATCAGCCGAAATTTTAACCCCCATTTCAACAAATTTTCGCCCCTGTACATAAGTCCATTCTTCGTCTTGCAGTTCTTTTTCTGCCATTTCAATGGCCGCTAATTCTTCTTCGCTAGCTTTAGATAATTCCGGGGTGACTTTTAAAACATCAGCACAATGGGCCAAAAATTTTTCTCGCAAATCTTCTTTGGATGGCACTGCTTCAAGCTCTTTGACCATAGTGGTCATATAATCATCCAACGTGGATTTAAGCTTATCGCGAAACTTCTCGCTTGGCACTTTTAAACATCTGGCCATGGTCGCGGTATCAAAATCAAACATGAAACTTCCCGCCATGACGGTGGCATCATCAATGCTTGCTGCCCCTGTGCCGCCGATCTTGCGTCCGTTGACATGAATATCATTGGCGGGGCGGAATTGTGCCTCTATCCCCAGTTCCTGATAGGTGCGCACCACAGGCTCGATAAACAACGGGTATAATTGACTGGCAAGTTTTGGCGCTTTGCCTTCAGGGAAAATAAACTGGGTAAAATATTGGTTTTTATCCAGATAAACCGCACCACCACCCACATGACGACGATATATGGGCAGATTGTTTTGCCGGCAATATTCCTCATCAACTTCGCGATCAATCTGCTGATGCATGCCAACGCAAACATATGGCTCTTTTGGACTGCTCATTACCAGAACCGGATCAGAATTTGCGGTAATAGTCTTTGCAATTCCATGAAATACCGCCTGCGAACGCAGCGCCGAAACCATACCGAAATCAATTACCCTAAGCCGCATAAATCTTCCCCGTTTAATTACAAATCACCAATCAGACGCAATCTTTGATCACGTCAGTTAAATTAGCTTTTGCTTATAAACGAATAAAAAGTCAATTGTTCCGCTTAGGGTTATAGAGATGAGGCCGCCCTTGACGCCTGATCATAAAGCCCTGACATGGTGCGCAAAACCAGCGCGGTATGGGAAATTTCTTCAAAATTTCTATCGGTGGCAACCGCCGCATCAATCAGGCAGGATTTACGAATTTCCTTATATTGCTGACATACGTTCTGGCCCAGATCAGTGGTCTTGTAAAACATTTCCTTGCCAACTTTTTTGCCCACCACCAGATCAATTTTCATCAGCTTTTTTACCGCATAATTTACGGTATGAATATCATCAATATTGAGCATGAACCCGATATCCGCCAGCCGTTTTTCCCTGGTACGATGGTTTACATTATGCAGAATTAAAATATCTAGAGGGTTGAGATCCTTATATCCAATTGATGCCATGCAATGCACCATCCAGCGTGAAAATGCGTTATAGGTCATGGTCATCGCATATTCCAACTCGCTCATTTGCCACCCCTCTTCCGAGGCTAAATGGGCCGAAGAAACGATGGGTTTTGGTGCAGTGTGTTTTTTGTCTGCATTTTCTTCTTTTATGGTTTTATCCATCAGATATTCCTCCAATATAATGCTCAGCTACCAAACCCATATCTATATTATTCAATACCTATTTTATCGCATGTTCCTGTTATCGATTTCTCAAATCGGGCAAGTAGGTAACAATTTCAGGAACGGCTATAATTATCCCGACCGCCGCCAAAAGCAGCAAAAAGAACGGAAACGCAGCGGCAGCAATTGTTAGAATATTTTTACCAGTCAACCCCTGAATTACAAACAGATTAAAACCAACGGGAGGGGTAATCTGGCTCATTTCCACAACAATAACCAAATAGATACCAAACCAAAGGGGATCAATTCCCGCCGCTTCCACCATCGGCAATATTATGGAGGTCGTAAGCACCACCACCGAAATTCCATCAAGAAAACAGCCCAAAATTATAAAGAAAATGGTCAGCGCAAACAGCAGAGCATAGGGGGAAAGATTAAAACTTCCGATCCATGTGGCCAGATTGCGCGGTATTCCGGTAAACCCCATCGAAGTGGTTAAAAATGCCGCCGCCACTAAAATCAGCGCAATCATGCACGAAGTGACAGTTGCCCCCATCAGGCTTTCGCGAAACATCTTCCAGCTCAATCCACCACTAAACCACGCCAGCAACAACGACAGGGTAACCCCCATCGCCGCTGCATCGGTGGGAGAGGCAATTCCCGCATAAATCGACCCGATAACTCCAATTATCAGCAAAATTACCGGGATCAGTCGCCGTGAAGATTTTATTTTCTCCATAAAGGTATATTCCACTGGCTCCTTGGGAATTTTGTCCCCAAGCATTAGCGCCCGAATGATTACATATCCGCCAAACATGGCCACCAGCATCAGGCCGGGAATTACCCCTGCGATAAACAGACGGGCAATGGACTGCTCGGTAGCAACCCCATAAACAATTAAAATTATCGAGGGTGGTATCAAAAGACCAAGGGTTGCCGAACCTGCCAAAGTGCCAAGAATCAGTTTTTCCGGATAGCCTCTTTTTGTAAGTTCGGGGATCGACATTTTGCCAATAGTTGCAGCAGTTGCCGCCGATGACCCGGAAACTGCAGCAAAAATTGCACATCCAAGTACATTAACATGTAAAAGCCTGCCCGGCAGTTTTACCAGCCATGGCGCAAGTCCTGAAAACATATCCTCAGACATACGCGATCTTAACAATATCTCTCCCATCCAGATAAACATTGGCAAAGCTGCCAGCGCCCATGAATGAGAAGCCCCCCACAAGGTTGTGGCCAAAACCTGACCAATGGGAGCCGAAGAAAATATTTCCATGCCGGCAATGCCAACAATTATCAGCGAAAACGCCACCCAAACCCCGCTGGCAAGCAAGGCGAGCAAGCCGATCAGCAACAGTGCTATGATTACAATTTCGGGCATTTTTTACCTTTTATTTTTATATTTTTTAGAGCGAGCCACTGCATCTGCCACGCTGGCTATTCAGCCCAGTCCTGTGGCTGAAGCACAATTTTTTGACCAATGATGGTGCGAACACCAAGATCACAAAGCGCTATGGCAAATATCGCCAGACCCAGTGTCAAACTGATCTGGGGGATCCACAATGGCACCGCAATAATTCCCGGAGACAGATCACCAAATTTTATGGATTCCATGGTCAGTCGCGCCATATACCAGGTTGTATAGGCAGCGGTGAAAGCGCCCAGACCCAACGCAAAAACTTCAGCAATCAACTGGGCTTTTTTTGGCAAAAACTGCACCATCAGCGTAACCCGGATATGCCCACCTCTGGTCAATGTATATGCCAGCGCAAGAAACGAGGCAGCAGCCAGAAAAAACCCGGCAAATTCCGCATAGGATGGAATGGTCATTGCCACTTTTACACCAAACAGTTTGGTGGTCAGGTTCAAAATCACCTGCACAGTCACAACAGCGCAAATCAACACCAGAAATCCGGCAGAAATCGCCCCGCTGACCAGATAGAGCCGATCAAGAAATTTTCTGATCATTGTGTTTCTCCCCCTTGTTCAAAAACCAATTAATCAAAGCCTATAAATACTCTTTGCGGAACTAAAAGTGAGCAGGCGAAAAATAACAATCCGCCTGCCCTTTATTCAACATTGGCAACCTTTTACATGTTGAATTCTTCAACAATGGATTTGGCTTCAGCGCTGGCCGAAGCATTCCATTCTTCTTGCATCTGGGCACCAATTGCACGCAGGCCTTCCATCAGCTCGGCACTTGGCTCAACAACATTCATGCCATTTTCGGCCAGAATTGCAGTTTTTGCATCAGTTTCCGCACGGCTCATTGCCCATCCACGAGCTTCGGCATTTGCCGCCGCTGCCAAAACAGCTTCCTGAACTGAAGCATCAAGGGCATCAAATGCTTCCTTGTTTACAACGATGATATTTTTGGGAACCCATGCATTAATGGGAGTATAGGTGGAAACAAAATCCCACGCCTGCGAGCTTACACCGGTTGAGGGAGAGGTAATCATCGCCTCAACCTGACCTGTTGCAAAGGCTTGAGGAATATCGGGACTTTCAACCTGAGTTGGAGAGGCACCGGCCAGCGTTGCAAACTGCTCAAGCGCTGCATTATAAGCCCTAAATTTCAGGCCGCCAAGATCTTCAACTGAATTCACTTCGCCCTCAGTATATAGACCCTGCGGAGGCCATGGCACTGCAAACAAAGGCATTAATCCCTGTTTGGCCAGCAACTCGGTTACCACCGGCCGCTGAGCAGCCCAAAGTGCTTCTGCATCTTCATAAGAAGTGGCAACAAATGGCTGTGAATCTATGCCATAGGCCGCATCTTCGTTCGAGAGGCGCGACAAAAAGAATTCACCTATGGGAACCTGTTGACTGCGAACCGCATTTTTAATGTCCGCATGTTTGAACAATGATCCGGCTGAATGCACAGTGATATTCATCGCGCCATTGGTTGCGCTGTTTATTTCATCAGCAAATTCCATGATATTTATCGTATGAAAAACCTTGTCCGAATATGGCGTTGGCATATCCCAATTCTGTGCCAAAGCCAGTGTTGGCGCAAAAACAGCCGCAGCTATAAAGGCGCTCCTGGTAAAAATCTTCATTTTGTTCTCTCCCTGTTTGCTTAAAGGCCAAAAGCCCTTTTTGTTCAGCTGGCACCGCAATGAATGCCAGCCACGAAATCACCAAAGTCAAAACCAAGGGAAAACTATATTTGCTGCAAAATAACAACAAAAAACCCTCCCTCTGCCAAAACGCTAACACTACGCCGTTAAAAAATCAACGTATTGCGTATGAAATAAAAATTGGCCCGTTAAAAATAAATAGACTCGGTTTTTTTGCCAAACAAAAACCCGCCAGAATTCAAAAAATCCTGACGGGCTGCCAAAGGTAAAATATCAATTTATCAAATTCTATTGGTTCTTTTCCCATTCATCATTTTCTTCATGGGCCTGACGAGCGGTAGGAATAACCATCGGGCTTCCCTTGTCACCACCCTTGCCGAACAGGTCTTCACGCTCTTTTTTTGTCGACATCATAAACGGAAATCTTTTTGCAACCTGACCCCCGATTTTTTCCACCTCCGCAGCATAAAGATGCATGGGAAACGACAGGCCGGGATAGTACCCAATTCCGGGCATCCTTTTTGAACCAAAAACCCTTTTATAAAAGGCCGCATGTTCAACTCTGACCGAAGAAATACAATATTTCACATCAAAATATTCCGACGCCATAGCAACAATCCGCAAAGTTAAAAACGGCAATGCCGGATAGGCCAGACTTGCTTCATAATCAGCGGTAAATCGGGATGGGTCCACATAACTTATGCCCTGATCAAGCATATCTTTTAAGGTATCGGGAAATACCAGCGCACTTGGAGAAGTTCTTTGCTCGGGCGTTACATGATGAAACCTGATGGAGCTGATCAGACGCTCCTCGATATAAACCCCATAACAATAAACATTTGGCGCTTCATCATGTTCGTCAAATACTATTTTGCTGGAATTAACGCCGATAAAATCTTCACGCCGATAGGCTTCATAACGCAGCCGATAAACCGGGTCAAACTGATCTTTGAAAGCTACACGCCGATAGGTTACGCTCTCTAGTATATCCAAAAGAGACGAGGCAAAACGTGTGCGTTTTTGGCTAATACTACTCAAAATAAAATCCCGCGATTTGTTCCAAATAAAATCCGGCAAAAAAAGAACGATTTTATCTTATTAAACTAATCTGATCAGGCTTGTGATTGCCACAAAGCACAGATTTTTTCCGTTTGAACCCATACTTAATAAGCCCCTAAACAGACAATTCAACCATTGATGCAAAAATTTTAGATCCAGGACAGGTTATAGGGCAAAGTATTGGCTCAGACTCCAATCCTAGCTTATCCGCAAGCCCTGCTTCAGATCAATAAACTGATCCTTCTCATTGGTAGAATAATTTGTTTTACCCCCCAGCAGCGTTGAAATAAGATTGCCAATTTCACTTCTGGGAACCGGCGCCCCAAACAAATATCCCTGAACGCTGTCAATTAGGCCAATTCCAGCCACCACATCCAATTGTTCCTGAGTTTCCACACCCTCAACCGTTACAGCCATATTCAGATCTTTGCCAAGAACAGCAATATTGCGCATGAGTTTTTTTGCGGCAGGGTCAGTGTTTACGTTCTGAGTAAAAGTGCGATCAACTTTAAGTTTGGAAAACGGCAGATTGTGCAAATATCCCAGCGAAGAATAACCGGTTCCAAAATCATCCAAAGCAATTCCAACACCTAAGTCCGATATTTCGTGCAAGACTTTTGAGGCCACTTCCAATTCTTCAACCAAGACTGTTTCTGTAACTTCAATTTCCAGACGCTCGGCACTCAACCCGGATTTTCTTAACGCTGACTGGACCATTTTTTGTAATTTTTGTTCCTTGAAATCCCGCGCCGATACATTGACCGCCACACCTATATTATTAGGCCAACTTGCGCATTCACGAGTTGCGGTATGCAATGCCCATTCGGTAATTTCAGAAATAATGCCCATTTCCTCGGCCAACGGTATAAAAATATATGGAGGAATAATTCCGTGTTCCGGATGATGCCAGCGCGCCAATGCTTCACAACCAACAACCTTGTTTGTATTCAAATCAATAACAGGCTGAAACGCCAGCATCAGGTCATCATTTTCCAAAGCCTCCCTTAAGGCGCCCTTCATATGCTGCTTACTCCGATAGGCGCTTCCCATACTGTTATTAAACACGGAATAGGTGCCTTTGCCGTCCTGTTTTGCCTCGTAAAGCGCCAAATCAGCCCTTTTGAGCAATTCTTCCAGATCACACTGGTCACAAGGACTAACAACAATTCCGGCACTGGCTTTGATTTTGAACAAATGATCGTCCAGCACAAACGGATTTGCCAACACCTGCAACAAATTCGCTGTAATTTGCTCCAAGCCATCAGGGGTCACATTATGGTCAAAGAACATCGCAAATTCATCACCGCCAAACCGCGAAACCACCACATTGGAATCAAGAGCCTGCCGCAAGCGCCGCGAAACCAGCGCCAACACCCGATCCCCGATTGGATGGCCAAAGCTGTCATTAATATTTTTGAAGTCATCCAGATCAAGGCTGACTAGCCCCACTTCTTTTGCTCCGGCGTCACTTGTCTGCCGCTCCCGAATTTTTGACGATACCTGTTCGGTAAAATAAGAGCGATTAGGCAGATTGGTCGCCGGATCAAAACGGGCCATAAAACTTATTCTACTCTCGGCCTGCATCCGCTCGGTAATATCCTCGAGCACCAAAACAGTTTGCTCATTACCTCGATTGATAGAAACTTCACACTGGCGTCCATCCAACAGTTGCAAAACCAGTTTGCTCTGCCCATCATTTGCCACCGCTGTTATCAAACGCTGCCCGGATAACTCGGTAAGAGTACCTCTGGATTTTGCCATCTCAATGAGTTCAGCAAAATCCTTGCCAACACATTTATAGTCGATTTCTTCGCACAGCATTTCCTGCATTTTTTCATTGGCAACCGCCACTCGAAGATTCTTGTCCAACATGCAAAGACCATGGGACATCGTCGATAATGCAGTATCCAGCTCCTGGGCCAGACGTGACACCTCCACCCGGTCCCGAACGGCAGACAACAACACCTTACGAATATCCCTTGCCAGAGAACGAAAACTTATCAGCATTGGGGCAAACAAAGCCGCCAACAACATATAATATACGTTACCATCAAATATCAGGCCCAGACAAAGCGGCACACCAAGCAAAATACATTGCAAAGTCACGAGGCGATCAAGGCCATAATTTCGTGCCACGATTCCAACCATGGCGGCAATGGAAACGCTAATGCTCGCCAGAGCCGAAAAGTCATCGCCAACAAAAACCAGACTTACAAAACTCCATGCACCAAACAATATGGCGGCAGCCGATCCCGACAGAGTTGCTTGCAATTCCCAAAATTCGGCTCTTTGGCAATCCTCGGCCCGCAACCCTTCTGCATTAAAGATCGTCGCCTGTTGGTATCTCCAGATAGCCAAAGCAACAAACAATCCGGCAAAAACAAAATGTATTACGGCACCTGAACTCAATCCGGCAAAAACCGCCGCCGCTGCCGAAGCAATGGTGCCCAAAGACAAGGCCAATCGATCGCGGTAAAGAGAAGAAATTACCGACACATAATCCAAGGCGGGCATTTTTGTACGGGCTGATCGAAGCATATTTTCTTTCACGGGTTAGATTGGCACAAGTCTTTATAAGACAAGGGTTTTTTACGGTCTGATATCTTTTGCACTGGCATTGGTTAAAAAATTTGTCTTTTGTTCCCAACAGCTAAGGCCTATGCTAAACAAACTCTTAATAGTTAATCTGCAATGCTAAATACCTGCACTAAAATCCCGGGGATTCCCATGTTCAAAGCAATCTCGGATATGCTCAACAATTCAAAGAAATCCCCAAACCAACCCATAGATACCAAATTAGCGGTTGCGGTTTTATTGGTGCACCTGAGTGATATCGATGGAGAGACAACTGATGGCGAACAAAAACTTGTCGCTTTAATTCTCAAAGAGCATTTTGATCTAAGCTCGGCGCAGGTAAATGACCTGATTAAATCTGCCCATAGTAAAGATCAGGAGGCCGTGGATTTTTATCAATTCACGTCAATTATCACCCGGCTTGATATGGAACAAAGGGTAAAAATCATTTCCATGATGTGGCAGGTTGTGTTTGCGGACAAAAAGAATCACGAGCTCGAAGACAATATGATCTGGCGGGTGGCTGAGCTTATAGGCGTTTCCAGTCGTGACCGAACCAAATTGCGGGCTCAATTCGCCAAAAAAGCTTTAGAATAATATCATAGGCGTTTTTATGGTGAAACTTCTATAATATCGATTCAATAACTCTCTTGCTCCACAAAGCAACAATGGATAGACAAAGAGAATTGAAAAAACTTGTGCGATCAAACAATCGCCAATGAATTGAAACAGCTCAGGAAATTAATATGCGCGCAATATTAGAAGTCGTTATCTTGTTGTTGGACCTATATTGGTGGGTTTTGCTGGCAATGATTGTTTTAAGCTGGTTGATCAGCTTTAACGTGATCAATACCGCCAACCAGTTTGTCGCCACTGTCCATCGCGTCGTTACCTCCCTGACCGAACCTTTGCTAAAACCCATAAGACGGATTGTACCAGCCGTTGGTGGACTTGATCTTTCACCAATCATATTATTCGTTGGCCTGTTCTTCGTCCGCCGCGTGATAATTTTATATATTTATCCCAACGTATTTTAAGACCGGGATATATTTCAATAAATCTATCTAAAAAAGGCGCAGGGAATTTTTCCCGCGCCTTTTTTGTATTTCGAAAAATCAACAAATTTTAAAGTTAGTGCAAATCAGCACCAATCTATTTTTGCGCCAGAGCAATTGAATCAACAATCACTTTACGAGCGGCTTCAACTCCATCGATCTTATCAATTTTTGCCCATTTCCCCGGCTCTAAATCTTTGTAATGGGTGAAAAAATGTACGATTTTTTGAACTTCAATTTCCGGCATATCCGCAATATCAGAAATATTGTCATAGGCGGGGGTTATTTTTGAAACCGGCAGGGCAATCAGTTTTTCATCCATTCCCCCGTCATCTTCCATAAGCAAAACTCCGATGGGGCGACATTTAATAACTCCACCCGGAATAATCGGCCGTGAATTCATCACCATTACATCGAGCGGATCTCCGTCTCCGCAAAGAGTGTGCGGCACAAAACCATAATTTCCCGGGTAGCGCATGGGGGTATAAAGAAATCGATCAACAAACAGCGTCTCGCTATCCTTATCCAATTCATATTTAATCGGCTCACCACCAATTGGAACTTCTATAATAACGTTGATATCATCGGGTGGATTTTTGCCGATTGAAATTTTGGAGATATTCATTTGCTGTTCAGCCCCATACATTTAATTAAAACTCATATCAGGGTCTTTTGACCTGATACAATTTATGCTTGAAGCTTTTGAACCATGAAGCTAGGCCATTGCAAGTGCAATTAAAATTAAAACCCTGCAGGAGTTGAATTACTTATGATTTTTTCTGAAAAAACAAAGCGCGTTTTAACGGCTTTTTTATTCGTCGCTACTTCCGCTTCCCTAGCAATAATTGCCCCGGCACAGGCCCAGGAAATAGATTCTGTTTATACTCAACTTGATCTGGATAATTGCAAACTGCTGACAAGAGAAGAATTAGGGCTGCCTGCACTCCAAGAAGATGAATTGGGCACAGATGGTGGACGCTGGTTATGCGTGGGATATAATAATTCCATTGTCTATGTCGGCGAGGGAGATTTGCGCTTTGTTGTTTCCTTTGGGCAAAACGCCATGCAAGAACCTGCCGCCAGCCAAACCCTTGCCCCTTTTAACTATCTAGGTGAAACCATGGAATGGCGGGTCAGGAATGTAAATGGTTCATGGGTTCCCTTTGCCACAATTCTGCGCTGGACAACTGAAATTGGCGATGGGTCCCGGCCCGATGGCTCTACACTGATCGTCACCAAGCTAGAGCCGGGGAACGTCTGTCAGGTCGCAAGAATTAACGCCAAAAATGTTGCTGATGCCAATCAGGTTGCTCGCGATATTGCCGATACAAGGGTCGATGATTTTAACTGCCAAAGCGATCAGATTATTTTATTGCCGGCTTAAAAAAGTGAAATTTGAACTCAAGCGGGTCCATATCACAAATATACTTTATGTGATGGCGGTACAGGCAGAATATGGCCCGCACCTCAAACAGCGCTTTTCTCCGCTTTTTACTGGCGTTGGACCGATTGAGGCAGCAATGTCTTTAAGCTGTGCCATCTCTGATCTAAAAGCAAACAAGCAATTGCCCGATTTGATTATATCCCTTGGTTCCGCCGGTTCGCGTGAACTTGTGCAAACAGAGATTTATCAGGCCACCAGCGTATCCTATCGGGATATGGACGCCTCGCTTTTGGGGTTTGAAAAAGGGAAAACTCCCTATCTGGATCAACCTGCAAAGCTTGAACTTTCTCCCCTGATACCGGGCCTGAAACAAGCCGATCTTTCAACAGGGGCCAAAGTAATTTCAGGTTCTGATTATGATGCAATTGATGCCCAGATGGTCGATATGGAAAGTTTTGCCCTCAAGCGTGTCTGCCAGACATTTGATCTGCCCCTGATTGCCATTAGGGGAATTTCCGATGGCGATGAAGAGCTATCAGGGCATCACAGCTGGACCCAGTATCTTCATATTATTGATGAAAAACTGGCCGTAATAATCGACCAGCTTGAAACCCAGATAAAAGAAGAAAAACTCGAGCTTTAGGGCATGACCCTTAATCCTGGCTCTTAATCCTAGCTCTGGGCATTCAGTTTTTGCGCCGCCCGCATGGCTCGTTTGCGATCATGGGGATCCAGATGGATTTTGCGCAGGCGAATGGATTTGGGCGTTACTTCCACATATTCATCATCGGCAATATAACCCAAAGACTGCTCAAGTGTCAGCCTTTTAGGAGTAGTCAAACGCACTGCTTCATCCTTGGACTGGGTGCGGATATTGGTCAACTGCTTACCCTTAAGCGGGTTGACCTCCAGATCATTGTCCCTGGAATGTTCGCCAATAATCATGCCTTCATAAACGGGAACACCCGTATCGATCAGCATTGGCCCGCGATCTTCAAGATTAAACAAGGCATAAGGAACGGCTGTTCCGGTAGCGTTGGAAATCAACACCCCGGTGCGCCTTCCGGGCAACGAACCCTTATGGGGTACAAATTCATGAAACACCCGGTTAAAAATCGCAGTGCCCCGAGTATCGGAAAGCAATTCCG
Organism: uncultured Devosia sp.; assembly: GCA_964569865.1. GTDB lineage: Bacteria > Pseudomonadota > Alphaproteobacteria > Rhizobiales > Devosiaceae > DROE01. The sequence continues at coordinate 32,814 of CAZMVQ010000019.1, forward strand.
GCTGATAGCCAATCAACGAACGGGTTGGCACATGCAAAACAAGTCTTGTCCGGCCAATGCCTGAGGGGCGCATATCAACCAGCTCGCCCCGTCTTTCGGTAAGTTTTTGAACAACCGTACCCGAATATTCTTCATCAACATCGATTACAGCTTCTTCCACCGGTTCAAGCTTAATTCCATTCTCTTCACGAAACAAAACCTTTGGGCGACCCACGGTAAGTTCAAAACCCTCCCGGCGCATGGTTTCGATAAGAACCGCAAGTTGTAATTCTCCGCGCCCGGCAACTTCAAAACTGTCGCCATCCGCACCGCGAGTTACTTCGATGGCCACATTGCCTTCTGCTTCTCTCTCCAGACGATCCCCGATCACCCGACTTTGCACCTTGTCGCCTTCTTTGCCGGCCAGCGGCCCGTCATTAATGCGAAATGTCATAGAAAGTGTTGGCGGGTCAATAGGTTGCGCTTTTAGTGCCTCAGTTACACCTGGCACACAAATAGTATCGGCAACCGTTGCGGTTTCCAGCCCTGAAATTGAAATAATATCTCCGGCGCGGCCCTGTTCAACCGGTTGGCGTTCAAGACCGCGAAAAGCCAAAACCTTGGAAACTCGAGCCTTTTCAATCTGTTTGCCATCCCGATTTAGAGCATGTACAGCATCTGTTGCCTGAATCACGCCCGAATATACTCGCCCGGTTAAAATTCGCCCCAAAAATGCATCGCGCTGAATTGTCGTCACCAGCATGCGAAACGGACCTTCCTCAACTTCAGGCTCGTTGACATGTTCAAGCACCCGGTCAAGCAATGGCCCAACGCTGTCTTTGGGTCCTTCTGGTTCAGCTGCCATCCACTCATTTTTCGCCGAGCCATAAAGCACAGGAAAATCAAGCTGCTCTTCAGAAGCATCAAGCGCCACAAATAGATCAAACACCTCATTTAGCACTTCGTCATGACGCTGATCGGGCTTGTCTATCTTGTTGATGGCAACAATTGGCCGCAAGCCCAAAGCCAAGGCCTTGCCAAGCACAAATTTGGTTTGCGGCATTGGCCCTTCGGCGGCATCAACCAACAGCACAACCCCGTCAACCATAGATAAAATGCGCTCAACTTCACCCCCAAAATCCGCATGGCCTGGCGTGTCAACAATATTAATGCGCGCTTCCTTCCAGACCAGCGAGGTAACCTTGGCCAAAATGGTAATTCCGCGCTCTCGCTCCAGATCATTACTGTCCATCATGCGCTCTTGCGTGCGCTGATTTTGTCGGAACAGGCCCGATTGCTTCAGCAAAACATCAATCAAGGTGGTTTTTCCGTGATCGACATGGGCAATTATCGCAATGTTGCGCAAAGACATGATTTAAAGCCATCTGGTTTTTGGGAAATGTTGGCTGGCAATAGCCGAGGTCTGCTCAAAGCACAAGCAAATTATCAAACAAGGTTATTTCAGGATGTGTTGCAGTAGTTAAACAAAAGTCAAAACTTCGGTAGAATCAACCTGCCTACCAAGAGCAAATCTACCAAACCTGCATATTTTTGGCTTCTAAATTGATTATTCCGGCTTCATCAGCGGCCCGGGTTTCAACTGTTTGCAATAATTCATCAATCGAGTGTTCAGGCAAGGGCGGACTAAATAAATAGCCCTGCACTTCATCGCATCCAAATTCTCGTAATATGTCCAGTTGATCTTCGCTATCGACCCCGGCAGCAGCTGTGGTCATACCAAGATTTCTCCCCAATGAGATTATTGCTTTAACAATTTCTCGTTTTTCCCGTGAAGCATCAATTTTTGCAATCAGATCGCTGCTGATTATCAACTTGTCAAACGGGAACGCCCCAAGGGTTCCAAGGGCAGAATTTCCACCTCCGGATATGGCCATAGCAATACGCAATCCCATGCCTCGCAATTTTTTCAGGATTTTAAGTTTTTCTCTGGCATTTTTTTTCAACATCCCATCATTGATTGTCAATTCAACCCTGTCATGGCTGGTTCCGGTCGCTTTCAACAATTCATAAATTCGTTTATCAACCTGACGCGAAACGAGCTGACCTGCAGATATATTCACACAAAGTTTTATTCCTTTTGGCCAGTTTTTAGTAGCCGAACATGCTGTCCGCATGGCCCGAATGTCGATCTTGTTAAGAATTCCCATTTCCCTGGCAACCGAAGTGAATTCCTCGGGCATCACCATCCCCAGTCTGGGGTGGTCCCAACGCAATTGAGATACACAACAACTTACCCGGTTGCTTGCCAGCTCCAATACCGGTTGATATGCATTAGAAAATTGACTTTGTTCCAGCGCTGCATTCAGCTCAACTTCTAATTCTTTGCGCTGCTGAACGGCCATATCCATACTTTTAGTGAAAAACTGGTATCCATAGCGGCCCTGCTTTTTTGCCCGATAAAGCGCCATATCCGCATGCTTCATCAACGTGGCTCCATCTTTGCCATCGTCGGGTGCAATAGCAATCCCGATACTCGTACCAGCAGCTATTTCATATCCTTCAACCATTAGCGGTTGGGAAAGTTTCTCAAGGATTCTTGTGGCAATATTTGTGGCACATTCTTTTCCCTTTATCGGCAGTGCCATATACATAAATTCATCCCCTCCCATCCGTGCAACAATTTCATGTTGACGCTTACCCTGCTTTAGCCGAGCCGATACACGTCGCAGCACCTCATCACCAATTCCATGGCCGTATGTGTCATTGATTTCCTTGAAATTATCCAGATCAAGGCACAGAAGCGCCATTTTTTCGCCTCTCCTGATTCTTGATTCAGCTTTTTTCATTTCTTCGTTGAAATAAGTTCTGTTGGGCAATTGAGTAAGAGAATCATGGCGCGCCATATATTTTATGCGTTCTTCACTTCGACGACGATCGGTTATGTCCTCATGAGTTGAAACAAACCCTCCATCGTCAATAGACTTATGAGAAACAGAGATAAAACGCCCATCAGACAATTCAAAAATTTTGTTCTCGCTGCCCAGGTCTTTGACAACATCATCAAAACTTTCCAACAAGCGATCATCATCAGCCTCAACAACCATCCCCACACTCAGACAATGGGCCATAATATCCTCAAACGAGGTGCCAGATTTACATAAACAGTTGGGAAGACCATATAATTGCTGCCATTTTTCATTACAGATCACCAGACGATGCTCGGCATCAAACATCACCAGCCCCTGCGCCATATGCTGAACCGCTGCGCCAAACCTTAGATTTTGTAGTTTTAATTCTTCGCTACGCTGCCTGACCAGTTCCTCGTTTTTCCTCTCATCACTCACATCGTGAATTACCCCGATCCAACCACCACCAGGCAACGGGTTTTTCACCACATAAATGGAACGCCCGTTTTCAACCTCGGTAAATTTCTGCTCAACATTTTGGGAATTCACCAGCGCCATACGATTAGCCAGATGGGATTGCGCAGTTTTTCCTTCCGGAATGCGCCCATTTTCAATCCTGTGGCGCATTATTTCTCTAAATTCCGTCCCCGGACGGGTTAGCTCTTTGGGCAAACCATAGACATCGGCATAAGTGCGATTGCAGATGATCAAACGTCGATCTCCATCAAACACACAAAGCCCCTGCGACATGGAATTGATTGCACGATCAAACCACTCGCTTTGAGCTAATAGGCGTTTTTGATTTTCCTGACTTTTTCTGCGTATCTCCACATCTTCGCTAATGTCCTCGTGGGACACAACCCAGCCGATTTCTCCATGGCGCGCAATTGAAGTTCTTATGGTTTTATCGCCAATTTTCTGTTCAATCTTGCTGGGTTTGTCCGATTGCTTTTGGTCCAGCAATCGCTGCTTAAGGCTGTCATGAAGCCTATCGACCGACCAGCCCGCTCTAAAACCCGAAACTGTGGTGTATTCACAAAGCTGATATAAAGAGCTGCCAACACCAACCTCGTTGGGCATCAGGCCATAAATATCCAAAAAACGCTGATTGAATAATTTCAGAACGAATTCATCGTCCCAAACGGAAAATCCATAGTGCATGGAAGAAACCGCCGCCGTCAGCAAGCGCTTATCATATACCACTTCCAATGATTTTTGGCTTTTATTGCCCAAAAACCTAACTCCCAAGAATTTGGCTAGGGTCCATCAAGAACCCTGATATTCAATAAGGAGCTTTATCAGAAGGCAATTTAACAGGTATAAAACGAGTTACTATCTGCACGGAATTTAACTTCTATGCTTAACAAGGCATTAATTTCCAAATGCTTAGGGTCGGGACCTA
>CAZMVQ010000020.1:0-14421 GCA_964569865.1 uncultured Devosia sp.
GCAGCAATGGTCAGGCGCATATATCCTCCCAGCCGAAAGGCCTGAAATGGCGGGCCGAAAATCGCTTGTTGGTCAAAACACCAACTTCGCCTCGGGCCTTTTCAACCTTGGCCAACAACAGGTCTGAAGTTTTTTCTATTCTTTCAAACAGATCATCAAGAGTGATAAGTTGGCCGCAAATGTCAAGACGGGTATCTGCGCTTTGATCCCTTAAATCCACAATGATAGAAGGGGTAGAGCCGGTAATCTGTAACCAATGATGAATTTTTGAACTTGGGACAGGCGCGGCAATGATCAATCCATCAGGAAGGTCAAATCCTGTTTGATCATCAAGGGAATAGGTTTTTAAGGCTTTATTCAACCGGGCAGGTAAATTTAAGGCTTTTGACGGAGAGCGAAGGTGCATGCTTATTTCATGGCTCCCTTCAATCAGATAGGGCAGAATTTTTTGCGCCAACTGGCCTCCGCCAATCAGGGAGATGGATTTTTGGTTTGCCAGATAATTGGCGCTGAGTGATCCATAGGAGCGCAAACCAATGCCATCAAGGCAAGTCTTTCGCAATTCCCTGACATCAAGAATTAAATCCTGCGCAATGCGCTTAAATCGAGTATTTGCAGCAAGGGCAGAGGTGAAAATTTTAAACTGGCCAAATACCTCGGTCTCGGCGAGAATTTTTGATTCCAGCCCACAAAGTATAGATAAAAGTTTGGCATAGGCTTTTTGTCCGCGAAAAATTTCGCCACCAAAATTTTCAAGAGAGCCATCATCCAAAGTTAGAGAATTTAACGGATCAACGGAAATAAAAACCCGCCGCTGACAGGTTTCAAATAATAGCCAGTCTTGTTGAGCACTTTCGCCCCCAATGGGAAAAATATCCGCAATCCCTCTGGAAGTTTCTCCAGAGTTTTTTTGGATATGGCAAATGCTCAGGTTTTGGATCATTGGTAAATTATAGTTTTGGTTTTTTTGTCTTTGTCACAGAATTGTCACCGGCGGGGTAAAAAGGGTGGTGCAGTGATAATTGAATCATGGCAGCAACTTAAGCCGAGAATCAAATGTAAAGATTCATGTGCCTTTTATCCAGCCTGCAAGTTCGGAACGCACAAGGGTTTCAATAAGTTTCATTGCGTGCTCATCATCATTGAGGCAGGGAATATAACAAAACTTCTCCCCCCCATTGCCCAAAAAATCATCGCGCCCTTCCATGGCAATTTCCTCAAGGGTTTCCAGACAATCAACACTAAATGCCGGACTGATCGCAGCGATATTTTTGGTGCCTTTTTTTGCCAGCGAGACAAGAACTTCATCCGTATAGGGTTTTAGCCATTCTTCAGGACCAAAGCGACTTTGAAAAGCCACCACAATTTTTTTCTCGTCCCAGCCCAGTTTTTTGGCCAAAAGGGAACTTGTTTTATGGCATTGGCCAAAATATGGATCACCGGCATCCACATAGGATTGGGGCATACCATGATAGGATGTAAGAAGAATCTCTGGCTCAAAACCTGAGGTTTTTATTCCGGCAAGCACCGATTTTGCCAATGCCTCAATATAAAGCGGATGATTAAAATACGGTGGCAAGGTGCGGATCGCTGGCTGCCAGCGCATGGTTTTTAATACGTCAAAGGCCTTGTCGTTGGCACTGGCGGTGGTGGGGGCTGAATATTGCGGATAAAGCGGGGCCAGCAATATTCTATCGCAGCCTTGGTTTTTAATACCGTTCAGACGATCCGCAGTCGAGGGATTGCCATAGCGCATGGCAACATCAACGATAAATTTTTCTCCAAGCCGCTGCTGCAACTTTTTACCCTGAGAAAGTGAAATCAGGCGCAAGGGACTATCGTCTTTTTCCATGTCCCAGATTTTTTTATACAATGCGCCGCTTTTGTTGGGCCTGAAGGTAAGAATAATAAAATTTAGAATAAACCACCACAAAATTCTTGGCGTCTCAATGACCCTTTTATCCCAAAGAAATTCCTTGAGATAGCGGCGCATGGACCAGTAATCAGTTGCATCCGGCGTGCCAAGATTTAGCAGCAATACACCTATTTTTGATTTTTCTGACTTAGGGGTGGGTTTGGCGAATTTTTCTGGCATTGAATTAGTAGATCTCAAAATACGAGGAAATAATCTCACCCTCATATGGGCGCAAAATAAGATTTGCAAAGAAAATTCTTACAACATCAAATTACACCAGATATTGTTTCAGGGCCTTTTCATTCCAATTCAGCCCTGCCCCGGCAATTTCTGCGGCGCTGATTTTACCGTTAGAAATCGTTGGAGGCGTGGTGTTTATAGAACCGGCAATATCCATCCATTCAAGCATATGAGCAGTTGCGCTGGCGGCCAAAAGGTGGGCTGAAATTTCCCCAAACAAGTGCGAAGATAAGGGCAAGCCATTAGCGTCGGCCAGGGCGGCGGCTTTTATCCAGCCACTGACGCCGCCAATTTTCATAGCGTCAGGCATGACAAAATCCGAGGCATCCGCAGCAATGGACTTATTCATGTCAGCAATACCCCACCAGTTTTCACCTGTTTGGACCGGGGTCGAAATTGAGGAGCGCACAAAAGCGTGCCCTTCAAAATCCTCAGCGCGCACAGGCTCTTCAATCCATGCCAGGTTTTCTTCATCAAGCAGGCGCATGCGCGAAATTGCTTCATTAGCGCTAAAGGCCTGATTAAAATCAACGGCAATCCAGGTATTCGGACCGGCGATTTTTTTAATGGCGCGAACCACTTCCACATCGGTTTTTGGGTCCGGGTGACCGGCCTTGATTTTGAACGCATCAAAACCGTTTTTTAAGGAAATTTCCACCTGCCCAGCAGTTTCATCAGCGCTCATCTGACCAAGACTATCATAGATCCTGATTGGTTTTGGTGCTGCGCCCAGCAGATTGGCAAGAGGCAGGCCAGCAAATTTTGCCAATGCATCCCATAGGGCCATATCAATTGCTGAAATGGCAATAGCCACCAGCCCCTGATTGCCCAACAGGCGAAATTTTGCCGCCAAAAACGCGCTTAGTTCTGTTGGTTCCAGAGGTTTTTCAAGCAGCAATTGCTCCATTTCATCAACAAGCAAAGCAACCGATTTAAGCGCCATGGGGGTATAGGTAAATACATAGGATGAGCCAAAAATTCCGGCATTAGTTTGCACATCCAGCAATACCAGCGGGGCAACCTCTATGGTGCCAGAAGCGGTTTTATGGGGCTTGTCGAGGGGTGCCAAAACCTGGCGCACGCTAAAACCAACTATTTTGGGCAAATTATTTTTTGGCACAGCCATGCCCTCCGACGCGAAATCAATGGCACTACACATATTTGCAAACCGGATGAAGGGTCAAGGCTTGAAAAGTCTAAGCCTTAAAAAGTCTAGAACTTGATAAGTCTAGGACTTGAAAGACTTCTCGATACGATCCAGAGTTTCCATTGCCGGCAGACATTGGGCAACCGAGCCATTGGGTTCGCGACCCTCTTTTATGGCCGAAATGAATTCCCTGTCGATCAGCTCAATGCCATTATTTGATATTGCAACACCATCAAGGTCAATCGGTTGATCGCGCCCGTCATAAAGATCATCATAACGAGCCAAATAGGTGCCATTATCGCAAATATAGCGAAAGAAAGTGCCAAATGGTCCATCATTATTGAACGAAAGTGAAAGCGTGCAAATGGCCCCCGAAGGTGTTTTCATTCCAATGCTCATATCCATGGCAATGCCAAGATCGGGGTGAGCAGGCCCCTGAAGACCATAAACCTCTGAGGCTGTTTCTCCGCTTTGATATTGAAACAAATCAACCGTGTGGCAGGCGTGATGCCATAAAAGATGGTCGGTCCAACTGCGGGCTTTTCCGGCGGCATTGGTGTTGGTGCGGCGAAAAAAATATGTCTGAACATCAAGCTGTTGCAGTTTTAATTCACCGGTAACAATCTTGTTGTGGATCCATTGGTGGGAAGGATTAAAACGGCGCACATGCCCCGCCATGGCCACCACTCCGGTTTGTTTTTGCACTTCTACCAAACGCTTTGAATCCGCAAGATTGTCCGCCATGGGGATTTCAATCAAAACATGTTTACCCGCCTGCATACAAGCAATTCCCTGTTCCGCATGCATCTGGGTGGGAGTTGAAAGAATTACCGCATCCACATCATCGCGGGCCAAGGCTTCGCCAAGATCGGTAGTGGCATGGCCAATGTTACGCTTGTTGGCAAACTCGACAATATCCGCTTCCCTGCGACCAACAACCGAAGTTACCTCAACGCCGTCAATTTTAGCCAATGCGTCAACATGTTTGGTTCCAAATGCGCCAACAGCGCCCGCCACACAAATTCTCAACTTATTCTCCAATATTCAACTGAGGTTTTTAAAGCTTTTATCACTGACGCCCAAAAATCCCTATTCGAATAAAGTGAGACTTATAGAATTTGTGAATAGAGTGTTTTGTTTTCGCTCGCGCCAATTCGCATTTCTTTGCGCTTCGCCTTGTCCAAAAACCGGTTCTACCCTCGGGGTCAAGCCCGAGGGTATGTTTTTGGGGCTCAGCCGAATGCTCACGGCTCCGCGGGGGCGGCCAAACTATTGGCCGGCAGCACTTGTGCTGCTTGGTTGCGCACAATTGAAGACTACCCGCTTTTTTGCACCTCACACCGCCCTTCCAGATGAAGAACTGGATTTAAGATTTCACATTCTTTCCTGCCTCAACCAGCAATTGCACAAATCGCTCTTGCGTCGGGGTTGGTCGCCAATCGGCACGAAAAGTCATACCAATGGGTCTGGAACTGTCCGGAAGATCAATCGGCAATGGAACAAACAGTTTTTGTGAAATTTCATGGCGAGCCTGATGCAAAGAAATTATAGTGATAAACGGCCCTGAATCCATCAATCCCCGCAAGAGGGCAAGAGAACTGGATACAACCCTGACCGGAGTTTTGCTCATATCGCCAATTCCCAAAGACTCAAATAAATATGTGCCGGACGGGGTAGGTTTTGGCGGCGCAACCCATGGATATTTCAACGTATGATCAAGGGTTAGATTTTTCTGATCAATAAGGGGATGGTTTTTACCGACAATTATCGCCAGTGGATCATCAAACAAAGGTTGCTGAACAATGTCATCAACCGGCGGTGGCGTGCGAAGCGCTCCGACCATGAGATCAAGATCACCCTGACGCAAACGATGCAGCAACTCCTCATAAGGCCCATCAACAATACGAACCTGAACTCCATCTCTCTCATCAATCATGCTGGCGATGGCAAAAGGCAATACATGGGTGCGCGCCAAAGGCAGCGAGCCGACGACTATATGTGTGGAATCTCGCCCAAGATATGCCCCTACCTGATCAAGCCCTTGTTTTAGCTCAGAAAATGCTAGTTTTGATCGACGTGTCAATTCACGGGCCGCCAGAGTTAAAGATACTCCCTGAGGGGCAGTGTTAAACAGTTTTACGCCACATAATTGTTCCAGATTTCTGGCTGCGCGATGCAAAGAGGGCTGGGAAATACCAATCTGACGGGCCGCCATGGAAAAATTACTGGCATCAGCGGTGGCGATCAAAGCACGCAATTGCACCGATGTCAGCAATCGGTCAAAATGGGCAAAACCACTGCCCTGCTGGCGCTGGCCAAGACGAGCAGTCTCGCGAGCACCAATTTTCAAATGCTCCAAGGCGCGGTCAACCCTGTCAAGAAACGCCGCCCCTATTTCCGATACAAACATACCATCGCTTCGCCTCTCAAACAAAACCACCCCAAGGGTTTTTGAAAGATTGCCAATGGCTTGCGTTACCGCCGGTTGAGAAAGGTGAGCGTTTTTGGCGGCAAGGCTGACGCTTTTGCAGCGTGCAACCTCGCGAAATGCTCTGAGATGGCGAATATTGAGACTCTCGCTCGTGTTCAGATTTGCACTGGTGTTTAGATTTTTATTTGGCATCACTTAAACCTTGGCATCTATTAAACCCCGGCACAGGTCAATTCCTGTCATGGGTCAATTCTTGTCACGGGCATTTCTTGTCACGGGCATTTCTTGGCCTATAGCCAATACTAATATTAGACTATGCAATTGAAATTGGAAACAGGCTTGTTCCTATGTTTTATTTTAGCCGGTTATTGGTTTTAGCCATATTGCGGATAAATTCAGGAAAACCTAAGCCAGCATTAGTTTTTTTTAACATCGACCGGGAGCCGATTTTTAAGATGAGTGAGAAAAAAACAGCACTGGTGGTAAGCGCCCACGCAGCGGATTTTGTCTGGCGAGCAGGCGGCGCAATCGCTTTGCATCAGGCAAAAGGTTATGAGGTTACGGTGGCCTGCCTGTCCTATGGGGAGCGTGGAGAGTCGGCAAAATTGTGGAAAAAGGGTGGCTATTCCCTTGAACAGGTAAAAAAAGCGCGTCGAGTAGAGGCAGAAAATGCTGCCAAAGCGCTGGACGTACACGATATAAAATTTTTTGATTTGGGGGACTATCCGCTGGAAATGGATCGGGAAGCAAAATTTCGGCTGGTTGATCTAATTCGCAAGGTACAGCCAAATTTTATGATGAGCCATTCGCAATATGACCCCTATAATACCGATCATTCCTATGCCACTGCCGTAACTATGGAATGCAGGATGATTGCGCAGGCATGGGGGCATAATCCGGGCGAAAAAGTTTTAAGCGCCCCGCAATTATACCTGTTTGAGCCGCATCAAACCGAACAAATGGGTTGGAAGCCGGATGTGTTTTTAGACATTAGCGAAGTATGGGAGAAAAAGCGCGCCGCCATCGAATGCATGCAGGGCCAGGAACATTTGTGGAATTTTTACACCAATGTTGCGCAAAATCGCGGCAATCATTTTCGGCGTAATTCCGGGGGCATGTCCGGGGGACGACCTGCACAATATGCTGAAGGGTTTCAATCGATCTACCCACGCACAGTGGATGAGCTGACATGAATGTAGTGGTGCAAAACATCGACAGGGCCGAAACAAAGATAGTTGAAGAGCTGGGCAAATGCGGGGTTGCAACCGTGCATGAAGCGCAGGGAAGAACCGGACTTTTAGCGGCGAATATGCGGCCCATATATTCTGGCGCCCGGGTTGGCGCTTCTGCCATAACCATATCGGCTCCCCCTTGTGACAATTGGATGCTGCATGTGGCCATCGAGCAATTGCGTGACGGGGATATTTTGGTGCTTGCGCCCACCTCGCCCTCCAACGCCGGATATTTTGGCGATCTGCTAGCAACTTCTGCACAAAAGCACGGTGGGCGCGGCTTGATAATTGATGGCGGGGTTCGCGATATCGCAGACCTAACCGAAATGAAATTTCCGGTCTGGTCCAGCGCCATTTTTGCGCAAGGAACAGTCAAGGAGACTCTGGGCAGTGTCAATGTGCCAATCGTTTGCGCCGGATGCGCCATAAATCCGGGTGATGTGATTGTTGCAGATGATGACGGGGTTTGCGTCGTCAAGCGGGAAGAGGCTGAGCAGGTGCTGGAAAAAGCACGGGCTCGCATGGCCATGGAAGAAGATAAACGTCAGCGGTTTTTGAACGGCGAACTAGGCCTTGATATGTATGAAATGCGCGAGAGATTGGCTGAAAAAGGCCTGAAATATGTCTAATCACGCGCCAGCGCCCATCGGAAAAACCAGCGCAACCTGCATGTGGATGCGGGGTGGAACGTCCAAGGGTGGGTTTTTCTTAAAATCTGACCTACCTGAAGATGAAAGGGCCCGAAACAGATTTTTACTTTCAATCATGGGCTCGCCTGATCCGCGCCAGATTGATGGCATGGGTGGTGGGGATCCCTTAACATCAAAAATTGCCATTATCAGCAAATCCGAGCGCGATGATGCAGATGTGCAATATTTGTTTTTGCAGGTGATGGTCGACAAATCCATTGTTACCGATGCGCAAAATTGCGGCAATCTTCTTGCAGGCGTTGGCCCCTTCGCCATCGAGCGCTCCCTCATCAAAACCAATGACGGGGAGACCAGGGTTAGAATATTTATGGAAAATACCGGCAAGATTGCCACCGCGACCGTAAAAACTCCGGGGCGCGCTGTAAGCTATGGGGGCGATGCCACCATCGACGGAGTGCCGGGCAATGCAAGCCCGATATTATTGGAATTTGCTAATATTGCCGGTTCAACCTGCGGTGCCTTGTTGCCCTCGGGCAATGTGCTGGATGAAGTTGAGGGGGTAAAAGTCACCCTGATCGATAATGGCATGCCAACAATCGTAATGCGCGCCAAAGATATGGGAATAGATGGCACAGAAAGCCGAGATGAACTGGAAGCCAATGGAGCCTTGCGCCAAAGATTGGAAAAAATCCGCCTGAGCGCCGCAAAACTGATGAACCTCGGTGATGTCACAGATAAGACCATTCCAAAACTGAGCATGGTGAGTGCGCCGATTAATGGCGGCACTATAAATACCCGCACTTTCATCCCCCATCGCTGCCATGCATCCATTGGAGTTTTGGGGGCCGTTAGTGTTGCCACCGCCTGCCTGCTGCCCGGCTCAAGCGTTGGCGATTTGGCCAACAACCCAACGGGACTGAAAAAAACCATGCTCATAGAACATCCAATTGGCAAAAGTGTCGTGGTTGTGGAATTTGATGCCAGTGGAGAAATGTTGGGCACGGCAATTTTAAGAACCGCCAGAAAACTTTTTGACGGAGAGATTTTCGCCAGGGAAGATGTAAAAACAGCAAGCGAAGCAGTTTCTGCCAAAAACAATAGCCTTCGAAAAATGGAGGTGAGTGCTGATGGATAAGGATTTTTTGCCCTTTCATCCCAATCCAGCCAAGCCCTCTTATGTCCCACCCGCAGGAGCAGTTGATGCGCACTGCCATGTGTTTGGCCCGGCAGCAAAATTCCCTTATGCGGCCCAGCGCAAATATACCCCCGGCGATGCCTCGGCGGAAAAACTGTTTGAATTGCGCGATTTCCTCGGCTTTTCCCGCAATGTAATCGTGCAGGCCTCGTGCCATGGCACCAATAATGATGCCCTTGTTGATGCCCTTGAAAAAGCCGGGAATCAGGAAAAAAATAACGATTTGGCTCGGGGCGTTGCGGTGGTGGACAGGGATATTTCGATTGAGCAGTTAAGGCACCTGCACGGTAGCGGCGTTCGTGCCGTTCGGTTTAATTTCGTCAAACGGCTGGTGGACATTGCCCCGCCGGAAACCTATCTGAGCATCGCTAAAAAAATTGCCGATCTTGGCTGGCATATCGTGGTCTATCTGGAAGCGCCGGATCTGGAAGATCTGATGCCGCTCATTAAGCAGCTTCCCACCATTGTGGTTATTGACCATATGGGGCGTCCTGATGTGAGCAAAGGTGTCGCATCGTCTGACTTTATGCGCTTTGTGGATTTTTTGGATAATAATGAAAATATCTGGACCAAGGTTTCCTGCCCGGAACGGCTGAGCATCACCGGTACCTCCTATGGTAGCCTTGCCTATGATGATGTGGTGCCGTTTTCAAAACTTTTAGTGGATAATTTTACCGATCGCACCCTTTGGGGCACCGACTGGCCGCACCCCAACATGAAATCCCACATGCCTGATGATGGGCAATTGGTGGATATGATCCCCAAAATTGCTCCGGAACAAAAGCAACGACAAGCCCTGCTCATCGACAATCCGCAACGCCTTTATTTTGATATTTAAACAAAATTTTTCAGGAGAAAATCATGGAAGATAAACACCAAAGGCTGGATCACCATGCCGACATCGAGGGAACCACATTGTTTGACGGTAAAATGGCCATGAAGGGCTATGCGCTGAACAAAATGTGCTTCTCGTTTAATGACGGGGCGGCGCGCGAAGAATATCGGGCCGATCCGGAAGCCTATTTCGACAAGTTTAGTCTCAATGAAGAGCAAAAAGAAGCCTGCCGTAAAAAGAACGTGCTCGACATGATCGCAGCGGGTGGCAACGTATATTATCTGGCTAAATTTGCCGGGATTTATGGATTGAATATGCAGGATATCGGTGCCCAGCAAACCGGCATGACTCTGGAAGAATTCAGAGCAAAATTACAGCGGGCGGGGGAATAAATCATGGCCAAAATCATTGGCGGACTTACCACATCGCACATTCCGGCGATCGGCAATGCCATAGCCACAAACAAACAGGACGACCCCTATTGGAAAGGGTTTTTTGCCGGATATCCGCCGGTGCAGGATTGGCTGAATAAACACAAGCCTGATGTTGCGGTGGTAATTTATAATGACCACGGGCTGAATTTTTTCCTTGATAAAATGCCCACTTTTGCCATTGGTGCTGCCCACGAATATCACAATGCGGATGAGGGTTGGGGATTGCCGACCATGGCTCCCTATACCGGGGATGCTGCTTTTTCGTGGCACATTATTGAACGCATGGTGGAAGATGAGTTTGACATAACTTCATGTCAGGAAATTCTGGTTGATCACGGATTTACCGTGCCCATGCAATTATTCTGGCCCGATCGCGGACCACATATGCCCAGGGTAATTCCCGTTAGCGCCAACACGGTGCAGCACCCTATTCCAACCATCAAAAGATGCCTCGATTTTGGCAAGTCGCTGGGAAAAGCAATCGAAAGCTGGCCCGAAGATATCAAGGTTGTGGTGCTTGGCACCGGCGGCCTTTCTCATCAGCTTGACGGGGAAAGAGCCGGGCATATCAACAAGAAATTTGATCTGATGTGCATGGATAAAATCGTTAGTGACCCGGAAGCGCTGACAAAAATTTCCCGCCATGAACTGATCCGCGAAGCCGGATCGCAAGGTTCTGAATTCATCATGTGGATGATGATGCGTGGAGCGCTTTCAGCAAAGGTCAAAAAAATTCACCAGAATTATTCAATCCCGATTTCAAACACCGGAGCCGGGACGATGATCTTGGAAAACATCGACTAGAATTTGGAAAACGTGGGCCAAAACTCAAATATTAAAGACTTCAATTCGTCTGAGCTATTTGTCAGCAAAGGATTTTTAAAAATGAAAACAAAAGTTGGAATAATCGGCGCCGGGCCATCAGGTCTTTTGCTATCACAATTGCTGGATTTGCAGGGTATCGATAATATCGTTCTAGAACGGCGCAGCCGAGAATATGTATTGGGCCGCATTCGGGCCGGTGTACTTGAGCATGGATTTGCAAAACTGATGCGCGAGGCCAATTGTGGAGAGCGCATGGACAAAGAAGGTGAAATTCACGATGGAATTTACATCGCCTATGACGGAGCTAAAAAACGGGTTGATCTCAATTCTTTAACCGGAGGAAATTCGGTTATTGTTTATGGACAGACCGAATTAACGCGGGACCTTTATGATGCGCGCGAAAAAATGGGCGGCAAAGTAATTCACGGGGTGGAAAATGTTCAGCCCCACGATATGACCAGTGACACCCCCTATCTGACCTTTGAGAAAGACGGGCAAAATGAAAAAATCGAGTGCGAATATATAATCGGCGCCGATGGTTTTCACGGGGTGTCGCGCAAATCAATTCCCAAGGATAAAATCAAAGAATATGAGCGGGTATATCCGTTTGGCTGGCTGGGAGTTCTCTCGCGCACCAAACCCGTGTCAAAAGAGCTGATTTATGCGCGCCACGAACGGGGTTTTGCCCTTTGCTCGCTGCGTTCGCAGGTTCTAAGCCGATATTATGTTCAGGTATCTCTTGAAGACAGTGTTGATGACTGGTCGGATGATCGCTTTTGGCAGGAGTTGAAAACCCGCCTTCCTGAGGATGTTGCAGCGGAGCTTATAACAGGTCCATCAATCGAAAAAAGCATCGCTCCTTTGCGCTCGTTTGTAGCGGAGCCTATGCGATATGGTAATATGTTTTTAGCAGGAGATGCAGCTCATATTGTGCCGCCAACGGGTGCGCGCGGGCTGAACAGCGCCGCTTCAGATATATATTATCTGTATCATGCCATGGTCGATCATTATAAAAAAGGTGATGATACGGGCCTTGATAATTATTCAAAAAAAGCACTGGCAAGGGTGTGGAAGGGGCAGCGTTTCTCTTGGTGGATGACGATGTTATTGCACAAATTTCCCCAGAATAGCGGCTTTGACAATCGCTTGCAGGACACGGATCTTGACTATTTGTTTTCGTCTGAAGCCGCCCTCACCTCGCTGGCGGAAAACTATGTGGGATTGCCTTTTTAGGCTAAGGAAACCTCAAAACCTATCAAACAAAAAATGCCTCGCAAGTATAATTTGCGAGGCATTTCCATAACTTAGGGTCAGTAACTATCAGATTGAAACCAGATGCTTCACCAATTCTGCCGGGCGCGAAATAAAGGGAGAATGGTCGGTATCAATCGTAAAAACCTTCTCGCACGGATTGGCTTCATACATGGCTTTTTGTGATTTTGGAGTTATCGCCCAATCACGCAAACATTCCACATAATAGCGCGGAACCGATCCCCATTTTTCATCCGTTAATTGCACCGGAGTGGCAAAAGGAGCTGAAGCCTGAGCTTCTAGTTTTCCTCTTGCCCACTCGATATCCTCATCAGTGCATTCCCCATAAAGGGCAGCTTTTAAGGCATCTTCGTTGAAGGTCATCGAGGACTGATCATCGGAAAATGTAAGGTTACGCAAAACCAGATTCTCCTGATCAGGTTGAGCCTGATCCATCAAACACTGGCCGTTGGAAAGCAAAAAAGCGGCCATAAAAACCTGAGCCTTGAACTTTTCCGGCGCATATTCCACGGCTTGAGAATTAGAAAGACCGGTCATTGAATGGCCAACCACAATCACCGGCTCCGATGCAGAGCTGGCAAAATCCACCGTGGCGCGGGCGTATTTATCCATGGTTACTTCATGCAACGGGGTATTGTCTGAGCCATGCCCCGGCAAATCCGGAGCCATAACCGTGTGCCCCTGCGCTTCAAGCAATGGCTTTACCTTGTCCCAGCACCAACCGGCGTGCCATCCCCCGTGTATTAATAAAAATGTAGACATCTAATTTCTCCCTTATCCAACTTGAAACTGATTTTTTTGTTCAGTTGCCTTTTCATCTTCAATTACGATGTGAAGACTGGCCGATTTTTTTACTCAACACAATAATTCTATAGCAATTACTTATAGCGGATACTGAACAATCAATTGGAAATTCCCATGCAATAATTCAATGCTGAAAACACCATAAATAAGGGTGGATGGCACCTGGAGTGTCTGCACCCGGTCACGCTTTGATAAGTTTTCAGCTTAATGGCGGACCTACAAAAGAATTAGAACTTGTTTTCGTGGGAGGAACAAAGTGAAAAAAGCAATTAAACTAATGGCTGGTATTGGTGCCATTTCGATGGTGATGGCTAGCGCCGCCCTCGCTGATCACACAGTAAAAGTGGGCGTTATCGCTCCGTTTTCGGGGCCATTTGCCATTTGGGGCAAACAGTTTCAGGAAGCTGTGGAAGTCTATGTGGCCCAGAATGGGGAAACAGCAGGCGGACACACAGTTGAATTTATCTATAAGGATTCTGGTGGCCCAAATCCAAGCGGCACCAAGTCGCTGGCTCAAGAGCTGATAATCGGTGAAAAAGTCGACTATCTGGGCGGCCTGGTGTTCACGCCGAATGCTCTTTCTGTCGCTTCGCTTATTGACGAGGCTGAAGTTCCAACAGTTATTTTCAATGCTGCAACATCTTCGATTGTTTTGCAGTCTGAATATTTTGTTCGCACATCGTTCAGCCTGTGGCAGGTATCTGTGCCAATGGCTGAATGGGCATGGGAACAGGGCATTAAAACCGTTGTGATTTCTGTCACCGATTATGGCCCTGGCAATGATGCGCAAGTGGCGTTTACCACCGCTTTTGAAAATCTTGGCGGAGAAGTTCTGGACGCTATTGGCATGCCTTTATCGACCACTGATTTTGCGCCCTTTATGCAGAGGATCAAAGATCAGAGCCCGGATGCGGTATTTGCCTTTTTACCCGCTGGTCCCCCGACCTTTGCTTTCGTAAAATCTTATAATGAAAACGGAATGAAAGATGCCGGAATTACCTTCCTTGGAACCGGTGAAACTGACGAAACAACTCTTGAAGCTCTTGGAGATGCGGCAATCGGGCTGACAACAGCCTATCATTATTCCGCCGCTCACGTTTCTGATCTCAATCAGGCATTCACCAGCAAGCTGGACGAAATGTTCCCCGGATCTGTTGCAAACCTTGCCTCGGTCGGCGCCTATGACGGAGCCCATGTGCTCTATCAGATGATTGCCGCTGTTGGTTCAGATCGCACCAAGGCCGTTGATGTTGTACGTGGCTTGGAGTGGGAATCCCCGCGCGGTCCGGTTTCTCTTGATCCAGAGACCCGCCACATCACCCAGAATGTTTACATTCGCCGGGTGGCCAAGGATGAGAATGGAACTCTGATCAACGAAGAGTTCCAGACCATTGAAGCTGTTCCGGATCTTGGATTGCTGTAAACTTGGATTGCTGTAAAC